>NZ_JBSFTE010000001.1:0-467631 GCF_053590565.1 Micromonospora sp. NPDC003197 | reverse complement strand
GGGGGTGCGTTGGGGGGGGGGGGGCGGGGGTGGCGGGCCGGGGCCGGGGGCGCCCGGCCGGCCGCCCCTTCCCGCGGTTCGTGCTTACCGGAACCTGGTCAGACCTTCGCCTTACCCAGGATCCGGTTGACTGTCGTGCTGCAGACCGGGCACTTGCCCTTGGCCATGTTCATGCCGGTCTTGGAGACCTCGACGGTGCCCTCGAAGTCGCGCTTTTCCTTGCACTTAACGCAGTAACCGTTGTAGGTCTGGGCCTTCTCAGCCACGATGCCCTCCTCGTCCTTGGCCCGCCAGATCTTGCGTATCCGGGCGGGCCCCCGACGGCGGGCCAGGTAGCCCCGGCGCCGGGGTTTCTCCGCGGCCACCCACGTGACCGCCGGTCCGCGGACCCTACCCAGATGTGGGTGGTCCCATGTCGGCAATGCATCGACACTGTGAGGAAGCCGACGACGAGAGTGTGCATGCCGTAATAGGTCGGATAAGTCAGTTTCGCAGGGACACGCCGGGTGAAGCGCCCAATATGCCTCGCGGACGGCCTCCGGAATCAACACGGGGAGTGATCGTTTACGGTGTGGTCGTACGGCAGCGAGCGCCCAGGCATGTCGTACGGGTCGGGGTGACTGGACCTGGCGGGTCGGGATGGCTGGCCCTGGCGAGGTGGGGCGTCTGGGCTGCCCCGGAAAGATCGTTTCTGAATTTCGGGCAAGAATTTTCTAGGACGATTCATCCCTAACCGGTGTTTTTCTGGCGCTCGTCGGCGCGTTGACTCTTGCGGTCCCCTGGTCATTACCCATTAGCTTTCCTTCGTGAGCGGAACCCGGGGCTGCGCGGGCCAGTAATGGCTGGGGCGCGAAAGCCGGTCGTCGAGGTACGGCGCAGTCAGCGTCGGCGCCGGACGGTGTCCGCCTATCGCGATGGTGAGCGGATCGTCGTGCTCATCCCGGACCAGTTCTCCCGCGCGGAGGAGAGCGAGTGGGTTGACCGGATGCTCGCCAGACTCGCCGCCCGCGAGAAGCGGCTCGTCCGTACCGACGACGAACTGCTGGTACGAGCCCGTCGCCTGATCGGCCGCTATCTGAGCGAGCACGGTGCGGGGGCCATCCCGGACAGCGTCCGCTGGGTGACCAACCAGAACAGCCGGTGGGGTTCGTGTACCCCCGCCGACCGAACGATTCGTATCTCGCACCGGATCCAGGACATGCCCGACTGGGTGATCGACTATGTGCTCCTGCACGAGTTGGCCCACCTTGTGGTGCCCAACCACAACGCCCGCTTCTGGGCGCTGGTCGGGCGTTATCCGAAGGCCGAACGGGCGCGGGGTTACCTGGAGGGCATTGCCGCCTCCGGCATCGAGCCAGCCCCGTGACGTAATCGAGCCGGCCCTGTGACGGCGATCGAGCCGGGCCCCAGATGTAATCGAGCCGGCCCCGTGACGTAATCGAGCCGGCGCCGGACGATTGAGCCGGCTCCCGGACGACGCGGCGGAGACATCATGATCGCCCCCGCGCGGTGCCGCTGAGGTCAGCCCGCCGCTGGCTACCCTCAGCGGATGGTGCGACGTACGGTGGTGGTGCTGCCCGGGCCGATTGGCTGGGCACCCGCTGGGACTGATCCGACGACCTGGCGGGCCGCGCTGGCCGAGGACGTGGTGGACCTGATCGCCACCCTCAACGGGGTGGACCCAGCGATCGCGGTGGTCGCCGCCGACCGCCCCCTGGCTGATGTCGTGGCCTGGCCCGGGATGCCGATCTACGACGTTCCGACCCGGACCGTCAACGCCGTCGCCGCTGCTACCGCCGCCGATGGGTACGACCAGGTGGCCGTGCTCGCCGCGGACGCGCCGGACGTACCTGGACTGATCCTGGGCAAGCTGTTGCGCCCGCTGTCGAGTCGTACCGTGGCGGTGGCACCGAACAGCGGCGGAGGTGGACTGCTCGGCGTCGCCGTACGCCTGCCCGCGCCGGACTGGCTGCCGGAGATCGACCTGGATACGGCGGACCTCACCGGGCTGCGGTCCGCCGCGACACGCCCCGGCGAGGTGGCGGCGACGCCCGGCTGGCGTCGGCTGGGCGGTCCCGCCGATCTGCCCACCCTCGACCCAGCCATCGAAGGCTGGGAGCTCACTCGGGCATTGCTCGCCCGCTGAGGTGTTAGGAAGGGCCCCTTCTTATGCAAAAAACGATAAGAAGGGGCCCTTCCTTTCACTCGGGCTTGTCGAAGTTGAAGTCGCCGAAGTCGCCCAGATCACCGAGGTCGAGCTGGGACCGGGCGAACGTCTCGGGGTCGGCGAAGTCTTCGCCGGAGGGGAGTAGGTCGGGGTGGCCCCAGAGGGCGTCCCGACCGGCGATGCCCCGGTGCTCGGTCAGCGCGGCCCAGAGGGCGGCGGCCTCGCGGAGCCGGCGCGGGCGCAACTCCAGCCCGACCAGCGCCGCGAAGGTCTGCTCGGCCGGACCACCGGCGGCCCGCCGGCGGCGGAACGCCTCGCCGAGCCGGACCACGTTGGGCAGCCGTTCCCCGGCCGCGCTGTCGACGACGTGGCAGACCCAGCCCTCGACCAGGGCCAACGCGGTCTCCAGCCGGGCCAGGGAGGCCTTCTGCGCCGGGGTGTCCTCCGGCGTGAAGATCCCCTCCAGGGCCATCGCCTGCATCGACTCCGGGTTGGTCGGGTCGACCCGACCCATCGCCTCCTCGATCGCCTCCCGGTTGACGGTGATGCCGGAGGCGTACATCTCCACGGCGGTGAGGACGTGTCCCCGCAGCCACGGCACGTGCTGGAAGAGTCGCTGGTGTGCCGCCTCGCGCAGGGCGACGTAGAGGCGTACCTCGTCTTCGGGCAGCTCCAGGCCCTCGCCGTACGCCTTGATGTTGGCGGGGATCAGCGCGGCGGTGCCGGCCGGGCCGAGCGGTAGCCCGATGTCGCCGGCCGAGAGCACCTCGGCGGCGAGCGAGCCGAGCGCCTGTCCGAGCTGGCCGCCGAAGAGCGCGCCGCCGAGGGTGGCGACCATGGACTGCATCGGGCCGAGCTGGGCGCGGGCCTCCGGCGGCACCAGGTCACCCATGGCCCCGACCATCCGGGCGGCGACCGGGTCGCAGAGCTTGCGCCAGACGTCGAGGGTCTTGTAGATCCACTCGTTGCGGTTCCACGAGACCAGGCTGTGGATGCCCGACGGCAGCGCGGAGGTGGGCTCCAGCCACAGGTCGGCCAGTCGGAGTGCCTCTTCCACCGCGTTGCGCTCGTACGGCGTGACGGCCGGGTCGCCGGTCGTGGCGAGCTGGCTGGCCGCTACCTGGCGGGCCAGGTCCCAGTTGACCGGGCCGCTGCCCGGCGCGGCGAGCATCTGTTGCAGCTGGGCCATGAACTGCTGCATGGCGGCAGGGTCGTTGGGGTCTGGTGGTTGACCACCGGGAAGCGCGAAGCCGAACGGAATATCAGGCACGACATCTACGGTACGCGCGCCGGAACGCATATCACCGGTCCAGGTGATTCGCTAAGAGCGAAGCTCAGGGAGAAGTAGGGGTTCATCCGCCGGGGGTGGGGAGGGCGATCGGTACGCTCTGGCGCATGAGACGTCGCGGCATCACAGTTCTCCTCGGCGCGCTGATCACCGGCCTGCTCAGCATCGGGGTGCTTGCGGCGCCCATTCCGTACGTGGTGCTCGGCCCCGGGCCGACCGTGGACACGTTGGGTACGTCCGACGGCAAGCAGATCATCCAGGTCTCCGGTCAGGAGACCTCCCACTCCGCTGGGCAGTTGCGGCTCACCACGGTCGGTGTGCAGCCGAACGTGAAGCTGTTGTCGGCGATCGCCGGCTGGCTTTCCAGCGACGAGGCGGTGGTACCGCGTGAGTTGATCTACCCGCCGGGGCAGACCCAGCAGGAGGTGGACGAGCGCAACGCGGAGGACTTCGCCGCCTCCCAGACCAGTGCGGAGACGGCGGCGCTACGCAAGCTCGGCTACCCGGTCCAGGTGGTGGTCAAGACGGTGACTGCCGACGGCCCTTCGGCCGGCCGACTGCAACCGGAGGACATCATCACCTCGGTCGACGGGGAGGCGGTGACCTACGGTCGCAAGCTCACCAGCCTGGTCCAGGCCAAGCCAGCCGGCAGCCAGCTGACCATTGGCTACACCCGGGCCGGGGTGCCAGGTACGGCGACGGTCACCAGCCGGGCCGACGACGGCGGTAAGCCACGAATCGGGGTAGCCATCGAGCAGCGGCAGCCCCACCCGTTCGAGCTGAAGATCGACCTTGGGGACATCGGTGGCCCGAGCGCCGGGCTGATGTTCGCGCTCGGCATCGTGGACAAGCTGACCCCGGAGGACCTGACCGGCGGCAAGATCATTGCGGGTACCGGCACCATCAACGAGGAGGGACAGGTCGGACCGATCGGCGGCATTCCGCAGAAGCTCGTCGGCGCGAAGGCGGCCGGTGCGAAAGCCTTCCTCGTGCCCGCGGACAACTGTGCCGAGGCGCTGCGCAACCCGCAGCCGGGCCTGCCGCTGTACAAGGTGGGCACCCTCGACGAGGCGTTGACCGCGCTGGAGACGCTGCGGGCGGGAGGGCAGCCGACGCGCTGCTGACCAGGCACGCTGACCTTGGGCGACGACATTCAGGAACACCCCGTACTCTGGGTGCCTGGTCGGAGCCGGTCACACCGAGCATGCGGAGCCAACAGTGGTCATGCGTAGCAGTCCCCTACCCAGAATGAGCCGACGTGGCCGTGTCACGATCGGCGTACTGATCGGGGTGTTCCTGCTCTTCACCCTGCTCGGGTGGGGGGTGCAGGCGTGGACGGACTGGTTGTGGTTCGACGAGGTTGCCTACACCGATGTCTTCACCGGTGTGCTGGTCACCCGACTGTTGCTCTTCCTGGCCGTTGGGCTGGGCATGGCGGTCCTGGTCGGCGGCAACCTGTGGCTGGCCTACCGGCTGCGGCCGATGCTGCGGCCGCATTCGATCGAGCAGGCCACGCTGGATCGCTACCGAATGGTGCTCTCTCCTCGGATCCGTACCTGGATCGTGGTGCTCGCGTTGATCGTCGGCGTCTTCGCCGGTCTCTCCGGCCAGAGCCGGTGGAGCCAGTGGATGCTGTTCCGCAACGCCCAGGACTTCGGCACCAAGGACCCGGAATTCAATATTGACATCGGGTTCTACGTCTTCCAGTACCCGTTCCTGCGCTACCTGTTGGGGCTCGGCTTCACCGTCATCGTGCTGGCGGTGATCGGCGCGTTGGCGATGCACTACATCTTCGGCGGCGTACGGCTACAGGGCGCCGGCGACCGGATGACCAACGCGGCACGGGCCCACCTGACCACCCTGGTCGCCGTCTTCGTGCTGCTCAAGGCAGTCGCCTACGTGCTGGACCGGCGGGCGATGCTGCTGGAGTACAACGAGGGCACCAAGCTCTATGGTGCTGGCTACGCCGACGTCAACGCCCTGCTGCCAGCCAAGGAGACGCTGGCGCTGATCTCGATCGTGGTGGCGGTGGCGATCATCGTCTTCTCCAACGCGGTGATGCGTAACCTCGTCTGGCCGGGTATCTCGCTGGCCCTGCTCGGCATCTCCGCCGTGGCGATCGGTGGCGTCTACCCGTGGGCGGTGCAGACCTTCGAGGTGAAGCCCAGCGCCAAGGACAAGGAAGCGCCCTACATCGAGCGCAGCATCAACGCGACGCGGGCGGCGTTCGGGCTGAGCGACACGCAGATGACGCCGTACGCGGCGAACAACCTGAAGCCGCCAGCATCGCTTGCCACCGACACGACGGTGGTGCCCAACGTCCGACTGCTCGACCCGCAGGTGGTCTCTGAGACCTACACCCAGCAACAACAGGTCCGTGGCTTCTACGACTTCGGCCCGAAGCTGGACATCGACCACTACACCCTCGGTGCGGCGGACCAGCGTAAGACCCAGGACTACGTGGTCGGGGTCCGCGAGATCAACTACGACGAGCTGACCGACCAGCAGCGTGGGTGGATCAACCGGCACACCGTCTTCACCCACGGGTACGGCCTGGTTGCCGCCCCGGCCAACCAGGTGGTCTGCGGTGGAAAGCCGTTCTTCGTCTCCGGCTTCCTCGGCGATCGTGCAGGGCAGGAGGGGTGCTCGTCGCAGACCGAGGAGATTCCCACCGAGCAGCCGCGTATCTACTACGGCGAGCAGATGGGCGACGGCGACTACGCGATCGTCGGCCAGGTCAACAAGGACCGGCCCGTCGAGTTCGACCGGCCGACCAGCACCGGTGGCGAGCAGCACTACACCTACACCGGCAGCGGTGGGGTGGAGATCGGGTCGTTCACCCGCAAGCTGCTCTACGCGATCAAGGAGCAGGAGACCAACTTCCTGCTCTCCGAGGCGATCAACGACAACTCCAAGCTGCTGTACGTGCGTAACCCCCGGGACCGGGTGGAGAAGGTCGCCCCGTTCCTGACCCTGGATGGTGACCCGTACCCGGCGGTGGTCGGGGGCCGGATCCAGTGGATCATCGACGGTTACACCACCTCGGCCACCTATCCGTACGCCCAGCAGGTCAACCTGCAGACGGAGACCACGGACGAGCTGACCGGGCAGGGCACGTTCCAGCTCGCCAAGGCCAACGTCAACTACATCCGCAACTCGGTCAAGGCCACCGTCGACGCGTACGACGGCACCGTGAAGCTCTACCAGTTCGATGACACCGATCCGGTGCTCAAGGCGTGGAACAAGGCCTTCGGCGGGGACCTGGTGGTGCCCAAGGCGGAGATCCCGGCCGAGCTGGCCGAGCACTTCCGCTACCCGGCCGACCTGTTCAAGGTGCAGCGCAACCTGCTGGCGAAGTTCCACGTCACCGACCCGGGTGACTTCTATTCGGGGCAGGATTTCTGGGAGGTGCCGAACGTTCCGGACGCGCCGGACAGCGGCAAGAAGCAGCCGCCCTACTACCTGATGACCCAGCTGCCTGGCCAGGACGGTGCCCGGTTCCAGCTCACCTCGACGGTTACCCCGGCCGGCCGGCAGAACCTCGCGGCGCTGATCTCCGGGTCGTACGTGGACGGTAAGCCGCGCCTGGAGGTGCTCGAGTTGCCGGACCAGACGGCAATCTCCGGGCCGGTTCAGGTGCACCAACTGATGACCAACAACGCCTCCATTCGAACGTCGCTGAACTGGCTCTCCTCGAACCAGGGCCAGGTGCAGTACGGCAACCTGCTCTCGCTGCCCTTCGGCGACGGCATGCTCTACGTCGAGCCGGTCTACGTGAAGCAGAACCAGACCAATGCCGTCCCGACGTTGCAGAAGGTGCTGTTGTCCTACGGCGACGGTGGTTCATACGTCGTGTTGGCCGACAACATGACCGACGGCATCAAGGCGCTCATCGAGGAGGGTAAGAAGGCCGGCGCGACGACGCCCCAGCAGCCGGACACCGGTACCCCACCCACGTCACCGGATACCGGCACGCCGCCGGTGACCGGGGATCTGGCGGCGGCGGCGGCAAAGGTGCAGGCGGCGATCGCCGAGGTCAAGGCGGCGCAGGCCTCCGGCGACTTCGAGCGGTACGGTCGGGCGTTGAAGGCGCTGGACGAGGCGATGACCGCCTTCCAGGCGGCCCAGCAGGCGGCCAACCCGGCCCCGTCCGGTTCCCCGAGTACGCCAGCTGGGACACCCCCGCCGAGCGCGCCCCCCTCGCCAGGGGGCTGACCGTCCGGCTCCGTCCCCGTACGTCGGTCTGGCTGCTGCTTCGGGCGGGTTCCGACCTGTTTTGCGGCCACGTCACCCGGTGCGCTACTGTTAGCGGGCCGACGCGGGGTGGAGCAGCTCGGTAGCTCGCTGGGCTCATAACCCAGAGGTCGCAGGTTCAAATCCTGTCCCCGCTACCACAAAAACGCCCCCGTTTCAGGGAAACCTGAAACGGGGGCGTTTGCTTTTGTGTGACAGTCGACGTTGCTTACTTTTGCATGGCTGGTGGCGTTGTTTGTTTTCTGCGTGACAGTCGCGCATCGTTCACGGCATCGGTGTTTTCCAGGCTGGTTCAGCCCCTGTCCGGTTCGCCGGACAGCACATCCGGGCTTCTTTCCGACCTGTTTTGCGGCCACGTCACCCGGTGCGCTACTGTTAGCGGGCCGACGCGGGGTGGAGCAGCTCGGTAGCTCGCTGGGCTCATAACCCAGAGGTCGCAGGTTCAAATCCTGTCCCCGCTACCAATCAAGACGCCGCAGGCTGGTGCTCGAAATTTCGAGTGTCAGCCTGCGGCGTTTTTTGTGGGTTCTCCAGGTGCCGGCGGCTTCCCGCGGCCTGCTCGTGATTCTCGGTGATCCTTCATTCCGGTGAGCCTTCAGAACTCTTCGATGGGTACGCTACCCGTTGCGTAGCTCACAGCATCCATTCAGCTTCGATTGGTACGGTTCGCGCCGAAGCGCTCCATAGTGGACGATGATGATCTCGACTGCGTCGACTCACGTGCTCACGGCGGGGAGATGGAGCGGGTAGGTGTCAGCCGTTGTTGGGAGAGTTGAGTGGTATTCAAGAGGATGCTGGGGGCCTTCGGCGTGGGGGGTCCGAGCGTCGACACGGTCCTGGCCAACCCGAACACCCGCCCCGGGCTGCCGCTGCAGGGGCAGGTCAACCTTGCCGGTGGCAGTCACGACGTGCACATCGAGCAGCTGACAGTGAGCCTGGTGACCCGGATCGAGGTCGAGGGCGGCGATGCCGAGTACGACGCCGTGGTGGAGTTCCTGCGGGTCGGCGTCGGCGGACCGCTGCACCTGGCGGCGGGGCAGCAGGTGTCGGTCCCGTTCCAGGTGCTGATGCCGTGGGAGACCCCGGTGACCGACCTGAACGGGCAGCGGCTGCACGGAATGACGATGGGGCTGCGTACCGAGGTTGCGGTCTCCGGCGCGATCGACAAGGGCGACCTCGACCCGGTGTACGTGTATCCGCTCCCGGTGCAGGAACGGATCATGGAGGCGTTCGGTCGGCTCGGTTTCCAGTTCAAGGGGGCCGACCTTGAGCGGGGCCAGTTGTACGGCGTACCGCAGACGCTGCCGTTCTATCAGGAGATCGAGTTCTTCGCGCCGCCGCAGTACCACGGCATCGCCGCGGCCGAGCTGACGTTCGTGGCGACACCGCACGGCGTCGAGGTGATTCTGGAGTTCGACAAGCGCTCCGGGATGTTCGGCGGCGACAGCCACGACGCGATCAGCCGCTACACGGTGGACCACGCCGAGGCGGACACCGTCGACTGGGTCGCCCGGGTCGACGGGTGGGTACGGCAGGCGGTCGACCGGCACCAAGCGGCCCTCGCCGCGTTCGGTGGCAACCCGTACGGGGCGCCGGCCGGCTACCCGCACGCGGGTGGCTACCCGCCCGCGTACGGACATGGCGGCCACTACGAGGAGCACCACGAGCGTGGCTCGGGCATGGGCGGGGTCGTCGCGGGAGCGGTCGGCGGAGCCGCCCTCGGCTTCGCCGGGGGAATGCTCATCGACGAGGTGTTCGACGGCGATGACGAGTCGGATGAGGCCGACGGCGAGGACGAGTGAACTGAGGTCGACGGCGAGCACGAGTGAGCCGAGGCCGATGGTGACACGGCTCGACCATCCGGCAGGCGCCGGGTAGCTGCCGCCGTCACCGCTCCGATCTGACCATGGCCCAGTGGCCCGCCGGTCGTCGCTGTCCCTACTGGATGGGCGGCCGTTCGGTGCCATGGGGACCGTGGCCCACACAACGGCCCGGCGTGGGTCCGGGCTATCTGAAGGGAGTGCACATGCTGGGACTGGAAGCGAAGCTGGCCAAGGAGTGGGAGGGCAAGAGCGCTCAGGAACTCGCGGAGGCCCCGGTCACCGCGATCCAGGGGGTCTCGGAAGGCGACGCTGAGCTGCTGCTCAAGGCATTCGGTATCAAGACCGTCCGAGACTTCGGCACCAACAAGTACTTCCGGTGGGCTGAGTCCATCGTGATCCTGGCCGACTAGTCGGCGGTCCCCGCAGGTCGGCGGGACGGTGTCCCTCGGGTGCCGTCCCGCCGGCCTGCGTTCAACCAGGTGCCAGACTTGCGCCGACCAGGCAGGATGGGGTCATGTCTGCATTGAGTAAGTGGTGGGCGCGCGTGAGTACGATCGTCGGCACTGCGGTGCTGGCGCTGCTGGTGCCGGCGGCGGCATGGGCGTCGTCCGACGTGGGGGTGCTCGCACTGGAGGCGGCCCGACGGCGGCCCCGGGGATTCGGCGGCGTCTTCAGCGCGATCTGCTGCCTCTTCGTCGTCGGCATCGTGGTAGTGATCTTGCTGTTGGTGATGCGGGGACGGCGGAACGGGCGGCGCTGACGGAGTAACGGCCCCCTGTAGGTACGACGACGGCGTGCCGCGCCGACCCGTGTACGCGCCGGCGGGCTTTTGGCGTTAGGAAGGGCCCCTTCTTATCGCTTGGTCGGGGCTCAGTTGGCCAGGGCGGCGTTCGCTCGGGCGACGAATTCGACCGCTGCTGTCCGGCTGCTCCGCCGACCGGACCGAACGTCCGTTGCGGCGGTGGCCAGCAGGGTCTGGACCTTGCCGTGGCCATTCGGCGGGGGAAGCGGGGTCGGCCCGAACCAGCTGTTCATCGCGTTCGCATAGGCTGCGGTACGCCTCATCCCCGGATCGGTCAGGGTCTGCTCGACAGCCCGGCGGACACTCAGGTTCGCGTTGACACCGCGCTCGATGCCGAGGATCTGGCCCACCTCGACCTCGTTGGTCAGGAAATTGATCACGTCGGCGACCGTTTCCGGATGACGGGTTCCGTGGTACGCGGCCCAGTACATGGGTGCCCGCTCCCAGTGGGCCTCCGGTGCCCCCGGGTAGCAGACCAGGGCCAGTTCGTCGTGGGTCTGTCGCTGCAGCCTGGTCAGTTCGTCGGACCAGGCGAAACTGGTCGCGACCCGACTGGTCACGAGCGGGTGCTGCGCCGGGTCGGTCGACACGGTCCCCCGGAGCGTCGAGGCGCCCAGGGTCGCCCGCCGGGTCCGGGCACCTCGCCACAACTCCCACCACCGGGTCAGATCCTCGGCGGTGCAGCCGATCTGTTGGCCGTGGTAGAGCTCCCTGCCCTGCGTACGCAGCCACAACCACAGCACCTTGTAGTCGGCAGACGGATCCATGGTGCCGGCGACCCGGCCGTTGCTGCGCTGGGTAACCGTGGCGGCCCAGCGGAGGAACGCGTCGTACGGCATGCCGATGCGTGGCTCCGGCAGGTTCAGCCGCCGCAGCAGGTCCCGGTTGTAGATCAGTGCAGGCGTGTTACCAGCGGCGGCGACGGCCACCGTACGTCCCCCGACCCGCCCGTAGTCGACGAGACTGGCGGGCAGGCCGCCCAGTTGGATCCGATCCTGGGCGACGAAATCGGTGAGATCCAGCAGAATCCGGCGCTGGGCGTACTCACTGAGGTGTCCGTCGTCGATCTGGAGCAGGTCCGGCACGTTTCCGCCGATCGCCTGGGTGGCCAGCCGGTCGTAGTAACCGGTGGCCCCCTGCCAGGTGGTACGGAAGGTCACGTTCGGGTTCCGCCGGGTATAGAGATGCAGCGCTCGCTCGGTCAGGTCGGCCCGCTCGTCCCCACCCCACCAGAAGACCGACAGCTGGACCGGCCTGTCGACCGGCGGGGCGGCCTTCTTGGTGCATCCCGTCGCACCGGTTACCAGCAGCGCCGAACCGGCGAGAGCCGTCGTCCGGAGCAGGTGTCGCCGGCTTGGTCCCGCTCCGGCCGGTCGGCTGGTCGGGGCGGGAGAGAAAGCGGACACGGATTCTCCTGACGGTACCGGCCACCGGCATGGTGATCATGAGCGTGCGGAAGATCCTGACCATTTACACAGCCCACTGTGGTGGGTGTCAACGGCCGTCCGGGTACGCGAAAACGACCGTCACGGTTGGCCGTGCTCTACTAGTGCCCGTGGAACTGCTGCATTCGGGCAAGGTCAGGGATGTGTACGCCGACGGGGAGGACCTGATCCTGGTCGCCTCCGACCGGTTGTCGGTATACGACGTCGTGCTGCCGACGCCGATCCCGGACAAGGGAAAACTGCTTACTGCGCTCTCCCTGTGGTGGTTCGAGCAGTTGGCCGACCTGGTGCCCAACCACGTGATCTCGGCGACCGACGTACCGGCCGAGTTCGCCGGGCGGGCGATCCGCTGCCGGCGGCTGAGCATGGTGCCCGTCGAGTGCATCGCCCGGGGCTATCTCACCGGCTCCGGCCGCAAGGAGTATGAACAGCTGGGCAGTGTCTCCGGCGTCGAGTTGCCGCCCGGCCTGGTCGAGGCCTCCAAGCTGCCCCAACCGATCTTCACGCCCACTTCGAAGGCGCCGATCGGGGAGCACGACGAGTCGATCACCTTTACCGACGTGGTTGCCAAGGTGGGCGAGGAGACCGCCGCCGAGCTGCGCGACGTCACCCTGGCCGTCTATCGTCGAGGGGCCGAGCTGGCCGCCGAGCGGGGCATCATCGTGGCCGACACGAAGATCGAGTTCGGTTGGACACCGGCGGGGGAGCTGCTGCTCGCCGACGAGGTGCTCACCTCCGACTCGTCCCGGTTCTGGCCAGCCGAGTCGTACCAGCCCGGCCGGGTCCAGTTCTCCTTCGACAAGCAGTACGTCCGGGACTGGGCGGTTGGTACCGGCTGGGACAAGCAGGGGCCGGCTCCCGAGGTGCCGGCTGAGGTCGTCGAGGCGACCCGGGACCGGTACGTCGACGTCTACCAGCGGCTCACCGGACGTACCTGGTAGCTCCCACTCGCTGGCCCGGCCAGCGCTGCTGGCCCGCGACCAGCGCCGTCTAGCCGGCCAGCGCCACGGTTTGGCAGGCTGCCGCCGGGCGGGGCCGTACCAGGCCGTTAACATGCCGCTGTGCGTGAAGAGATCGCTGTGTTCAGCGGAAGTGCCCACCCGGAACTCGCGGCGGAGATCTGTGCCCACCTCGACGTACCGCTGCTGCCGGTGCGTACCTCACGGTTCGCCAACGACTGCCTGGAAGTGCAGTTGCAGGCCAACTGTCGGGAGCGGGACGTCTTCCTGATCCAGCCGCTGGTGCCACCGGTCCAGGAGAATCTGGTGGAGCTACTGCTGATGCTCGACGCCGCCCGGGGCGCGTCGGCGGCGCGTACCACGGTGGTCCTGCCGCACTACGCCTACGCGCGGTCGGACAAGAAGGACGCACCGCGCATTTCCATCGGCGGCCGGCTGGTTGCCGACCTGCTGGTCTCGGCGGGGGCCGACCGGGTGTTGGCGATGACCCTGCACTCGCCGCAGGTGCACGGCTTCTTCAGCGTGCCGGTGGACCACCTGCACGCCCTGCGCGAGCTGGCCAACTACTTCAAGCGCTACGACCTGACCGACACTGTCGTGGTCTCGCCCGACCTGGGCAACGCCAAGGAGGCGGCGGCCTTCGCCCGGATGCTGGGTACGCCGGTGGCGGCTGGGGCGAAGCAGCGGTTCAGCGACGACCGAGTCAAGATCAGTGCGGTGATCGGGGATGTCGTGGACCGGCACGTCATCGTGCTCGACGACGAGATCGCCAAGGGCAGTACGGTCATCGAGCTGATGGACCATCTGCGGGAGCAGAAGGTCCGCTCCATCCGGTTGGCCTGCACCCATGGGCTGTTCTCCAGCGACGCGCTCGAGCGGCTCAGCCAGCAGGACGGAGTACTGGAGATCGTCTGTACGAACACCGTCCCGATTCCCGCCGACAAGCGGGTGCCGAAGCTGGAGGTGCTCTCGGTGGCGCCCGCGCTGGCCGAGGCGATCCGCCGCATCCACAACGGCGAATCGGTCAGCGCCCTGTTCAGCTGAGGAAGCTGTTGCTGTTTGAGGTCGCCGTAATCAGCTGCGTTCGCTGTTTCAGCTGAGGTCGCTGTGATCAGCTGAGGTCGCTGTACGGCGTGGGCCAATCAGCGCGTTGCTGGTCGGCCGGGGCCACTGCGGTGCTGATCCGTACCGTGGTGCCCCGCGCCCCGGTCGACACCACCATGTCGTCGCTGAGTTGCCGGGCCAGCCACAACCCGCGACCGCCGGCGGTGTCCGGCGCCGGCCGGGTTCGCTGGCCGAGCTGGTCGGTGTCGATACCCTCGCCGCTGTCGGTGACCTCGCACCGGACGGTGCTGTCCTCGCGCCACAGCCGTAGCCAGCCCCGGCCACCACCGTGCCGGACCGCGTTCGTGATCAGTTCGTTGACGGCCAGCACGAAGTCGTCCAGCCGCTGGCCGGCGAGCCCGGACTCCTCGGCGTAGGAGGCCACCGCGTGCCGTAACCCGGTCACCTCGGCCCCGTCGAACGCCTCGGCGACCAGGACGGGCAGGCCAAGGGAGGGCACCGTATCCGGTGCGAGCGGTTCCTTGTCAGCCATTGCACGTCCCGCCGTCGATGTCGAGGGCATAAGCGGCTTTTTAACCCTACGTCAATGTATGCACCTTCGCACTTCCAGCCCGCCGGGTCGGCCACCGAATCCCAAGGAGATCATGCCACCGGCTGTCCCGTGGGGAATGCCGATTCGCCGCCGTCGTCGTCACCGCCCGGCTCGTCCAGCCGGACCACTGCGGTGATGGTGGTCCCACCCGCGCCGGTGTCGATGAACAAGTCGTCGCAGAGCTGCCGGCAAATCCACATTCCCCGACCACCGATCGCCGATTGGTCGGGAGGACGGGTGCCAACAGTGGGATCGGCCAGCCCAGGACCGTGATCGCTGATCTGTAGGTGCAGTTGTCCATGATCGCGCCACATGCGTAGCCGGCCGGCGCCGCCGCCATGTCGGATGGCGTTGGTGGCCAGTTCGCTGGCCATGATGAGCAGCTGTTCCACCAGCACCGGGCCGGCACCCAGGTCGCTGGCGTGAGCGGTCAGGGCAGCCCGGAGCGAATAGAGCGCGTCGGCGTCGAAGTGCTGATCAAGGTTGACCAACTCCGGCACGACCGCCCGCGTCGGTCGCCAGGGAGCCGTCGCGGGCGGGTCAGGGCTGGTCATTAATTCGTTGTACCCGTAGTCGTGGCGCGTTACCCGCACCAATCAGATCCAGGACGGTGGCGACCAGCCGGCGGCAGGTGACGGTCATCCGCCGGGACGGTGGCAGTCGTAGGGCGGTCTGCACGATCGCTCCGGCGCAGGACCCGTCGATGTAGTCCAGCCGGCTCAGGTTGACATGCAGGTGCCGGTCCAGGCGCAGTGACTCGGCCAGCGCCTGCTCCAGCACGTCCTGGTGGCGGTAGTCCAGCTCGCCGGCGACCCGGATGCCGGGCGGGCTGTACTGGCGGCAGATCCGCAGCAGAGGATGGTCGTGGTAGACCTGTGCGGCCACCGCCCTCGGGTGAGCCTTGGCCGCGAAGGCGAGCGTGACCCCGTCGAAGCGGTCCCGGTCGTACTGGCAGATCAGGCACAACCGGCCGTCGGCGAAGAGCCCCGCCACCTCGGTCTCGAAGGCCAGCAACTCGTCCGCCGCCGATGGTCGGGTCGCCCAGCACATGTCCGCCGTGACCCGCAGTCCCGGGTAACCTTCCCGGCCGGCGCGTGCCAGTTCGCTGGCGAGTACCTCGACCATGCCGGCGGCCCCGTTGCGATGCGACCCGGCCAGCGGATCGCCGGTCGTGGCCAGGACCAGTTGCCCCCGACGTAGGGCGGCACCGGGTCGTACCGAGCGGGCCGCGAGCTCACCGACGAGGCGGTCCGGGGCTACCGAGTCGGTCCAGCAGACGACCTTCTGACCGTGCCGCAGACCGTCTCGTACGAACGCGGCCACCAGGTCCATCCGCTCGTCAGCGTCGGAAAAGGTCAGACACGCGTGATCACCCGCGGCCAGCCTGTCCACCGTCGCCGTGTCCGCCATTCCGGCCACCTGTTCATTGTTGAAGTTGACCTCACGTTAGAGCATGACGATCGTCTAGGCGTGCCCCTACCCCGCGCCACGCGGGTGCCGCCGCTCGGGCTCCGTGCGGCCCGCCATCGGCGGGCCGCCGACCGGATATGGCAGGGTCGGGACATGCCGTCCCCTCCGGGCAGCCTGCAGACGCCGTTCTGGCGCTCCATCGCCGTCTTCCGCTTCGCCTCGCTGGCGTACGTCACTGTCCTGGTCGTGCGCAACGTCAGGGACTACGCACATCCCGTAGCCGGTGGAGTGGTTCTGCTGATCATGGCCGGCTGGACGGTGGCCGCCGCGTACGCGTACGCCCGACCGGCCTGGCGGCGATGGCCGCTGCTCCTCACCGACCTGGGGGTCACCCTGGGGGTCCTGCTGGCCACCCCCTGGGTGGTGGGGCGCGCGGCGCTGGCCGCCGGCGTACCCACCCTCCCGGTGGCCTGGCTGGGTGGGCCGGTGCTCGCCTGGGCGGTCTCCGGCGGACGCCGCCGAGGCGTGGCAGCGGCGCTCATTCTCGGCGCAGCCGACCTCGCGGTACGGGAACGGCTCACCCAGTCGTCGCTCACCGGCGGCATGCTCATGCTGCTCGCCGGGTTGGTGGTCGGACATGTCGCCCGGCTGGCGGTGATCGCCGAGGAACAGCTGCACCGGGCGGTCGAACTGGCCGCGGCGACCCGGGAACGGGAACGCCTCGCCCGGGACATCCACGACTCGGTACTCCAGGTGCTCGCCCTGGTGCAGCGGCGCGGTGCACACCTGGACGGTGAGGCGGGCGAGTTGGCCCGGCTGGCCGGGGAACAGGAGACGGCGCTGCGAGCCCTGATCGCCACCCGTACGACCGAGGACGACGCCGGATCGCCGGAAGCGGAGGAGGCCGACCTGCGTACGGTGCTCGGCGGGTACGCCTCCCCGACAGTGTCGATCGCCAGCCCGGCGACCCCGGTCCGACTGCCCGCCCCGGTGGCCCGGGAATTCGGCGCGGCGGTCGGGGCGGCGCTGGACAACGCCGCCCGGCACGGTGGTGGTCAGGCCTGGGTGCTGGTCGAGGAGGAGACGGATGGCGTGACCGTGTCGGTACGTGATGACGGGCCGGGCATCCCGGCTGGGCGACTCGCCGAAGCGGCCCAGCAGGGGCGGTTGGGGGTCGCACAGTCGATCCAGGGCCGGATGACCGGCCTGGGCGGCTCGACACAGATCAGCTCGGCGCCCGGGCAGGGTACGGAGGTCGAGCTGCGGCTACCCAAGTCCCGGTGACGGGGGAGCGAACGCTGGACAACGGTGCTGGACAAGAGTGCTGGACAACGGTGCTGGACAAGAGTGCTGGGCGGTGGCGTGACCGGCGTCTAGGGTGGGCCGCGTGAGTGGAGACGGTACGCCGATCCGGGTCATGGTGGTCGATGACCATCCGATGTGGCGGGAGGGCGTGGCCCGCGACCTGACCGAGGCCGGGCACGAGGTGGTGGCCACCACCGGGGAGGGCGGCCAGGCGGTTCGGATCGCCGGGGCGGTCCGGCCGGACGTCGTCGTACTCGATCTTCAGCTGCCGGATATCTCCGGCGTCGAGGTGATCCGGGGGCTACTGGCGGCGGTTCCCGGGGTACGGGTGCTGATGCTCTCCGCCAGCGGCGAGCAGCAGAGCGTGCTCGACGCGGTGAAGGCGGGGGCCACCGGCTACCTGGTCAAGTCCGCGGGACAGCAGGAGTTCCTGGACGCGGTCCGGAGTACGGCTGCGGGGGAGACCGTCTTCACCCCGGGACTCGCCGGCCTGGTACTCGGCGAGTATCGCCGGCTCGCCACGACCACCCCGGCCACGGCCGTCGCCGACGGTACGCCCCAACTCACCGACCGGGAGACCGAGGTGCTGCGGCTCGTCGCCAAGGGCATGTCGTACAAGCAGATCGCCGAACGGCTCAGCCTGTCCCACCGTACGGTGCAGAACCACGTACAAAACACCCTGGGCAAGCTGCAACTGCACAATCGGGTCGAGCTGACCCGGTACGCCATCGCCCAGGGGCTGGACGACTGATCACCAGCCGGCGGTCTGCGTTGCTCCGGCTGCTCGTGTTGGTCGGTCTTTGCTGATCTGGTTGCTCGCGCGAATTTTCAGTCCGGTGGTCTGCGTCGCTTCGGTTGCTCGCGCTGATTGTCAGTCCGGCGGTTCCGTCTCGTGTACGGCCAACTCCTCCGCCACCTGCCCACCGCCCGCGACCCCGGCGTCGAATGCCACCGAGTCGGGCTCCCGGTCCGGGCTGATGCCCTCGTCCGGTTCCATCAGCCGGCCCACCGGTGCACCCTCGGAACCGGACAGCTTCCCGTAGTCGTACAGGGATACCGCGGACTTCGGGTCCGAGGTCGGGCCGGGGTCCATGACATCGGCGTCCAGTTGTGCCTCGGCGGCGGCCTCGTCGCTGTCGGCCTCGCTACGCAGCGCCGGATCGGCGGACGCGGACAGCGGATCGTCAATGGGACGTTCCCCCTGTTCCCGCGCGACCTTGTAGTCGAGGGATTCGCCCTCCCGCTGCTCCTCGGCGGTGTTACCGAACCGGTCCACCGCCAACGGCCGGTCGGCCGGAAGGGCGACGGGATCCAGCCCATCGGCCTCCCGGCCGGTGGCGACGTCATCGTTGGCGGTCGAGTCGTCGTCGGCGATCGCGGGCAGCCCCTCTGCCTCCGGGTCGGACACGGGGGTCAGGTAGTCGTCATCGCGCATGTCAGGTCACTACCCCATGTCTGGGTCCGTAACCGCCCTTCGACCGGTTCGTCCTCGGCGGTCAGTACCGCCCAGACGAGTTTCCCGTTCTCCAGCAGGCTGGTGCCCCAGCGGGTGGCCATATTGTCGATCAGGAGCAGCCCGCGACCGCCGATCGAGGTGGATGGCACCGGGCCGGCGAAGGTGGGCCGCTTCGGCGAGTAGTCCCGTACCGCGACGTGCAGGGCCTTTGCCCGGCGGGCCATCCGCAGCGTCATCGGGGTACGGGCGTGCGTAACCACGTTGCTGACCAGTTCGGTGACGGCGACCCGCGCCGAGGCGGCCAGCTCCGGTAACGCCCAGCGACGACATCCCTCGGCGACCAACTCCCGGGCCTGTCGGGCCGCTCCCGGCGCGGGATCCAAGTCGACGTCGATGGAATCCGCAGCGGTGCCGACGGCAGGTTTGGCGTTAGGAAGGGCCCCTTTCAAGGCAGAAAGCGATAAGAAGGGGCCCTTCCTTTCAGCG
Organism: Micromonospora sp. NPDC003197; assembly: GCF_053590565.1. Classification (NCBI taxonomy): domain Bacteria; kingdom Bacillati; phylum Actinomycetota; class Actinomycetes; order Micromonosporales; family Micromonosporaceae; genus Micromonospora; species Micromonospora sp. NPDC003197. The sequence goes on along the minus strand of NZ_JBSFTE010000001.1, from coordinate 448,579 downwards.
CTCGCTGGCAGATGTTCTGTGCCGGAGGCGCGGAAGAGCACTTCACCGGTAGGCCATTCGGCGACTTCACACCCGGTCGAGAGCAGGACCGCCATGGCTTCGGGGTCGTCCGCCCGAAGCTGGGCGAGATCAACCAGGACCGTGGTGGGTCGGTCGGCGATACAGGTCAGCAACGCTCCCCGTACCTCGTGTGCCAGCGGAAGGTCGAGCGCACCGAAGAACCGGACGAGCGAGTACGCCTCATTCGTTTCCACCAGCCAGCGCATTTCGATGGACATGATGCCTCCATTGCGCGACGGGCGCGTATGTCGTGATCAGGTAGTTGACGTTCGGGCTGTGTGGCATTCCCTTGCCGTACCCGACCGCACCGCCCGTCATGCGGATCGGGCGCTGCTGGATGCGGATAGCCATGTGTCACGACTCGTCCGGTCGTGGATTTCGCTGGCCGACCTGGGATTCGCTGGAGCTATCGGCACGCGGATCGAGTTGGCAGGTTTCGGCTCTGGCCGGCCCGGTTAAATGGGAGCCTCTGATCGGAAGCCCCTTGGTCCGATGGAGGTGAACCATGCGCGTTGGCCTGGTCTGCGCGCACGCCAGGCCGCCCCGTCCGCCCGGACCGAACGGCGGAGACCACCAGGTGGCCGGAACCCATCAGCATGTCGCCCGGGTCGCCGCCGAGTTGGCAAGTCGGGGACATGACGTGCATGTCTACGAACGGCGGGACGACCCGGACGTGCCGGCCGTTACCGACGACGACGGTTACCGGGTGGAGCGGGTACCGGTAGGGCCGTCGACGCGTACGCCGACCGCCGCCCTGGTGCCGTACGTGCCCGAGCTGGGCCGCTGGTTGACCGACCGGTGGTCCGGGGACTGGACCCCGGACGTGGTGCACGGGCACTTCTGGGTCGGCGGCCTGGCAGCCGCCAGCGCCGTACGGGGGACGACCATCCCGGTGGTGCAGACCTTCCATTCGATCGGCGTCGAGCAGCTCCGTCATCTCGGGCGCGCCTACTCCGGCCCGGGTGAACGGATACCGCTGGAACGGGCGTTGACCCGGGCGGTTGACCTGGCTGTGGCGCAGTCCACCGACGAGGTGGAGGAGCTGACCCGGTTGGGGCTGCACCGGGCAGCGGTAGCCGTGGTGCCGGCCGGGGTGGACATCGACCGGTTCAGTCCGGACGGGGAGGCGGCCCCTCGGGATCGGCAGGCCCGGATTCTGTCGGTGGGTGGCCTGTCGCCCGGTCACGGGCAGGAGGACCTGATTCAGGCGATGCGGCTGGTCGGCGATGCCGAGCTGATCATCGTGGGTGGTCCGACAGATGATGACTTGGCTGACGACACCGACGCGGCCCGGCTCCGCGAGATCGCCCGGCGATGTGGGGTTGCCGACCGGGTACGACTGATCGGTGGGGTGCCGCATGAGCAGATGCCGGCCTGGTATCGCTCAGCTGACGTGGTGGCCTGTGCTCCACGCTATGCCTGCGCCGGCCGGGTGCCGTTGGAGGCGATGGCGTGTGGAGTGCCCGTGGTTGGTTACCGCATCGGCGGGGTGGCGGACACGGTGGTGGACGAGGTGAGCGGGCGGCTGGTGCCGCCGGGCGACGTACGGGATCTGGGTAGCACCCTGCGTCGGCTGCTCGCCGACGATGCGGAACGGTTCGCGTACGGCCATGCGGCAGTGGACCGGGCGCGATGCAGTTACACCTGGGACCGTGCCGCCGGCACCTTGGAGCGGCTCTACGAGCGGGTGCTCACCCGCCACCGCTGAGCGGCCCCGCCTTGCTGTTAGGAAGGGCCCCTTCCAAGGCAGAATGCGATAAGAAGGGGCCCTTCCTAACAGCAGACGGCAGCGGAGGGCGCTTTTCGGATGGTGTCACGGTGTGGTGGTGCTGCGGTTCGGCGTACCTGGTCAATCCGATCACCGCCGCCAGGGTGATCACGAAGCCGGCGGCGGCCAGCCATTCCCGGCCCGGCCAGATCTTGTCGTCGAGGAACAGCAGACCGACGATGGCGGCGGGTACTGCTCCGGCCGCGTCCATCGCCGCCACCGCAGCGGTGGTGGAGCCCCGCTGCATTGCCAGCCCCAGCAGCAACTGGCCGACGATCGAGTGGACGATCAGCAGGTAGAGCAACGGGTCGCGCAGGAACCCCTCGAACGACTCCACCGAGGCCAGCGGCCGGGCGGCCACGGCGGCGGCGGAGAACGCCAGCCCTGCCAGCGATCCCAGGGCCACAGATCCGGGCGCACCGTGCAGCCGTACGGCGAAGAAGCCGAGCACCCCGATCAGGCCGAGGGCGGCGGCCAGCGCGATCGTTCCTGCGGGTCCGAGTGGTCGGGACGGAGCTGGTTGAGCGGAGATGATCAGCGCGGTGATCCCGGCGAAGAGCAGTACCAGCAGGATGACTTCGGCGATCGGCAATCGCCACTTCAACACCAGTACACCGAGTACGGCGGTGATGCCCAGTCCAGCGGCGACGCTCGCCTGGACCAGGAACAACGGCAGGTCGCGGCGGGCCAGGAAGGCGAGCACGAAACCGAACATCTGGCAGGCCAGCCCGACCAGGTAGGTCCGGTGGCAGGCCAGTCGCAGTAGCAGCCCCGGATGGAAGCTGTGATGCAGGGTGGTGCGTGTCGCCGCAACCGATTGGAGCATGTTGGCAACACCGTAGGCAATGATCATCAATGCCAGAAACCACCACCCGGAGGACGCCACCTGGCGAGGATAGAGGGTGTCTCCCGGGACCGCTCGACAGGCCAACGCAGCCGGTCGAGCGGCAGGCCAACGCAGCCGGTCGAGCGGCAGGCTAACGCAGCCGGTCGAGCATCGTCTGGTGAAGCCGGCCATTGGTGGCAAGTACGCTGCCACCATTGCCCGGTCCGGGCTTGCTGGCCGAATCGGTGACTGCGGGCTTGCCGGTCAGATCGGTGACCGTGCCGCCGGCCTCGGTGACGATGGGAATCAACGCGGCCACGTCCCACAACGAGAGTTCCGGCTCGGTCATCACGTCGACCGCACCCTCGGCCACCAGCATGTAACCGTAGAAGTCGCCATAGGCCCGGGTTCGCCAGGACTCTCGCAGGATGTCGAGCATCGCGGGCAGCCGGCCGGTGGCCTCCCACCCGTCGAGGGAGGAGTAGCAGAAGCTGGCGTCGGCGAGCCGTCGTACGCCGGAGACCCGGATCGGCGCGGCCGAGGCCGGATGTCTGCCGGCGTACGCCCCGAGGCCGGTGGCGGCCCACCAGCGGCGGCCGAGCGCCGGCGCGGAGACCAGCCCGACGACCGGCTGGTCGTCCTCCAGCAGCGCGATCAGCGTGGCCCAGATCGGTACGCCCCGGATGAAGTTCTTGGTGCCGTCGATCGGGTCGATCACCCAGCGGCGGGTGCCCGGCCGAGTCGAACCCTCACCGGTCGCCTCGGCGGTGCCGAATTCCTCACCGAGGACGTCGTCTCGGGGCCGAGCCCGGGACAGCGTGGTCCGGATCGCGCGTTCCACGGCGGTGTCCGCGTCCGACACCGGGGTCAGGTCCGGCTTTGACTCGACGGCCAGGTCGATGGCGCGGAACCGGGCCATGGAGATCGAGTCGGCGGTGTCCGCCAGCACGTGGGCGAGGGACAGGTCGTCGGCGTAGCGGGCCATGGCCGGAAAGGTATCCGATCCCGTACGCCCGGCGTGATCAGGGACGACCGGTACGCGTGTTTCCCGGCGTGTCCACCTGGTCAGCGACGTCGATTATGAACAGCGCCGGCCTTCCCGGGCCGCCGGCAGCGCCGGCTATTCGACCGCGCTGACTGCGCTGACTGCGCCGACCGCGCCGACCGCGCCGACTGTGCCGACTGTGCCGACCCTTCGACCGCGCTGGCCGCGCTGACTACTCGATCTCGCCAGCGCGGGACGCCAGCAACCGGCGGTACGACGCCAGCCGGCGTGGGTCGGCGTGTCCCGCCGCCACCCAGGTGTCCAGCTTGCAGTCGGCCTCACCGGCGGTGTGTTCGCAGTTCACCGGACATTCGAGGGTCCCCTCGACGAGATCCGGGAAGCCGTGCAGGAGGCTCTCCGCCGAGACGTGAGCCAGCCCGAAACTACGAATGCCCGGGGTGTCCACGATCCAGCCCGGATCCCCCTTCCGTTTCCGGCCGGGCGGTTCCGGGGGCGGTAGGCGCAGGGCGACCGCACTGGTCGACGTGTGCCGGCCCCGGCCGATCGCGCTGACCGTACCGACGGCCCGCTCGGCGGCCGGCACCAGCCGGTTGACCAGCGTGGATTTGCCCACCCCGGAGTGCCCGACCATGACCGAGACGTGACCGCTGAGCAACTGGCTGACCTGTTCCAGGTCGGAGTCCGGCCGGACCAGCACGTACGGCAGGTCCAGCTCGGCGTAGTAGTCGAGTACGGCGTCCGGCGCGGCCAGGTCGGCCTTGGTGAGACAGAGCAGCGGCTCGATGTCCGCGTCGTACGCCGCCACCAGGCAGCGGTCGATGAACCCGGTACGCGGCGGCGGATCGGACAGGGAGCTGACGATCACCAGCTGGTCGGCGTTGGCCACGACCACCCGTTCCAGCCGGCCCTCGGCGGTGGTCTCGTCGTCGTCGGCGGTGCGCCGCAGCACCGAGGTGCGCTCGGCGATCCGAACGATCCGGGCCAGCGCCCCGGTCACCCCGGAGGTGTCGCCGACCAGCGCGACCCGGTCACCCACGACCACCGACTTGCGGCCCAGCTCGCGGGCGCGCATCGCGGTGACGGTCCGTTCGTCCGGTCCGCCCCCGGGCACGCCGGGATCGGCCGGATCGGTGACCACGCAGGTGTAGCGGCCCCGGTCGACGGCGATGACGAATCCCTCGACCGCGTTTTCGTGCCGGGGGCGGGTACGGGTACGCGGGCGCGAGGAACGGCCAGGCCGGACCCGTACGTCCTCCTCGTCGTATTCCCGCCGCTTGCCCGCCAGGATCGCCCCCTCGTTACGCAATCAACTCGTACTGGTCACCATCGCAGACCATAGTGCCGGGAACTCGGGCAGGGTCTTGGAGGTACACGCCACGTCACTCAGGTTGACCCCGGGTACGGCCAGGCCGATCACCGCCGCCGCGTGCGCCATCCGGTGGTCGTTGTAGGTCTCGAAGACACCACCGTGCAGTGGCCGGGGCCTGATCTCCAGCCCGTCCATGGTCTCGGTCACGTCTGTGCCGAGCCCGGAGAGTTCGCGGGCCAGCGCGGCCAGCCGGTCGGTTTCGTGCCCCCGGATGTGTGCCACCCCGGTCAGTTGGGACGGGGAATCGGCCACCGCCGCCAGGGCGGCCAGCACCGGGGTCAGCTCGCTCACGTCGGAGAGGTCGGCGGTCAGTCCGTGTACGACCCCGGTGCCCCGTACGGTCAGCCCGTCGGTGCCCAGCGTCACCTCGCCGCCCATCTGGTGCAGCAGGGCCCGTAGCCGGTCGACCGGCTGGGCGCTGCTGCGGGGCCAGCCGAGCAGGGTCACCGTGCCGCCGGTGATCAGCGCGGCGGCGAAGAACGGTGCCGCCCCGGAGAGGTCCGGTTCGATCTCCCAGCCTCGGCCGGTGAGCCGACCCGGTTCGACCACCCAGACGTTGGGCGTGGTGTCGTCGATGCCGGCCCCGGCCGCGCGCAGCATCTGCACCGTCATCCGCAGGTGGGGGGCGGACGGAACCGGCGGCCCCTGGTGCCGGACCACCACGCCCCGGTCGAACCGGGGGGCGGCCAGCAGCAGACCGGAGACGAACTGGCTGGAGGCGGAGGCGTCGATCACCACCTCGCCACCGGTCACGCTGCCGGTGCCGTGCACGGTCAGCGGCAGGCCGCCCTCGGGGGCGGTGTCGATGCGTACGCCGATGGAGCGCAACGCTCCGACCAGCGGCCCGAGTGGGCGGGTCCGGGCGTGCGGGTCGCCGTCGAAGGTGACCGGACCGTCGGCCAGCGCCGCGACGGAGGGGACGAACCGCATGACGGTGCCGGCGAGCCCGACGTCGACGTGCGCGGGGCCCTGGAACGGCCGCGGGCGGACCAGCCATCGTTCGTCATCCACGATGGACATATGGGCGCCCATTGCCCGCAGGCCACCGGCCATCAGTTCGGTGTCGCGGGCCCGCAGCGGTCGATACAGGGTCGACGGGCCGGACGCCACGGCGCTGAGCACCAGGGCTCGGGCGGTCATCGACTTGGATCCGGGCAGGCGCACGGTGGAGGAGACCGGGTCGGTCGCGGTGGGCGCGGTCCACGGCTGCGGTGGACGGGTCGCGGTCAGGTTCGCCACCCGTACAGTCTGCCGTGCCCCGCTGGCGGGCCGTGATCGCCGTACCGGATTCTCTCGACTGTCGGGATTTCGGAAGCTGGCGCGGGCAGTGAAATGTCCCAGGGGCGGGCTAGCGTGGGCGGCATGTGTGGGAGGTATGCCACCACTCGGAACGCGGCGGACCTGAGCGCGGTGTTCGAGTCGTACGACGAGACCGGCGACCGGCTCGTCGCCGACTACAACGTCGCCCCGACCGATCCGGTGCCGATCGTCCGAATGGCCACTGCTCCGACTGACTCGGACGGTCCGTGTCGAGTGCTTTCGGTGGCCCGGTGGGGTCTGGTGCCGGAGTGGGCGCGGGACACCCGGGGTGCCGCCCGGATGATCAACGCACGCGCCGAGACCGTCGCGACCACCAAGGCGTACGCCCGTTCGTTCGTCCGTCGCCGCTGTCTCGTCCCGGCCGCCGGCTGGTACGAGTGGGTCCGCCGGGATGGTGGGGCGAAGCAGGCCTACTACCTGACTCCGGCCGACGGGAGCGTGCTCGCCTTCGCCGGCATCTGGTCACGCTGGGGCGATGGGCCGGACACGCTGCTCACCTGTAGCGTCCTGACCACCCCGGCGCTCGGCGACCTGGCGCTGGTGCACGCCCGCATGCCGCTGCTGTTGACTCAAGACCGTTGGGCGGACTGGCTGGCCGATGGGGGCGAGCCGGACGATCTGCTGATCCCACCGAGTGCCGATACATTGGCCGGAATAGAAATCCGGCCGGTCGGTAGACAAATCGGCGATGTCCGTAACGACGGCCCGGAACTCATCGATCGGGTTGACGCCGAACCACTCGGCGCGCCGCCGCGTGATCATGTCGATTTGACGTTGTTCTGAACGTGCCGTGCAACATTGTCGCGTACTAATTTGCCAGAGTTGCGGGTGAAACGTCGGCTGGTCTTTTCGTCAGCTTTGCGGTAGCCCCTTGTCACCGACCGTGTAAGTGCGATAGAACACAGCGCCGGCATTTGATGTCGATTCGCACCAGGGCGAAGGACACTTCCCTACTTTTGCCGGTCCCACGGGGGAGGTGGGTGAATGACACGGGCGCGGATGCCACGCCCGCACGAGGTTGCCGCCGCACGACGTGACCCGAGGCTACTTCGGGCGGTCAGCGAGCGGAGCCTGGACGAAGCATGGCGCACCAGGGGTGCCTGCCGAAGCGTGGACCCGGAGACCTTCTTTCCGGCGCCGAGCGAGCCGGTGGATGCGGCGGTGGCGCTTTGTCGCACCTGCGACGTCCAGGGGTCCTGCCTGGCCTGGGCGTTGGAGGTCGGCGACTGCCACGGGGTCTGGGGGGCGACCACGCCACGCGAGCGACGGGCCATGCTGGTGGCCTGGCGGGGCCAGGTGAGAGCGGACCCAGAGGCGGCCGACGACGGGCGGTTACCGATACACGATCGGATGTTGACCCTGGTGCCGCTGGCCTGACCGGCCGGGTCGACGCCACCGGCTCCCGGGCTGCCAGCACAATGACCCGGTGCGGCACGGTGAAGAGGTCCAGACGCCCCGAGGGTCGGCGCGAATCGACGTCGATTCGCCCACCGGGGAGCCGATCAGCCTGCTCGTCCTCGGGCACGGGGCCGGTGGCGGCGTGGACGCACCCGATCTGATCGCGGTACGCGACGCGGCCGTCGCCGCCGGAGTGGCGGTCGCCCGGGTCACCCAGCCCTACCGGGTCGCCGGCCGGCGAGCGCCAGCACCTGCCGGGCAACTCGATGAGGCGTGGTCGACGGTGGTGGGGCTGTTACGTGATCGGCACCCCACCGTCCCCACGATCGTCGGCGGCCGGTCCAGCGGGGCCCGGGTGGCCTGTCGTACCGCCGCGTCGGTCGGGGCCGTCGGGATCGTCGCGCTCGCCTTTCCGCTGCATCCGCCCGGAAGACCGGAGCGGTCCCGGGCTACCGAGTTGATCACCGGCCTGCCCACCCTGGTCGTCAATGGCGATCGTGACCCGTTCGGCGTGCCGCCAGCTGGGCCGACCGTTCGGGTGGAGGTCCGACCAGGGGAGCGACACGACCTGCGACGTGATCCCGAGGCGGTGGCGGCGACGGTGGTCGGCTGGCTACGGGAGCGCGGCTGGGCCGGACCGTTTCCCTCGGCGTAGGTGATCGTTGCATTCCATGGTGCCGACCCGTGCCGGGCAACTTTCACCGGTTCCCGGATCGAGCCGGCATCGTCCTCCCAGGCCCTTCCTGGTCCCAGCGGTGGCCGGAGCCCATGGCGTCCAGCGGTGGCGGAGTCTACGGCCGGGACCAGGAATGGGAGATCAATTCCGGAATGCCCAGCCGGTGGCGTGGTGTTACAGCTCCTGGAAGCTATCCACGGCAAGGGGGGTCGACCGGTGCGAACCGAGACAAGGAGCCCGGAACGCGACGATCGCGGGACGCGGCAACTCCATCGGCTACTACGCGGCCCGGAATGGCCTGCGCTACCGGAACCGGCCGGATCTGCCGGGGTGAGTACCGGCACATCAGCCGAAACTGGATCTACCTCTGCCCGGGTACGCGTATCCTCAGCGGGACGGCAAACGACGCGAGGGGACGTGCGGTTGACCCAGCCGGAGAAGACAGAAGAGCGCCGGACACGGTTCGAGCGTGACGCGCTGCCTTTCGTTGACCAGCTCTATGCCGCCGCCCTGCGGATGACCCGTAATCCCGCCGACGCGGAGGACATAGTCCAGGAGACCTACCTGAAGGCGTACGCCGCCTTTCACCAGTTCGAAGAGGGCACCAACCTCAAGGCCTGGCTCTACCGGATCCTGACCAACACCTACATCAACTCGTACCGGAAGCGGCAGCGTCAGCCGATCCAGGCACCGACCGACGAGATCACCGACTGGCAGCTTGCCGAGGCGGAGTCGCACACCTCCAGTGGGCTGCGTTCGGCGGAGACCGAGGCGCTCGACCGGCTTCCCGACACCGATGTGAAGCAGGCGTTGCAGCAGCTCCCCGAGGAGTTCCGGCTCGCGGTCTACCTCACCGACGTCGAAGGCTTCTCCTACAAGGAGGTCGCCGACATCATGGGGACGCCGATCGGTACGGTGATGTCCCGACTGCACCGGGGTCGCCGTAACCTGCGCAAGATGCTTGAGCGGTACGCGGCCGAGCGGGGGTTCTCGTCGGCTTCGACGCCCAGCGCCGCCACGGCCGTTACCCGGGAGGTGTGAGCACTGTGAGCTGTGGTGACGCCCACGAGACCAACTGCCGCGAGGTGCTGGCCGAGGTCTACCTCTATCTCGACCTGGAATGCGCCGAGGAGCGGACCATCCTGATCCGCGAGCACCTGGACGAGTGCTCACCCTGCCTGCGTGAGTACGGCATCGAGCAGGAGGTAAAGGCGCTGGTCGCCCGCTGCTGCGGCAACGAGACCGCCCCGATCGAGCTGCGCGAGCGGCTTCGGATTCGGCTCGCCGAACTGGTCTTCGAGACCGAGACCCGCGAATACCTGCCCGACTGACTGAGTCACATTCGGCGAACGGGGGCCGGGGGCATGGTGATCGCCAGGATGCGCGATCGACGATTGCTCCCGGCCCCCGTCACTGATTAGCCGTTGCTCAGGAGTTTGGGCGCTTGCCGTGGTTGGCGCTGCTCTTCTTCCGAGCCTTCTTCTTCCGAGCCTTCTTTGCCATGTTGGCCTCCCGTTACCGCTGTGCCGCACCCGTCGGGCGTGGCTGGACAGGTTCTCCCGGGACCGGGAGTGACCCGCTGATGTTAGTCCGGCCGGCCAGCGGCGTTGAGCGGGCGGCCACATGATTGGATACCGTTCGCACGCACACTCCGCGGATGAGGGAGGGCCACACCATGGCCGAGGAGATCCGAGCCGAGATGGTGGCGAACGTCTGGAAGGTCGTGGTTGCCGCTGGCGACTCCGTCTCCGAGGGCGACACGCTGGTCATCCTGGAGTCCATGAAGATGGAGATCCCGGTGGTGGCCGAGTCGGACGGCGTGGTGCGCGAGTTGGCCGTCAACGAGGGGGACGTCGTCCAGGACGGTGACCTGATCGCGGTGATCGGTTGACCGGCCTGACGGTACGGCGCGCCGAGCCCACCGACTTCGACGTCATCGGCCGGTTGACCGTCTCGGCGTACGAGGCGGACGGGCAGTTGGCCGGCGGGCACGGCTACGGGCGGGTACTCGCCGACGTGGCGCCTCGGGCGCGCGACGGTGAGCTACTGGTGGCCGTGGACGACGGCACCGGGCAGGTGCTCGGCTCGGTGCTGTTCGTGCTGCCCGGCACGCCGTACGCGGAACTCTCCGGCCCGGGTGATGCCGAGTTCCGGATGCTGGCGGTGGATCCCGCCGCCCAGGGCCGGGGTGTGGGTGCCGCCCTGGTGTGGGCCTGTATCCGCCGGGCAACGGAGCTGGGTTGTCGGGCGATTGTCATCTCCACCCGCAGCTTTTCTCTCCCGGCCCAGCGGCTCTACGCCCGGCTCGGATTCCAGCGGACGCCGGAACGGGACTGGTCCCCGATGGTCGGGGTGGATCTGTTCGCCCTTCGGCTGGACCTGACCGGTCGACCTGAGTCGCTGGGTGTGGCCGGTCAGCCTGAGCCGCTGACCGGTCAGCCTGCGGCGGCTGAGCCGGGGCCGATCCGGTCGACCAGTTCGTAGGCGACCATCAACGCCAGTTGTCTACGCTCCTCATCGCTGCTCTGTGGCGTATCCGAGGCTGACCAACTGTGGTAGACGGCGAAGAGGGCTAATCCGGCCCGCAGCTCGGTGGCGGGCGACTCGTCGCCCCGGGCGAGCAGCCCGGCCAACTGTGCCAACCGGTCGCGCATCCGCTGCGCGGCGGCCAGGTGCGTGGCGGCGGTCTGGTTCTGTTCGAGGAACCGGACCGCCAGGGGAAGCCCGGTGGCGAAGAACCGATCCGCGTAACTGGTGACGATCGCGCGCCGGCCCGGTGCGTCGGCCGGTTGCTCCCTGGCCCAGGTAATCAGCTCGTCGAGGTCGGCGATTCGGTCGTCGAGGTAACTGTCGACGATCTCGTCCTTGCTTTTGAAGTGGTGGTAGAGGGCAGCCTTGGTCACCCCGAGTCGTTCGGCTATCTCCCGTAGTGAGGTCCGCTCGTAACCCTGCTCGGTGAAGAGCTCCAGGGCAACGACCTGGATGCGTGACCGCGGGTCGGCTGGCTGTGGGTCGGCTGGCCGCGCACCTGACCGCGAATCGGCCGGCTGCGTACCTGACCGCGGGCTGGCGGGGCGTGTGCTCACGGTCCTCTCCTCGGTGACTACCGGACGGCCGGTCAGTGCCGAACCTACCGCCGTAGCCGGCTCGCCACCGTCGAACACCGTCGAGATGCCCACGATGGGCCCGCCCAGCGGTGTTTCCCGACGGGAGGGCGGGGCAGTCGGACCCCGTACCGGCCTACACCAGTGACCAATTGCGCAAAGCTGTTCGTTACATTGCTCGTACCGCTTCAATCGTGCAAGACTGCGCATGAAGCGCGCGATATCGCGCAGGACGGGAGGTTCTTGTGACACAGCCGGGTGCTGGCATGGCAGCGGACGTAGCTGAGCAGCCAGCGGGTTACGCACGACTGCTCGAACCCGAGCACGCGAACGCGATCGCGCAGGTCGCGGCGGTCATCGCCGAACGTCGACCGCGGCACGTCGTGTTCACCGCCCGGGGTACCAGCGACCATGCCGCGCTCTACGCCGCCTACCTGACCGAGATTCGGCTCGGTCTGCCAGCCGGTCTGGCCTCACCCAGCGCGATCACGGTCTTCGGGGCCCGGCCCGACATGTCCGATGCGCTGGTCGTCGGGGTCAGCCAGAGCGGCGGCTCGCCAGACCTGGCTGAGGTACTGCGGGTGGCCCGCTCCACCGGGGCGCTGACGCTGGCCGTCACCAACAACCCGTCCTCGCCACTGAACGAGGTCGCCGAACTCTCCGTGGACATCGCCGCCGGACACGAGCGGGCGGTCGCGGCCACCAAGACGTACACCGCCGAACTGTTTGCCCTGCTCATGCTGATCGAGGGAGTACGGGCCGGCAACGGCGTACTCGACGCATCGGAGCGGGCCGCGCTCGCCACCCTGCCGGAGCTGGCGGCCCGTACCCTGGCCGACCCGACCCCGGGTGAACTGGCCCCCCGGTACCGCTTCGCCCGGCGACTGGTCACCACCGGCCGTGGCTACGCCTACCCGACCGCGCGGGAAGCCGCCCTGAAACTGATGGAGACCTCCTACCTGCCGGCCCTCGCCTTCTCCGGCGCTGACCTGCTGCACGGTCCGCTGGCCATGACCGACCCGGACGTACCGGTACTCGCGGTCGTCGGATCGGGACCCGGCGGAACAGCGATGCGCGAGGTCATTGCCCGGCTCGGTGAGCGTCGGGCCGACGTGGCCGTGATCGGCCCCGCCGACATCGACGGTGCCGCCGCCCGGATGCCAGTACCGGAGGTGGACGAGCGGTACGCCCCGCTGCTGGACATCCTGCCGTTGCAGCGCCTGGCGCTGTCCCTGGCGCTGGCCCGGGGCGAGGACCCGGACGCGCCCAGGGGCCTGAAGAAGGTCACCGCGACCCGCTGACGTGAGGTCATCACAGCACGCTGGCCCGGTCGTGGCAGGCTAGCCCTCGTGTCTACGCTGCGCGACCTCGCCGAGGAGCACACCAGCCTGCGCCCGGCCGACATCGACCATCTGCACCGGGTCGCCGGCGACTGGCAGCTGCTCTCCGACCTGTCCTTCGCCGATCTGCTGCTCTGGGTGCCGGTCGGCGGGGACGACGACTCCTTCCTCTGTGTCGCCCAGGTACGCCCGACCACCGCACCGACGGCGTACCTGGACGACCAGGTCGGGCGGATCGTCGGCGGTCCCGAGGTGGCCCACCTGGGCATCGCCTATCGGCAGGCCAGGATCTGGCGGGAGGGCGACCCGGTCTGGTACGGGGACACCCCCGCCCGGCACGAGGCGATCCCGGTCCGGCTCCGTACCGCCGCCGGGGAGGCCGGTGAGGTCATCGCGGTGGTGGGCCGGGACACCAACCTGTCCACCGCGCGTACCCCCAGCCAACTGGAACTCAACTATCTGACCACTGCTGACGACCTGGCGCAGATGGTTTCCGACGGCACCTTCCCGCCGCCCCGGCATCCCGGCGAGACCACCTCCGCGCCCCGCGTCGGCGACGGTCTGGTCCGGTTGGACGCCAGCGGCAAGGTCACCTATGCCAGCCCGAACGCCCAGTCCGCCTATCGGCGGCTCGGCTTCGCCTCCCACCTGGTCGGGGAGGACCTGGCCGCACTCAACGCCCGGCTCGCCGCCGATCCGCTGGACGGCACCGATGCCGGCAACCGGGTGCTCGCGGCGCTGCGCGGCGAGGCTCCACCCCGCAAGGAGATCGAGGCACGAGGAGCCACCATGCTGACCCGTGCGCTGCCGCTGATGCCAGCCGGTGTGCCGATCGGGGCGCTGGTCCTGGTCCGGGACATCACCGAGGTACGTCGGCGCGACCGGGCGCTGATCACCAAGGACGCCACCATCCGGGAGATCCACCACCGGGTGAAGAACAACCTACAGACCGTCGCCGCGCTACTGCGGTTGCAGGCCCGCCGGGTCGGTATTCCGGCCGCCAAGGCTGCATTGGAGGAGTCGGTACGTCGGGTCGCCTCGATCGCGCTGGTGCACGAGACGCTCTCCATGTCCAGCGACGAGGTGGTGGAGTTCGACGGGATCGTCGACCGAGTGGCCGCCGCTGCCAGCGAGGTGGCCGCCACCGAGTTCACGGTACGAATGCGTCGAGAGGGTACGTTCGGCGTACTGCCCGCCGAGATCGCCACGTCGCTGGTGATGGTGCTCAACGAGTTGCTGCTCAACGCGGTCGAGCATGGCTTTCCTCCGGCCGACGAGCCGAGTGACGCCCCGGCTGCCGAACCGGCCGAGGTCGTCGTCTCGGCCCACCGGTTCCGCAAGCAGTTGCATGTCTGTGTCGCCGACAACGGCCGTGGCCTGCCCGCCGACTTCGACTCCGAACGCAGTGGCCGACTGGGACTGCAGATCGTCCGGGCCCTGGCCACCGGTGAACTGCGGGGCACCATCGAGTTGCGCAACCGGGAGACCGGGGGCGGCACCGAGGCGGTGCTTGTCGTTCCGCTCGGCGGCCCGGCAAGATCCCGCTGAGCCGCGTTAGGCACCGCGCCGGGTGATGCTGCGTCACGCACCGGGCCGGGTGATGCTGCGTCACGCACCGGGCCGGGTGAGTAGCGCGACGGTCAGCCCCGGCACGGTCCACACCTGACTTGTCGAGAACCCCGCCCGAAGGGCGTTCGCCTTCGGCTCGGGCAGTCCGCGCAGCGGATCCGCCTTCTCCCCGACCACCAGCAGCCATACCCGGTCCACGGGAGCGAGACATTGGGCCGGCTGGTCGCACTCGGTGGCCCACAGGTCGGCCCGGTCCAGTTGGTCCCGGGTGGCCAGCACGTCCCGGGGTCGATCCGCACCGAGGTGATAGGCGGTCGCGGTGTCGAGGAACTTCCACCCCGTACGCGGCGAGTAGACGATTCCGTCGCCGGGCTGCTGGTGGGCCGCGATGATCCGGGCCGCTCCCCGGTAGTCGATCGGTGCCGAGCGGGGCCACTCGTGGGTCCGTCGGAGGTCGGCCTGGGCTGGCGCACCGAGCAGGCAGGTGACCGCGACGATGGCCAGTGCCCACGGCAGCCGGATCGTGGCGAGCACGTCGGCGGCGAGCAGACAGACGAAGGGTACGGTGAAGACCAGGTAACGCGGCACCCACAACGGGGTGACCAGCCCACCGACGAAGAGCAGCGCCACCGGCAGCAGGGCACAGAGTCCGAGTGCGACACCCCGCCGGCCTCGGCTGACCAGGGCGACCGCCGCCAACCCGACCAGCAGACCGCCGACCGGCGCGGCCTGGGTGATGGCACTGGGTAGCTCGGGCAGCGCCGTGAGACTCGGCTTCCCGACCCAATTGAGCTGCTCGCCCTGTTGGCTCCGCCCGAGCAGGGCCAACGGAGTCAGTGCCAGCCCGACCGGCACCACCGCGACCAGCCAGCGCAGCGGCAGCCGGCGGTCGCCGGTGGCCCGCCAGGCGAGCAGGACAGCGGCGGCATGACCGGCGAGCAGGATCACCGCCACCAGGTGCGCCAGCCCCAACCCGAGCACCGCCAGGGCGTAGCCGGCCCACCGGGACCAGCTCGGTCGCCGTACCACGCCGACCAGTAGCAGCGTGGCCAGGACGGCGAAGAAGGTGGCGAAGGCGTACGACCGGGCCTCCTGTCCGTACCGGGAGGTGCTGGGCACCACGGCGAAGAGCAGCCCGGCGATCAGGCCGGTACGGGTGCTGAACAGCCGTTCGCCGAGTACGGTGATCAGCCCGGCGGCCCCGGCCATGGCCAGGATCGTCGGCAGCCGCAGGGCCAGTACGGAGTCGCCGAAGAGCCGGATCCAGCCGTGCATGAGCAGGTAGTAGGGGGCGCTGACCCCGTCGATGTTGCCGGCCATCCGGAACAGGTCACCGAGGGGGCGGCTCGCGGCACTCCAGGTGGCCAATTCGTCGCGCCAGAGCTGGGCCCGGTCGGCCTGTACGAGGGTGACCGCCAGCGTCGCCAGCACCGGCCAGAGCCAGGCCGTACGGCCCAGGAAGCGGGGCAGGTCGGGACCGGGCCGGTCAGGCCGGGCCGATGCGTCCACTGACTCAACACTGGAGAACGAAGTCATCGATGGCTTGCCCAATCGTCGTCAGCGCAAAATCACTCAACGCGACAACTGGTAAATGGGTAGGTGAGGTGGCGGGCAGATGGCGTTCCTTGTCGCAACTGCCGCAGATCTCCACCGACGGGGCGGTTGGTCTGCTGGTCCTGCTACCCGAGGTCAGCCCGAACAAGGGGCGTCGCCCGTGATGTGGGAGCTGCTGGCCGGGTCACCGGGGGTGTGGCAGCATGGCGGGCATGACCGCCGCCGTTGAGCGCCGCTTCGTGGCCCGCCGCCACGTCGACTACGGCCGCGTGCGCAGCGCGATCTGTCCGGCTCACTAAACGCCGCCCGATCCATCTGTCCGGGCGCGCCTTCGCGCCGGCTTCACCGACACCGTTGTCCGCAGCCTCGACAGCGAGGCTGGCCGTCGCCTCCGCGCGCCACACCCAGCGATTTGTCACAGCAGACGGAGGACGCCGCGATGGCGGTCAGAAGCAACACACCAGCCCCGCCCGACACCACCGGCGGTCCGGCCAGTGGCGGACCACACCCAGCCGACGGCAGACCGGCGCGTACCGGGACCCACTCGACCAACGGCGGGGCTCGGCCGGCTCGTCGTCCCCGGGGCGAAGGGCAGTGGGCGCTCGGTCACCGGGAGCCGCTCAACCCCAACGAGCGGATCAAGGCTGACGACGATCCGCTGAACGTACGGGCCCGGATCGAGAACATCTACGCGCATCGGGGCTTCGCCTCCATCGACCCCGCCGACCTGCGGGGTCGGTTCCGGTGGTGGGGCCTCTACACCCAGCGCAAGGCCGGTATCGACGGTGGGCGTACCGCCGTGCTCGAACCACACGAGCTCGAAGACGAGCACTTCATGCTCCGGGTTCGGATCGACGGTGGTCAGCTCGACCTCGACCAACTGCGGACCATCGCCGACATCTCCCGCCGGTACGCCCGGGACACCGCCGACATCACCGATCGGCAGAACATCCAGTTCCACTGGATCCGGGTCGAGGACATGCCGGCGATCTGGCGTCAGCTGGAGGCGGTCGGCCTGCAAACCACCGAGGCCTGCGGTGACTGCCCCCGAATCGTGCTCGGCAGCCCGGTCGCCGGGGTGGCCGAGGCGGAACTGCTCGACCCGACCCCGGCAATCGACGAGATCGTCCGGCGGTACGTCGGCAACCAGGACTACTCCAACCTGCCCCGCAAGTTCAAGACGTCGATCTCCTGGCTGGTCGACACCCCGTACGAGGCCAACGACATCGCCTTCCTCGGTGTCGAGCACCCCGACCACGGCCCCGGCTTCGACCTCTGGGTCGGCGGTGGACTGAGCACCAACCCGATGCTGGCCAAACGGCTCGGCGTCTGGGTGCCGCTGGCCGAGGTGCCGGACGTCTGGGCCGGGGTGGTGGGGATCTTCCGGGACTACGGCTATCGCCGGCTGCGCAACCGGGCCCGGCTCAAGTTCCTGGTCGCCGACTGGGGAGTCGAACGGTTCCGGGAGGTGCTGGAGAAGGAGTACCTGGGGCGGGCCCTGCTCGACGGGCCACCGCCGGTGCTGCCGGAGAAGCCGATCGACCACATCGGAGTGCATCGGCAGCGCGACGGGCGTCACTACGTCGGGGCCGCCCCGGTGGTGGGCCGGATCTCCGGCACCCAGCTCGCCCAACTCGCCGACGTGGTGGCCGCGCACGGCAGCGGGCGGGTACGGCTGACGCCGTACCAGAAGTTGCTGGTCCTGGACGTCCCGGCGGACCGGACCGAATCGCTGGTCACGGCCCTGCGCGGGCTCGGGTTGGAGGCGCAACCGTCGGCCTGGCGGCGGGGCACGATGGCCTGCACCGGCATCGAGTACTGCAAGCTCGCCATCGTCGAGACCAAGGCGCGGGGCCAGGAACTGGTGGACCGACTGGAGGAGCGGCTGCGCGAGTTCGACGCCGACATCTCGATCCACATCAACGGCTGCCCGAACGCCTGCGCGCGTACCCAGACCGCCGACATCGGGCTCAAGGGGCAGCTGGTGGTCGGCCCGGACGGCCGGCAGGTCGAGGGCTTCCAGGTGCACCTGGGCGGTGGGCTTGGCATGGCGCAGGGGCAGACCGCCGGCTTCGGCCGGAAGGTACGGGGACTCAAGACCACCGCCGAGGAACTGCCCGAGTACGTCGAGCGGCTGGCCCGGCGCTATCTGGCCGCCCGTTCGACGGGGGAGTCGTTCGCCCAGTGGGTCGTCCGGGCCGACGAGACGGAGTTGCGGTGACCCGGGCTGCCCCGCTGTACTGCCCGTACTGCGGCGAGGAGGACCTACGGCCGCACGAGGCGGCACACGGTGCCTGGGAGTGCCATGCCTGTGCCCGGGTCTTCTCGGTGCGGTTCTCTGGCCTGTTGCCCCGGAAGGTGGAGCAATGAGTGAACCTGTGGTGCGCTCGGGTCTGGTGTCGGCGGTGGGCCTCGGCCTGGTGACATCCACCCCGAGGCCGACCACTGTCCCGGCCTCGGCTACCGGTTCGGCACCGTTGCCATCTGTCAGTACGGCGACGGTCCGGCGGGGCGCTGCGGAGCTGCGCGCGCTGGCGGAGACGGCTGGCCGGGAACTGGAGGGAGCCCCGGCAGAGGAGATCGCCGGTTGGGCGGCCAGCACCTTCGGGGACCGGTTCTGTGTCACCAGTTCGATGGCGGACGCGGTCCTCGCCCACCTGGTGTCCCGGGTCGCTCCCGGCGTGGACGTGGTCTTCCTCGACACCGGCCTGCACTTCCCGGAGACCCTGACGGTACGGGACGCGGTGGCCCGGGAGCTGCCGGTGAACGTCCGCTCGGTTCGTCCCCGGTTGACCGTGGAGCAGCAGGACGACGAGTACGGTCCCCGGCTGTTCGCCCGGGCCCCCGACGAGTGCTGTGCGCTGCGCAAGGTGGAACCGTTGGAGCGGGCGTTGGCCGACTATGACGCGTGGGCGGCCGGTCTGCGGCGGGACGAGTCGCCGAGCCGGGCGGAGACTCCGGTGGTGACCTTCGACGCCCGGCGCGGCAAGGTCAAGGTCAATCCGATTGCGGCCTGGACCCAGGCGGACGTGGACGCCTACGTCTCGCGGTGGAACGTGCCGGTCAACGAGTTGTTCCGGCAGGGCTACACCTCGATTGGCTGCTGGCCGTGCACCCGACAGACCCGGGCGGGGGAGGACCCCCGGGCCGGCCGCTGGGCGATGTTCGACAAGACCGAGTGCGGTCTACACGGGTGATGGCTGCCGGATTGCCGACCCCGGTTGTGCTCGTGGCGCATGGCAGCCGGGATCCCCGGGCCGCCGAGGCGACTCGGGCACTCGTCCGGGCCGTGGCGGCGGCGGCCGAGCCGGGGCGGATCGTTCGGGCCAGCTATCTGGACCACACCGCGCCGACACCGGCCCGAGTGTTGCGTGCCCTGGAGTTAGCCGGTCACCGACGGGCGGTGGTGGTGCCGCTGCTGCTCACCGACGCCTACCACGGGCGGGTGGACATTCCTGGGGCGGTCGCCGCCGCTCGGGCCGATGGGTTGCGGATGCCGGTACGGATTACCGGGGTGCTCGGCCCGACGGCCGGGGTGGTCGACGAGTTGTTGGTCGCCGGGCTGCGCCGTCGGCTGGCGGAGGACGGTCGGTTGGCTGAGGACGGTCGGTTGGCTGAGGACGGTCGGTTGGCTGAGGGTGCCGGCGTTGGCTGGAGGGGGTACGACGGTGTGGTGCTGGCCGCGGCCGGCACCCGGGACGAGGCGGCCCGGCGTACGGTCGACGCCGCCGCGGCGGCCCTCGGTGCCGATCTGGCGCTGCCCTGTCTGGCCGGGTACGCCTCAGCGGCGTCACCCACGGTAGCCGAGGCGGTATCCCATCTTCGGGCGGCCGGGGCTCGCCGGGTGGCTGTGGCGGCCTACTTCCTTGCCCCGGGGCGGCTTTACACGGTCGCTGAGGCGTCCGCCCGGGCGGCGGGTGCGGTGGCGGTTGCGGCCCCGCTGGGCGAGCTGCCGGAGTTGGCCCGGTTGGTGCTTACCCGGGTGTGGTCTGCCGAGTTGATGCGGGCAACTCACTCGCGTTGGCCACAACGGCAATGCGTGGCGCACCTAGTGGATCTGTGAAATGCCGATCGGAACGCGGATAGCGAGTGGAATACCACGCTGTGGTGAATAGCGGATCGGCTGGAAAGCCGTCATGGATGGAATACCGATAGTGGGCAGAAAAACACCCTGGGGAGGGGTTCCCCAGGGTGTTTTTCGCGCGCTGTGGTGGTGTGGTTAGGCAGAGTGAGCGCGGAGAACCCGAAGGCCGCCGCGGCGCTTGACGGCGCGTCGCTCTTCCTCGCTCATTCCGCCCCAGACGCCAGCGTCCTGACCAGATGCGAGTGCCCACTGGAGGCACTCGTCGGTCACGGAGCAGCGCCGGCAGACGGCCTTGGCCTGCTCGACCTGCAGGAGAGCCGGTCCAGACGTCCCGATCGGGAAGAACAGTTCCGGGTCCTCGTCGCGGCAGACAGCACGGTGACGCCAGTCCATGGCGGCAACACTCCTCATTCTGGATGGGTGGCGGTGTTGTATTGCTGATCGTTCTCATATGCAGACGCGGCACCAATCGCGACGGTGGGCACCCATCGTTTTGGCGGCGCGTGAGCAGGCTGTTGGGCCTGTGGGACCTGCGCGGAACCTGCCGCAATAAAGCGGGCATGTCCCAGCAATGACCCGAGTAACTCAAGTTCGCTTGTGAATACTTTCACGAACTTGCGTGATGTCAAGGGTAGCGCTCAGAAAATGTCTGAGTGGGTGAGCAAGCTCACGACCCCTTTGTCCGGATTTCAGCGCTTGCTGAGACCCATCGTGCCACAGCCAATAGTCAATATAGTACACTCCTGGCGACATTGCAGACATTTCAGGCGGCGGGTCTCCTCGTCCAGCTGTGCCGGGCCGCCTTGCCCAAGCTTGAGGGGCCGAGGGCCGGTCTGCGTAGTACCCCAGGGTCAGCAGATTACTCTTAGTGCTGCTGGTACGGAGGTAAAACAAACTTTTTCTCGTTCCCCAAGATAGTCGCCATCCAGCTGGAACGCCTGCGGACGTGTGGTGACCAGGGTGAACTCGTCAAGGTCGGGAAGTTGAACCACCTGTCCGCCGTGCGGGTCGGGATCGCGAGACAGGATCTGTGTCACGGTACGTGCGGTGCTTGGTACGCGGAGCCGCCGGAGCGCCAAGACATCCAGTCCCCGGTCGAACGAAGCCCCGGGATTGGGATTGATGGGCCGCTCACCCAAGTAGGTCCAGGGGGCCGTGTTCTGAATGATCACGGTGGCCAACTCACTCTCCGTAGGCTCACCGGGCCGCTCCAGCCTGATCGCCGGATGTCGTCGGTCGCTCGCCAGGAAATAATGGTTGAGCGTCGCGCGTAGGTAGAGCCCGACGGTGGAGACCCGGCCGCGACTGCGGGCTCGCTCTACCCGGCGGATCACCGCCGCGTCCAACCCCAGCCCGGCGCAGAACGTGAAGTAGCGATCGTCGGCCCGCCCGAGACCGATGGTCCGGGTCCGCCCCTCGCGCAGGCCCTCCAGGATCACGCTCGTCCCCTCCGGCCACTCCCGGGGCAGCCCCAGCGCACGGGCGAAGACGTTGGTCGAACCGCCGGGCACCACCGCGAGCGCGGGCAGTCGCTCCGCTGGCGTACGGCCGGTGGCCATCGTCGCCGGTTCGGCGGTCATCAGGCCGTTGACCACCTCGTTGACTGTGCCATCACCACCCAGCGTCACCACCAGGTCGACGCCGTCCCGTACCGCCTCCTGGGCCAGGGTCACCGCGTGCCCACGGCGCCGGGTATATCGAACGGCGAGGTCGACCTCACTGCGGAGCGCCCGGACGAGTACGTCCCGGCTGCGCTCGCTGGTGCTGGTGGCTTTCGGGTTTACGACCAGGACGGCCCGCATGGCCGGCACTGTACCGTGACCAGCCGCGAGTATCGTTTGGTCGGTGACCACCGACTCCGACACCCGCCCCGGGTCGCTGCGCTGGGCGGTGTTGCTGCTCCGGGGCGAGGCGGTCGCCCTCGGGCTGCTGGCCGTCTTCCTGATCTACAAGGACCTCACCGCCACCGCCAACGATCTCGCGTCAGCACTCTTCGTGACCGGATTCGCGGTAGGCGGGGCGATCGTGCTCTGGGCGCTCGCCACGGCGCTCGGCCGCCGCCGGGCCGGGGCACGCGCGCCGACCATCGTCTTGCAGCTGATGCTCTTCCCGGTCGGCTACTACATGATCCAAGGCGGCATGGGTTGGCTCGGTGTGCCGTTGATGGCCCTCGGGACCGTGGTCTGCGGGCTGTTGGTCTGCGCACCGACCAACCGCGCCCTCGGCGTCGGTTGACCGGTTGTGGATCGTCGCCGACAGGCCACCGAACGCATCGACTGACTGCCTGCGGGTCGCCGGCCCGCAGGCCAAACGAGCGTGCCGGCTGACGAGCGTGCTGGCTCTGGCAGGTCAGCGCACGCTGGGCCGACGGGTACGCAGCGAGATCGTCGCCCGCCCGTCATCGGCGGTGGCCGAAGCGGCCGTGGTCAGTGCGGTGAGCACCTTCCAGGCGAAGGACGACTCGGCAGGCAGTTGGGCACCCGGGACGGTCGCCAAGGTGACCATGACGGTGAGCGCGTCTTCGGTGACCGCGAACCGGCAATCGAGTTCCGTGTCCGGGCGGGCGATGGCGAGGAGCATCGCGCACGCCTCGTCCACCGCGATTCGTAGATCCTCGATCTCGTCGAGAGCGAACTGCAACCGGGCGGCCAGCCCGGCGGTCGCGGTCCGTAACACGCTGAGATAGCCGCCGTCAGCGGGCACGGTAAGTAGCACGACGTCGTCGTCGATCGCCTGCTGGGCTGTCAGGTAAGTCACCGATGCCATCCCCCCGTTCCGGACTCTACCGGTTGGCCGTACCCGGCGCGGGGGCGCGGGCGGCGAGCGCCCGCAGCGCCGGCCCGGTCAGCCGGTAGGGCAGCCATTCGTCCAGCTGTACGGCGTCGATCGCCCGGTAGAAGCCGGCCGCCGGATTCCAGTTGATCATCATCCAGTCCAACCGGGGGTAGCCGCGCTCGACACAGAGGGCGGCCAGAGTGGCGAGCAGCAGTCGGCCGGCGCCGGTGCCCCGAGCCGCCGGTCGTACGTAGAGATCCTCCAGGTAGATGCCGTGCTGGCCGGCCCAGGTGGAGAAGTTGAGGAACCACAGGGCGAACCCGAGAGGCTCCCCGTCGCCGCCGAGCGCGACGTGCCCGAAGAGCGCCGGCTGCGGCCCGAACAGGGCGACGGTCAGCTGTTCCTCGGTGAGCTGGCACTGCTCCGGTGCCTTCTCGTACTCGGCCAGCTCGTGCACCATTGCGACGATGGCCGGCACATCATCGGGACGTGCCGGCCGGATCGTCGGTGCCAGGGGGAGGCTCACGCCTGCTTGGTCTCCCAGAAGATCTTCGAGATCTCCTCGATCTTCTGGAGCAGTTCGTCGGCCTTGGCCGGGTCGGTCGAGCCCTTGGCGCCGGTGGCACCGGCCAGCTTGGTGGCCTCGTTGAAGAGCTGGTGCAGGTTCGGGTACTTCTCGAAGTGCTGGGGCTTGAAGTAGTCGGTCCACAGCACCCACAGGTGGTGCTTGACCAGCTCAGCCCGCTGCTCCTTGATGATCAAGGCGCGGGTGCGGAACTCCGGATCGGTGTTCGCCTGGTACTTCTCGGCGATCGCCTTGACCGATTCGGCCTCGATCCGGGCCTGAGCCGGGTCGTAAACGCCGCACGGCAGGTCGCAGTGGGCGCTGACGGTGCGGTGCGGGGTGAAAATGCGCGGAAGTCGCATCAGGACCCTCCAAGGAAGTTTGCGATGATCCAAGCCGACACTACTCCTGTGGTACGTCCCCTACCGAGCGGAGGTGAAACCTGGTGTCAACGGGTCGGACGGCACCAGGCGCGGGGACTTTCGGCCCCCTGTTTGCCGTACTTGTGACAGGTCCCTCCATGGTGCCGACGCTGCGGCACGGCGACGCGCTGCTGGTACGTCGCGGTGGCCGTGCGGTACGCCCCGGCGACCTGGTGGTGGCGACCTTCCGGAGCCGCCCGGAGTTGCTGGTGGTCAAGCGCGCGGTCCGCCCGACGGACAGCGGTTGGTGGGTACACGGGGACAACGATCTGGTCACCGACGACTCCCGTAGCTACGGGGTGGCCGACGTGCGGGGCCGGGTGGTGCTGCGCTACTGGCCCCGACTGCGATGGTTCGGTTACCGGCGGGTATGACCCTGCCCACAGAAACTTGCGCCGGGCGACACTATGCTCTGCGGGGAGTGCAGCCGGGCGACCCCCGTGACGCACCGCCGGTCATCGCTGACCTCGCGTCAAGCCGGCTCGATCATTCGCTCGAAGCCGTCTGGAGTCACCAATGTCATCGTCTGCCGTGGAGTTCACCGATCGCGTCTTCAGGTTGCATCGAGGCGGAAAGATGGCGGTCACCTCGACCGTTCCGCTGACCAGCCGAGACGACCTCTCTCTCGCCTACACCCCCGGAGTCGCCCAGGTCTGCGAGGCCATCGCCGGCGACCCCAGCCTGGCCGCCGAATACACCTGGGCGTCGCGGGCCGTCGCCGTGGTCACCGACGGGTCGGCCGTACTGGGCCTGGGCAATATCGGTCCCCGCGCCGCGATGCCGGTGATGGAGGGCAAGGCAGTGCTGTTCAAGCAGTTCGGCGGGGTCGACGCCGTGCCGATCTGCCTCGACACCCAGGACGTCGACGAGATCGTCTCCGTGGTGACCGCGCTCGCGCCCTCATTCGGTGGCATCAACCTGGAGGACATCAGCGCGCCCCGGTGCTTCGAAGTCGAGCGGCGGCTGGACGAGGCGCTGCCCATCCCGATCTTCCACGACGACCAGCACGGCACGGCCATCGTGGTGCTGGCCGCGTTGCGTAACGCCGCCACCCTGCTCAACCGGAAACTCGGCGACCTGCGGGTGGTGGTCAGCGGGGCGGGTGCCGCCGGGGTGGCGGTGACCAAGATGCTGATCGCCGGTGGGATCAACCCCGCCCAGATGATGATCTGCGACTCCCGAGGGCTCATCCACTCCGACCGGGCGGACCTCACCCCGGTCAAGGCCGAGCTGGCGGCGGTGACCAACGCGGCCGGTCGTACCGGAGGCATCGGCGACGGGTTGCGTGACGCCGACGTACTCATCGGTGTCTCGGGCGGGCAGATCCCCGAGTCGGCGATGGCGGGGATGGCCCCCGGCGGCATCGTCTTCGCGCTGGCCAACCCGACGCCCGAGGTGCATCCGGAGGTGGCCGCCCGGTACGCCTCGGTGGTCGCGACCGGCCGCAGCGACTACCCGAACCAGATCAACAACGTGCTCGCCTTCCCGGGGATCTTCCGGGGAGCGCTCGACGCGCGGGCGACCCGGATCACCGAGGGCATGAAGGTCGCGGCGGCGGATGCCATCGCCAACGTGGTCGCCGAGTCGCTCCAGGCGGACGCGATCGTGCCGTCCCCGCTCGACCCCCGGGTGGCCCCGGCGGTGGCCGAGGCCGTGGCGGATGCGGCTCGCCGCGACGGCGTCACGCTTTGATGTTAGGAAGGGCCCCTTTTTATCGTTTTCTGTATAGGAAGGGGCCCTTCCTAACCCTCCCACCCGGGCATGCGCGCTGTTAGCGTGCGGATCATGCATGCCGCCTACGCCTCGATGTTCGATGCCGACAACCCGCTCGCCGCGCTCGCCGTAGGCGACCGGCCGGAGCCCGTACTGCCCGATCCGGACTGGGTGACCGTGCAGGTCCGGGCCAGTTCGCTCAACCACCATGATCTGTGGTCGTTGCGGGGGGTGGGACTGTCGGCGGAACGGCTGCCGATGATCCTCGGCTGCGATGCCGCCGGCATCGATCCGGACGGCAACGAGGTTGTCGTCTATCCGGTGGTCGCCGACCCGGCGGACCCGCGTGGCGTCTCGATCCTCTCCGAACACCATCAGGGCACCTTCGCCGAGCGGGTGGCCGTACCCCGGGCGAACCTCGTACCCAAGCCGGCCGACATGTCCTTCACCGACGCCGCATGCCTGCCGACGGCCTGGCTGACCGCGTGGCGGATGCTCACCACCCGGGGGCGGATGGCCGAGGCCGAGGCGATTCTGGTGCAGGGGGCTGGCGGTGGGGTCGCGACGGCCGCGGTGGCGATCGCCGTCGCCGCCGGCAAGCGGGTGTACGCGACCAGCCGGAGCGCAGCCAAGCGGGAGCGGATCGCGGCGCTCGGCGCGACCGCCGTGGAGCCGGGGGCGCGACTGCCGGAGCGGGTCGGTGTGGTTGTCGAGACGGTGGGTGCGGCGACGTTCGAGCATTCGATGAAGTCGGCGGCGACGGGTGCCCGCATCGTCGTGTCGGGCGCGACCGCCGGGTACGAGCCGAAGGTGAATCTGCGCCGGGTCTTCGCGATGCAGTTGGAGATCCTGGGCACCTCCATGGGTACGCGCGACGAGCTGGCCGAGTTGCTGACCTTCTGCCAGACGCACGGCGTACGGCCGGTGGTCGACGCGGTCTACGGGTTTTCCCAGGCCAGCGAGGCGTTTGCCCGGCTGCACTCCGGTGACGTCTTCGGCAAGGTGGTGCTGGACCACAGCCGGTAACCGCAACACCTGTTCGGCGGTGGCGTCCGGCGGAACTCCGCAGGACGCCACCGTTGTTGCTGTGTGCAGTCGATCGAACACGCGCGGTTCGGATCCTGAAAATCCGGACCTTTTCTCGGCCCAAAACAGGCAGGATCGGGAAATATATGTCTGCGAAAACGCGGGGCTAAGTCTCGGCAAAAACTCTCTTCAGGAAGACTAAAGGTTACGGCTTCCGTCTCTTCTTTGAAGTTCCTGATCGAATTGGGTCGTTGGGTACAGTCATGCCGTTCTGCTGCTGATCGCCAACCGATATCCCGTTTCGAAAGGATCAGATCTTGAAGTTCTCGGCGGCACGCAAGGGTATACGAAGAGCGCCACGGTTTTTTTCGGCTGGGCACGGGCTGCTGCGCCGCCCGACGCGCTCATTGGTGGTGGGACTGGCGACACTCGGCGTCGTGATGACGGGGGTGGGTGTCGCGGTGGCCGATGACGAACGCGGCTCGGTGACGGTGACCCGGGACGGTACGGTCGTTGACGGCCAGGAAATCAAGGGGTACGTGCACATCAAGGCCGACAATGTCACCGTTCGGGACTCCACGATCAGGTACGACGGTAACCATGCGATTCGGATCTTTGATGGCTCCGTCGGTACGGTCATCGAGTCCACCAAAATCTACTGTGCGGCGGAGAAGACCAACGGAATCGTCTTCGGCGGCTACACGGCTCGAAAGGTGACCGTCCACGGATGCCGGAACGGCTTCATGTACTCGGACGACTCCCCGGCGACGATCACCGATTCGACCTGGAACGGGCGTGCGGTGGTGGCGGGAGTGGAGCCCGAGCCGCTCCCGTCCTCGGCTACGGCGTCCGCCCCGGTCAAGTCGGCTGCGCCAGCCGCCAGCCGGCCGTCGCGTACGGCCACCTCGGGCGACGCCCGGACGAAACAGTCAGGTAGCGGGACGCTGGCGATTCCCGAGGGTTTCCCGGGGCCGGACAACACCGGTGTGCCGGAGGGCACCACGCTCCGGCCATCCGGATCGCTCACCATTTCGAAGGACGGACAGGTCGTCAGCGGCCTCAACATCAGCGGATGCATCGTGGTCACCGCGAAGAACGTGGTCATCCGGAAGTCGCGGATCACCTGTAGCAGCCAGTACTCGATCAAGACAACCGGGGCGAAGAACCTACTCGTCGAAGATGTCGAGATCAACGGAATGGGTCGCAATTCGGCAGCGGTGTGCTGTAGCGACTACACCCTCCGTCGGCTCAACATAAGCAATGTCATCGACGGTCCACGGCTGGCCGACAACACTGTCGTGGAAGATTCCTGGATCCATCACCTGACCCGGGTGTCCGGATCACACAACGACACATTGCAAACCACTGGCGCGACGAACATCGTCGTACGGGGCAATTCTCTGGAATCCTACAACCCGGTGACCAAGGACCCGCTCAACGCCTGTCTGATGATCGGTTCCACCACAGGTCCGCTGGTCTCGAACCTGGTGTTCGAGCAGAACTACTGCAACGGCGGAAACTACTCGATCGGGATCCGGGCGGATCTCCAGGCGTCGAACATAAAGATCCGGAGCAACGTGTACGGCCGGGACTGCCGGTTCGGAATCGTGGCGCGGCCGAAGCATCCTGGCATCAACTGGGAGACGGCGACCAACCTCTGGGCGGACAGTCGTAAGCCCGTAGTCAGTTAACCCCCTCGGCGGCCGGCCAGGCGGCCGCCCCACCGTGGACCCGTGACCCTCGACACGGGTCCACGGCCGGTTGCCACGCCCCTACCGAAGCGGATGGTCACCCCAACCGAAGTGGGACGGTCAGCCGAGGGAAGTGGGACGGTCAGCCGAGGCGAGACCGGATCAGAGCCGGTCGTCCAGGGTGGCGAGACCGTCCCGATTGGCCCCGGTGGCGAGCCGCCCCTTGGCGGCCGGATCGCCGTACAGGGTCCAGCGCAGGAAGTCCGCGGTCGTCTCGGCGACCACCCCGAAGGCCGGATTGTTGGACTTCAGCAGCGACTGACCGTGGTCCCCCTGAGGCAGGCTGAGCATCGCCTTCGGCCAGGGCACCCGGTCGTACGCGGCCTTGCCCGAGGCGTACGACACCACGTCGTCGAGCTGTCCGTGCACGAAGAGCAGCGGGGCAGTCGGGCCGGCGAACGCCGTACCGACACCGAGCGCGCTGCCGGCAAGCACAATGCCCGCGTCCAGCCGCTGGTCCCGGCCGCCGGTGAACAGCCCGACGGTGGTGACTCCACCGGCTGAGTGCCCGGTGGCGGCGACCCGGTCGGTGGCCAGGCGACCGCGCAGCGGATCCCCGGCCCGGCTGTCCAGCTTCAACACCTCGGTCAGCACGTACGACGCGTCGGCCGGCTGGTTGACCACGTCGAGTATGTCGAACCGGGCCGCGCCCCGGCTGGTGTGCGGATATCGGGGTGCGACGACCACCAGGCCGGCCGCCGCCCACTCGGTGAGTAGCGGCTGGTAGTCGGCGGGGGTGGCGGTCAGCCCGTGACTGAACACGACGACCGGGAACTTGCCGTCTGCCACCGGCGCGGCATGCTCCGCCGTACTGCCGGCCCTGCCGGTGGCGGGATACCAGACCGTGGTCGGCAGCGGACGCTCGGTGCCCCGGGCGAGCTTCAGCTCCCGTACGCCGACCGCGAAGGAGTCGGCCGGGGCGATTCCGGCCGGCGGTGCGAACGGCGCGGCGGCGGTGGTGGCCGACGCGGACGGGGTGGCCGCCTCGGGCGACGGCCCGCCGGCGGCGGGGTCGCGTTGGTCGGTAGAGGTCGAACAACCGGCGATGCCCACCGTGAGAAGCACAGCGGCAAGGAGGTTCCCGGTACGACGTCGGCGCATGGCATCGATTCTGCCCTGCCCCGTCGATCAACTCAGCGGCGTGGGGGAACCCTCCAGCACCCTGCGCACTCTAGCCCCGGGCCTCGATCACGGATCGGGTCTGCTGGGCGATCTCCTGCTCCTCGTCGGTGGCCACCACGCACACCGCCACCGGTGACCCCGGCGGGGAGACGATCCGGTCGCCGGTCCCGTCCGCCTCGTTGCGCGCCGGGTCGACGACGATGCCCAGCCGGTCCAGCCCGGCCAGCGCCGCTGCCCGTACCGGTGCGGAGCGTTCGCCGATCCCGGCCGTGAAGGTGATCGCGTCGAGCCGGCCGAGCAGGGCGTAGTACGCGCCGACGTACGACCGGATCCGCCGGCAGTAGACGTCGAAGGCCAGGGTGGCGGACTCGTCTCCGGCGGCCCGGCGACGCAGCACCTCGCGCATGTCGTTGTCGCCGCACAGCCCGAGCAGCCCGCTGCGCCGGTTGAGTAGCTGGTCGACCTCGTCCCAGGACAGTCCGGCGGCCCGATGCAGATGGAACACCACCGTCGGGTCGAGGTCGCCGCACCGGGTGCCCATCACCAGCCCCTCCAGCGGGGACATCCCCATCGAGGTGGCGATACTGCGACCGCCCGAGATGGCGCAGGCGCTGGCGCCGTTGCCCAGGTGCAGCGAGATCGTGTTGGTCTCGGCGTACGCACGGCCGAGCAGGGCGGCCGTGCCCCGGGAGACGTACGCGTGCGAGGTGCCGTGGAAGCCGTACCGGCGGATGCGGTATTCGTCGGCGACGGCCCGGTCGATGGCGTAGTAGGCGGCGTCGTCGGGCAGGGTGCGGTGGAACGCGGTGTCGAAGACGGCGACCTGTGGCAGGTGTGGCAGTTGCTCGCGGGTCACCGCGATGCCGGCGAGGTTGGCCGGGTTCTGTAGCGGGGCGAGCGGGATCAGGTCGGTGATCTCGGCGATCACCCGGTCGTCGATCAGTACCGGACCGGCGAAGACTGGCCCGCCGTGCACCACCCGGTGTCCGACGGCCGCCAGACCGGTGAGATCAAGACCAGCCAGCACCCCGCGTACGGCGGTCGTGTGGTCGACCGGGCCGCCGCCCGGCTCCCCGATGCGCTGGACCGCGCCCTTGGACAGCACGGTCGGGCCGTCGTAGAGCCGGAACTTCACCGACGACGAGCCGCTGTTGAGCACCAGCACCCGGGCCACGGCGCTTCCTGAGGCCACGCCGTCCACGATATCGGCGCGAACCGCCTCAGATCAGTTGTTACTCAGTCGGGCAGCCGTCGAGCGCGCGGCATCCGGCATCCGGCATCCCGCAGACGGCAGACGGCATCCGGCAGACGGCATCCGGCATCCGGCAGGCAGGCCGGCAGCGGATCAGAAATCGTCCTCGTCCGGGTCGTCGAGCCGGGCCAGCCAGGTGGCGAACCGTTCGATCGGCGTCTCGAACTCGGGGTTGAGGTCGACGAAGTCCCGCAGCCGCTCACCGAGCCACTCCAGGGTGACCGACTCGTCGCCCCGCCGCTCGACCAGCTCCTCGATGCCCCGGTCGGTGAAGTACATGGCCTTCTCGTCTCTCGATGGAAACCGACCGGCGGCCGGGCGCCAGTGGTGACTGGTGCCCGACCGCCGGAACGGATGGGTGGGTCAGGGGCGGGGGAGTGCCGCCTCGATCAGCGCGGTGTGCTCGGCGTCGTGCGTCTTGGCCGAGCCCGCCGCCGGGGCGGCGGCAGCCGGGCGGGAGATCCGCCGCAGCCGTACGCCGTCCAGGTGCTCCAGCAGGTTCAGCGCCACGAACGACCAGGCACCCTGGTTGGCCGGCTCCTCCTGCACCCAGGCGAAGTCCTCCGCGTTGGGGTACTGGGCGAGGACGGCCCGCAGCTCCGCCGCCGGCAGCGGGTAGAGCTGCTCCAGGCGGACCAGGGCGGTGTCGGTGATGCCCCGCTCGGCCCGAGCCTGTACCAGGTCGTAGTAGACCTTGCCCGAGCAGAGGAGCACCCGCTTGACCGCCTCCGGCCGGATGTCCCCGGTGTCGCGCAGCACCGGCTGGAAGGTGTGCGAGGTGAAGTCCTCGACCGGGGAGACGCAGAGTTTGTGCCGCAGCAGCGACTTCGGGGTGAAGACGACCAGCGGCTTGCGCTTGGGGGAGAGGCCCTGGCGGCGCAGCAGGTGGAAGTAGTTCGCCGGGGTGCTCGGGATGGTGACCCGCATGTTGTCCTCGGCGCACATCTGCAGGAACCGCTCGGGACGGCCGGAGGTGTGGTCCGGGCCCTGGCCCTCGTGGCCGTGCGGCAGCAGCAGCGTCACCGACGACTGCTGTGCCCACTTCACCTCGCCGGAGGAGATGAACTCGTCCACCACCGACTGCGCGCCGTTGGCGAAGTCACCGAACTGCGCCTCCCAGAGCACCAGCGCCTCGGTGTTCTCCACCGAGTAGCCGTACTCGAAGCCCATCGCCGCGTACTCGCTCAGCAGCGAGTCGTGTACGAAGAACCGGGCGGCGTCGCTGGTCAGCGTGGAGAGCGGGATGTGGTCCGCGCCGGTACGGGCGTCCACGATCGCCGCGTGCCGCTGTACGAAGGTGCCCCGCCGGGAGTCCTGACCGGCCAGCCGGACGGTGACCCCGTCGTGCAGCAGCGAACCGATGGCGATGATCTCGCCGAAGCCCCAGTCGATGCCACCCTCGACGGCCATCTTGGCCCGCCGGTCGAGCAGCTGCTGGATCCGCTTGTGCGGGGTGAAGCCCTCCGGCAGCGACGTGTGGGCCGCGCCGACCGCGTGCACCACGGAGACATCCACCGCGGTGTCGACCTGGGGCTCGGGCTCGTCCTCGCGCCGTGGGCGGGCTGCCGCCTTTGGTGCGGAGGCGGCGTCCCGGGTGGCCTTGAAGACCCGTTCCAGCTGGGCCTGGAAGTCGCGCAGCAACTCCTCGGCGTCCTCGACGGTGATGTCGCCCCGGCCGATCAGCTCCTCGGTGTAGAGCTTGCGCACCGACCGCTTCGAGTCGATGATCGCGTACATCAGCGGGTTGGTCATGGCCGGGTCGTCGCCCTCGTTGTGGCCCCGCCGCCGGTAGCAGACCAGGTCGATCACGACGTCCTTGTTGAACGCCTGCCGGTACTGGAAGGCCAGCCGACCGACCCGTACCACGGCCTCCGGGTCGTCCCCGTTGACGTGGAAGATCGGCGCCTCGATCATCCGGGCGATGTCGGTGCTGTAGAGGCTGGAACGCGAGTGCTCCGGCGCGGTGGTGAAGCCGACCTGGTTGTTGACCACCACGTGCACGGTGCCACCGGTCCGGTAGCCGCGCAGCTGGGAGAGGTTGAGCGTCTCGGCGACCACGCCCTGGCCGGCGAACGCGGCGTCACCGTGGACGAGGACCGGCAGAACGGTGTAGCCCTCCAGCTTGAGGTCTATCCGGTCCTGCTTGGCCCGGACGATGCCCTCCAGTACGGGGTTGACCGCCTCCAGGTGCGACGGGTTCGCGACCACCGACACCTTGACCGAGTTCGCGCCGTCCGGCGTGCTGAACTTGCCGTTCTGGCCCAGGTGGTACTTCACGTCACCGGAGCCCTGGGTGCTGCGCGGGTCGAGGTGCCCCTCGAACTCGGAGAAGATCTTCTCGTAGGGCTTGCCGACGATGTTGGCCAGTACGTTGAGCCGGCCCCGGTGGGCCATGCCGATGACGACCTCGTCGAGCTGGTCCTGGGCCGCCGCCTCCAGCACCTGGGCGAGCAGCGGGATCAGCGACTCGCCGCCCTCCAGGGAGAACCGCTTCTGGCCGACGTACTTGGTCTGGAGGAAGGTCTCGAACGCCTCGGCGGCGTTGAGCCGGTTGAGCACATGCTTCTGCTCGTCCGTCGAGGGCTTCTCGTACTTGCGCTCGATCCGTTCCTGGATCCAGTGCCGCTCCTCCGGGTCCTGGATGTGCATGTACTCCACGCCGACCCGACGGCAGTAGGAGTCCCGCAGCACGCCCAGGATCGACCGCAGCTTCATCCGCTGCTTGCCGGCGAAGCCGTTGACCGGGAACTCCCGGTCCAGGTCCCACAGGGTCAGACCGTGCTCAAGTACGTCCAGGTCCGGGTGCTTGCGGATGGCGAACTCAAGCGGGTCGGTGTCGGCCATCAGGTGCCCGCGTACCCGGTAGGCGTGGATCAGCTCGTGTACCCGAGCGGTCTTGTTGATCTGACCTTCGGAGTTGACCGCGACATCCCGGACCCAGCGCACCGGCTCGTACGGGATGCGCAGCGAGGTGAAGAGCTCGTCGTAGAAGTTGTGCTCGCCCAGCAGCAGCTCGTGCATGACCTTGAGGAACTCGCCGGACTGGGCGCCCTGGATGATCCGGTGGTCGTACGTGCTGGTCAGCGTGATGATCTTGCTGACCGCGAGGTCGGCGAGGGTCTCCTCGGACATGCCGGCGTACGGGGCCGGGTACTCCATCGCGCCGACGCCGATGATCGTGCCCTGGCCGACCATCAGCCGCGGCTGCGAGTGGACCGTGCCGATGCCGCCCGGGTTGGTCAGCGAGATCGTCGTACCGCCGTAGTCCTCCATGGTCAGCTCGTTACGCCGAGCGCGCCGGACCACGTCCTCGTACGCCTGCCAGAACTGGCGGAAGTCCATCAGCTCGCAGCCCTTGATGGAGGGCACGACCAGGTTGCGGGAGCCGTCCTTCTTGACCAGGTCGATGGCGATGCCCAGGTTGACGTGCTCGGGCTGGACCAGCACCGGCTTGCCGTCCGCCTCGGCGAACGCGTTGTTCATCTCCGGGTGCAGGGCCAGCGCCCGGACCAGGGCGTAGCCGATCAGGTGGGTGAAGCTGACCTTGCCACCCCGACCACGGGTCAGGTGGTTGTTGATCACGATCCGGTTGTCCACCAGCAGCTTGGCCGGCACCGCCCGTACGCTGGTCGCGGTGGGCACCGACAGCGAGGCGTCCATGTTCTGCACGATCTTTGCCGCCACACCCCGCAGAGCGCTGGTGGTGGCGCCGCTCGGCGCTCCCCCGGAGGCGGGCTTGGTCGCGGTCGGCGCGGTCTTCACGGTCTTCTCGGCTACCTTCGGCGCGGCTTCGATCTTGGTGGTGGGCTGGCTGGGGGCCGATGGTGCGGCCTTCGGAGCCGGCTCGGCCTTGGTGGGGGCTGCTGCCGTCGCCGGGGAAACCTTCGCTGCCGCCGTAGCGTCGGCCGGAGCGCCAGCGGGTGCCGCTGCACCTGCCGTCGGCTCGGCCGCTGGGCGGTAGTCAGCGAAGAACTCGTGCCAGGCCGGGTCGACACTGGCGGGGTCGGCAAGGTATCGCTGGTACATCTCCTCGACGATCCACTCGTTCGGGCCGAAGCCCGCTAGTGGGTTGTCCTGAGAAGTCTGCTGGGTCGACACGGCCGGTAATCGCCTCTTTCAAGCGGGTTGTGTTGCACGCGGGGTCTGCCGCCCACGTGGGCCTGGAAGACGGTTCAAGGCTACGCCGTGCGGTTGCCGCAGGCATTTCCGCCTCCGTTGCGTGCTCCGTTTCACAGAAGATGCAAGAAGTTGCTCAGATACTGCGTGTTCCGACAGTTACTGATAATGCGCGGCGTGGCGCAGCGTCCATTTTCCCCGGCTCCGCGTATCTTTTCCGGTTCTGCGCTTCTTTTCCCGGGCGCAGCTTCCCGGGTCCGTGCGTCGTGGCTGGCCCAATCATGCCGTCCCGGACAGAGTGACGGGGGCGGTGCCGCTCGGCACCGCCCCCGTGGGTAACCGCACCAGTCAGGAGATGTCCCGTCGCCGGGTGATCAGCACTCCGACCACGCCGGTGACCACCGCGTAGCCGACCAGGACCAGGGCTCCGACCCACCAGGCAGGAGTGAACTCCGTCTGGCCCTCACTGACCATCACCGTGGACGCCACCGCCGGCCAGATCACCTGCCACTTCACCACCGACATGTTGTCCAGGGCGTTCGCCAGGAGTACGAACAGCAGCCCGACCACCTGGGTGCCGACCAGGTAGAGGACAGCAGCGGTGATCACCGCGCCGAGTTGGCTGTTGATCAGCGTGCCGATGCCCACCCCGAGGATCGTCCAGATCGCGTACGCCAGCAGGTTGAGCAGCAGTGCCCGCTGTACCGCCCACTCACCCAGCAGGACGCCCTGGTCCTGCGAGGTCAGGAAGATCGAGCCAGCGGCCAGGTTGATCAGCGTCGTCACCAGCCAGAACCCGAAGCCCAGCAGGCTGGCTGCGGCCAGCTTGCTGAGGATCACCGAGGTGCGCCGGGGAGTGGTGAGGAAGGTGGTGGTCGCCGTCTGGTGGAAGAACTCGTTGGTGACCATCAGGATGCCGATCAGCATCACGAACATCAGGCCCAGGTATTGACCGGAGGTGTAGATGCTCGCCGCCTGCGCCGCCGCGGTCGCCGTATCGCCGGTGTAGCCCAGGCTCTCGCCGCTGCCTTCAAAGACCTCGGTGGCCGCCCAGGCGTTGAACGCGAAGGCCAGTACGAGCGCCAGGAAGGCGCCGAGCGCCAGCCACCACCAGGTGCTGGTCGTACGGATCTTGAGTAGTTCGGATCGGACGAGGTTCATCGAATGCCCGCCTTTCCGGACGTCAACTCCAGGAAGACGCCTTCGAGGTCGAGGCGTTCGGTGGTCAGCTCGTGCAGTTCGACCTGGGCGGTCAGGGCGGCCCGGCCGACCGTCGGGGCGTCCACCCCGTCGACCAGCAGCACCCCGTCGGCGTCCCGGGTCACCGTGGCGCTCTGCGCCGCCAGCGCGGCCGCGAGCGCGTCGGCCTGTGGCGTACGGACCCGAACCCGATTGCTGTGCGCCATCGAGCCGATCACCGTGTCGACCGGGCCCTGCCGGACGAGCTTGCCGGCCGCGATGATCACGACGTCGTCGGCGAGCAACTGCATCTCGGAGAGCAGGTGGCTGGAGACCAGCACGGTGCGCCCCTCGGTGGCGAGCGCCTTGAGGAAGCCCCGCATCCAGCGGATGCCCTCCGGGTCCAGGCCGTTGGCCGGCTCGTCGAGTACCAGCACCTGCGGGTCGCCCAGCATCGCCGCGGCGATGCCCAGCCGCTGCTTCATGCCGAGCGAGTAGCCCTTGAACTTGCGGTTGGCCGCCGGAGTGAGTCCGACCATGGCCAAAGCCTCGTCGGCGCGCTGCCGGGGCAGCCCGGCTGCGGCGCAGATCACCCGGAGATGGTTGATCCCGGTCCGGCCCTTGTGCGCGCTGGACGCCTCCAGCACCGCGCCCACGTGCCGCAGCGGATCCTGCAGATCCGCATAGCGCCGGCCACCGAAGGTCGCGGTGCCCGCCGTCGGTGTGACCAGGTTGAGCAGCATCCGCAGGGTGGTGGTCTTGCCGGCGCCGTTGGGGCCCAGGAAACCGGTCACCCGACCGGGCTCGATGGCGAACGACAGATTGTCGACCGCACGTAAATTGCGGTACTGCTTGGTCAGACCGGAGACGACTATCTGACCGCTTCCGGATGTGGGCCTTGACTGCCCGTCGGACATCTCACTTCCTTCCATGGATGACGCACTCAAATGGGTGCGGCATTGCACAGCGTGACGTATCTGCTGGCCAAAACAATCATGAGCAGTGCCGAACCTGGTCTCCTCCCCAGGCAGGAGGAGGTCCTACGCAAGCAGGACAACTCCACGGACGGTAGCGTAGGGCTGCTACCGGCGTTCTCAGCTTCTCCTCAGGAAATCATCAGCGGCCGTGCAGCGGCGCGACGGAAGATGAGTGACATGGCCGCACCGCAGACCGAGGCACGACTACTCGTCGTCGAGGATGATCCAAACATCCTCGAACTGCTCTCCGCCAGCCTGCGTTTTGCGGGTTTCGAGGTGGCCACCGCGACCAGCGGCAGCGCGGCCGTCAGCGCCGCGAAGGAACGCCGACCCGACCTGGTCGTACTCGACGTCATGCTGCCGGACCTCGACGGTTTCGAGGTGATCCGGCTGATGCGGGAGAGCGGCACCCGTACCCCGGTGGTCTTCCTGACCGCCCGGGACGCGACCGACGACAAGATCCGCGGGCTGACCCTCGGCGGGGACGACTACGTCACCAAGCCGTTCAGCCTGGAGGAGTTGACCGCCCGGATCCGGGCGGTGCTACGTCGTACGGCCACCGGCGAGCACGCGCCCTCCCGGTTGACCTTCGCCGACCTGGAGTTGGACGAGGAGACCCACGAGGTGACCCGGGCGGGGCAGCGGGTGCAGCTGTCGCCGACCGAGTTCAAGCTGCTGCGCTATCTCATGCTCAACGCCAACCGGGTGCTGTCCAAGGCGCAGATCCTGGACCACGTCTGGAACTACGACTTCCGGGGCGATGACAACATCGTCGAGTCGTACATCTCCTACCTGCGCCGCAAGATCGACAACACCCAGCCCCGGCTCATCCACACCCTGCGCGGGGTCGGCTACGTGCTGCGTAAGCCGCCGGCGTGACCGGCCCCCTGGTCCTGAAGGGCAGACTGCGCGCCACCCCGTTACGGGTCAAGCTGGTCGCTGCGGTCCTGGCCCTGGTGGCCGCGGCCCTGGTGGTGATCAGTGTGATGACCACCTTCTTCCTGCGCAGCTACCTGGTCAGCCAGGTCGACTCCGAGCTGCGCGACTATGTGCACGGCCTGGAGACGGTGACCTCCTTCCCGGACGTGAGCCGGATCCAGGTCAACCTGGCCACCGACTACGTGCTGGTCGTACCCGGTGCCGGCGATCAGGGGCGGGACCACGCGTACGACACGGCCCGGTTCCGACCGACGGACCTGCCGCCGTGGCCGGACACCGTCGAGGGCTTCGCCAAGCTCAAGGGCGAACCGTTCACGGTCCGGGCCCAGGGCAGCCAGATCCGGTGGCGGATGCTCTACGCCGAACTGCCCAGCGGGCAGATGATCGCCGTCGGGCAGAACCTCATCGACGCCGACAAGGCGGTGCACCGGCTGGTCTGGATAGACGTGCTGGTCGGCAGCTCGGTGCTCATCGTGCTCGCCTCGCTCGGCGCGGCGATCGTCCGTACCAGTCTCAAGCCCCTGTTCGAGATCGAACAGACCGCCGCCGCGATCGCCCGTGGCGACCTCAGCAAACGTGTCCCCGACCCGGAACCCGGCGCGCCGGAACCCACCACCGAGCTGGGCCGACTGTCCCGGGCCCTGAACGCGATGCTCACCCAGATCGAGGCCGCCTTCACCGCGCGCGCCGCGTCGGAGACGGCAGCCCGGTC
Organism: Micromonospora sp. NPDC003197; assembly: GCF_053590565.1. Lineage (NCBI taxonomy): Bacteria > Bacillati > Actinomycetota > Actinomycetes > Micromonosporales > Micromonosporaceae > Micromonospora > Micromonospora sp. NPDC003197. The sequence continues at coordinate 409,956 of NZ_JBSFTE010000001.1, read as the reverse complement.
GGCCGAGTCGGCGGCCCGGGACGCGGCGGTCGCCGCCCAGGCATCGGAGGCGCGGTCCCGGCGCTCCGAGGAACGGATGCGGCAGTTCGTGGCCGACGCCTCGCACGAGTTGCGTACCCCGTTGACCACCATCCGAGGCTTCGCCGAGCTCTACCGGCAGGGGGCGGCCGGCTCGCCGGAGGACACCGCCCGGCTGGTGCGTCGGATCGAGGACGAGGCGGCCCGGATGGGGCTGCTGGTGGAGGATCTGCTGCTGCTCGCCCGACTGGACCGGGAGCGGCCGCTGACCCTGGCCCCGGTCGAACTGCCGGTGCTGGCCGCCGACGCGGTACAGGCCGCCCGGGCGATCGCCCCCGACCGGGACATCCGGCTGGAGGTGCTGCCGGGATCAGGGCCGCTGGTCGTGTACGGCGACGACGCTCGGCTGCGCCAGATCATCGGCAACCTGATGACCAACGCGATCAACCACACACCGGCCGATGCCCGGGTCACCCTGCGATTGCGTACCGAGCAGGGCAATCTGGCCGTCATCGAAATCGCCGACACCGGCCCGGGGCTCACCTCGGAGCAAGCTGAGCGAGTCTTCGAGCGGTTCTACCGGGCAGACTCCGCGCGTACCCGCCGGGCGGGCGGCGCTACCGGCACCGGCTTGGGCCTGGCCATCGTCGCGGCCCTGGTGGCGGCGCACAACGGCATGGTCGAGGCGGTCGAGACCCCGGGCGGAGGCGCGACCTTCCGGGTACGGCTACCGCTGGCGCCCGACAGTGACGAATCGGCTGATTCTCACAGCTAACCTCCAGGCTGATCACAGGTGCATTGCAGAGCGGGAGGGGATGGTGGAACACATGAACGAGTACGAGACCGATCCGCGACGGCCCTCGGCCAACGCCGAGCCGACGAACCCTATCGATGAGTCGACTCGCGCCGAGCGCGGGTCGGCCGACTCCTCCGGGTCGATGCCACAGCCGACCGAGGCTGAGTCGACGTCATCCTCGGCTGCGGCCGGGCCGATGTCGCCACCGGTCGGCGCTGAGCCGCCAACGGGCGCCGAGCTGTCGGCCGGCGCTGAGCCCTCGACCGCTAGCGTGCCGCCGGCTGGTGTGTCCGGCCCGGCCAGCGCCTCGCCGGCTGCGCCCGGTGGCTACCCGCCGAACCCCTGGCAGGGGCCCCACCACCGGCCAGTGGGCCACCAGAACCAGCCGGGCTGGGCCGGCAACCCGGCCGCCTACCAGGGGCACTACCCGGGTGCGGCTGGCCCCGTACCCTTCCCGGGGCCGACCGGCGTGCGCGGCGGCCCGCCGCCGATGTGGAGCCCGCACGGGCCGGTCGTCTCCGGTCCGGCCCCCAGGCCGAGCCGGCTGGGCCGGGCCGTGGCGGTTGGCGCGGCGGCCCTGGTGCTGATGGGTGGCTCCGGTATCGCCGGGGGTGTCGTCGCGCTCGCCGTCGACGGCAGCTTGGGGTCGGAGGGACGCACCTACACCGCCGCGCCGATCATCAACAGCGCCGACCTGCCGAAGATCGCCGCCGCGGTGGAGAACAGCGTCGTGTCGATCAGCACGGGCAGTGGTGAGGGCTCCGGTGTGGTGTTGACCGCTGACGGCTACGTGCTGACCAACAACCATGTCGTGGCGAGCGGCTCCGGCAACCAGGTGCAGGTGATCTTCGCGGACGGCAAGAAGGCGACCGCCAAGATCGTAGGTACCGACCCCAAGACGGACCTTGCGGTAGTGAAGGCCGACGGGGTGTCCGGCCTCTCCCCGGCCAAGTTCGGTGACAGCGACGCGATGCAGGTCGGCGACACGGTGCTCGCCCTCGGCAGCCCCCTGGGTCTGCAGGGATCGGTGACCGCCGGCATCATCAGTGCCCGGGACCGGACCATCCAGGCCGGCGACGAGTCGGACGGACAGGGCCAGCAGCGTGGGGTGAGCTCGATCTCCGGCCTGTTGCAGACCGACGCGCCGATCAACCCGGGTAACTCGGGTGGGGCTCTGATCAACACCCGGGGCGAGGTGATCGGCATCAACACCGCCATCGCCACCTCAGGGCAGGGGACCGGGAACATCGGCCTCGGCTTCGCGATTCCGAGCAACAAGGCCAAGGCGGTGGCCGAGACCCTGCAAAACGGCAGAAAGGTCAGTCACCCGTCCCTCGGGGTCAGCGTGGGTGACGCCGAACAGGGCGGTGCTCTGGTCGCCACGGTCGTCCCGGACAGCCCAGCGGCCAAGGTCGGCCTGCAGCAGGGTGACGTGGTGGTCAGCTACGGCGGAAAGGCGATCAACGACTCCAGCGATCTGGTGGCTGCGGTCCAGGCCGGCAAGGTTGGCGACCGGGTGGAGTTGAAGTTCCTCCGAAACGGGGCGGAAAAGACGGCAACCGTAACGCTCGCTGAAACGTCCTAACTAGGAGTACGACCCTACTGAGGGCGGAAAGCCGTCATATCGGTCGAGTCGTTCTCCCCAGCAACCTGCCTCCTCCCCAGCGGCGGCGGGCGGTGTGACCAAGGGGGTTGGTCACGTCGCCCGCCGCCGCCTCCATGTGCGGCCTTTCACCCGCCCCGGATGACGGCTTCTCACCCGAGCTCGCCGAAGGATCGGCGGTGGACGCGGTGCCTTGTTCGGCGGTGGACGGGGTGCCTTGCGCGGTGCCTTGTCTGTCGCGTAGCGCTGACCGGCGCCGGCTATCGGATCACAACGCGCGGGAGGCAGACATGATCACGGCAACCATGACCCGCAGCGACGAGGAGATCCAGCGGGACGTGCTGGAAGAGCTGAGCTGGGATGCCTGGGTGCAGCCCAACGAGGTCGGGGTCAGCGTGACCGACGGCATCGTCACCCTCACCGGCTCGGTGGACAGCTACGCCAAGAAGTGGGCCGCCGAGCACTCCGCGCACCGGTTGCGCGGGGTCCGTGCGGTGGCCAACGAGATCGAGGTACAACTGCCCGGTTCGGCGGAACGCAGCGACACCGACATCGCGTTGGCGGCGAGCCGCGCACTGGAGTGGGATGCCTTCGTACCGTTCGAGAAGCTCGACGTGACCGTCGCCAACGCTTGGGTAATGCTGCGTGGCGAGGTCGAATGGGGCTACCAGCGGCGGGCCGCCGAACGGTCGGTGCGACGGCTCTCTGGCGTACGCGGGGTCACGAACCTCGTCGCCGTCCGGCCGCCCGGTGGCCCACCAGCCCCAGAATCGGTCAAGCGGGACATCCGTGATGCGCTGCGTCGTACCCTCCAGGGGGACATCGACCAGATCACCATCGAGGTACGGGACGATGTCGTCGTGATCGGTGGCACCGTACGGTCGTGGATGGAGAAGGAAGCGGCAGAACGGGCGGCCTGGTCCGTACCGGGCGTGAGTTCCGTGGACGACAGGCTCATCCTCACACCCGGAGAGCCCGCGCGATTCCTGACCGAATAGCAGCTTCCTGACCGGCTAGCTTCCTGACCGAGTAGGGGAGTGGAGGCGCCCGGGCCGGGGAACTCGCGAGTGGCCGCCGGAAAGTCCCGGAAGGTGGCGCAGGCCTGCTGGATCCAGCCGGAGGGCTCGTTTCCGTGAATCAGACCGCACTCGACCGCTCGCCCCACCCGAAACCGTTGCGGGTCGCGATGGTGGTACCCCCGTGGTACGAGGTGCCGCCACCCGGTTACGGGGGTCTGGAGCAGGTGTGCGCCGCGTTGGTGGATGGTTTGGTGGCATTGGGCCATGATGTGACGTTGTTCGGTGCCGGCACCTGGACTGGCACCAGCGGTCGCTATGTCGCGACCGACGCGGAGGTGCAGCACGACCGGCTCGGCCAGGTGCTGCCCGAGTTGGTACACCTGGCCCGAGTGGACCAACTGCTTTCACCCGACTCGTACGACGTGGTGCACGACCACACCACCATCGGTCCGCTCGTCGCACAGCAACGGCCGGTCCCCACGGTGGCCACCGTGCACAACGATCCCGCCGGTGAACTCGGTGACATCCTTCGAGGCGTACGTCCCTCAGTAGGACTGGTGGCCATCTCCCACGCCCAGCGGCGACTGGTGCCGGGATTGCCCTGGGCCGGCGTCGTCCACAACGGGATGCGCGCCGACAGCATGCCGCGTAAGTCGAAGCCGGGCACCGGACCGGTGTTGTGGCTGGCCCGGTTCAGCGCGGACAAGGGGCCCGATCTGGCGATCCGCTCCTGCCGGGCGGCCGGGCTGCCGCTGGTGCTGGCCGGCAAATGCAACGAGGCCGCTGAGCAGGCATACTTCACCGAAGTGATCGAGCCGATGCTCGGACCGGACGTGACCCTGGTCCGTGACCCGGATCGGGAGACCTGTCTCGAACTGTTGCTCGCCGCCCGCTGCATGATCATGCCGATCCGCTGGGAGGAACCGTTCGGGATGGTCATGGTCGAGGCGATGGCCACCGGTACGCCAGTGGTGGCACTCAACCGGGGGGCTGTGCCGGAGCTGATCCGCTCCGGTGAAACCGGACTGATCTGCGACGACCCGGCCGAGTTGCCGGCGGCGCTACGAGCCGTCGAGGCGCTCGATCCAACCCGCTGCGCCACACACGCCCGTACCGCCTTCTCCGCCGAGCGGATGGCGCGCGGCTACGAACAGGTTTATCGGGACTGGTTGGCGAACCCCCGATCGGTCACCGTAGCCCGGCATGCGGCCAGCTCCCTGTTTCGATGACCCCGTTTCGACGGCCAGCTCCCTGTTTTGATGACCCCGTTTCGATGACCGCCGATAAGGGGTAGCGCGACCGGTGTCGCCACCGCGACCATGGCGGCAGGAGGTGATCGCCATGGTCGCCATCAGCATCGATCGGTTGACGAAGTCCTTCGGTGATGTCGTCGCCGTGGACGGAGTGAGCATCGAGGTACGACCGGGCGAAGTGTTGGCCCTGTTGGGGCCGACCGGTTGCGGGAAGTCCACCATCCTGCGCCTGGTGGCCGGGCTGGACCAGCCGAGCGATGGGCAGGTACGCATCGACGGCCGGCCGGTCGACCAGGATGTGGCCCGAGAGCGGCGGGTGGCGCTGGTCTTCCCGGAGCAGGGACTGTATCCGCATCTCACGGTCGAGCAGAACATCGCCTTTCCGCTACGCGTCGAGGCAGATCCGACAGTGGACGTACCGGCCCGGGTGGCCGAAGTCGCCGAGCAACTCGGTGTCACCGGCCTACTGCATCGTCGACCCGACCACCTCTCCGGTGGCGAGCGCCAGCGGGTCGCCATCGCCCGGGCGATCATCCGCCGGCCGTACGTGTTCCTACTCGACGAGCCACTGTCCAACCTGGAGGCAGGGGTACGGGCGGAACTGCGTACCGAGGTGGCCGCATTGGCCCGCCGGTTGGCGGTGACCACCCTGTACGTCACCCACGACCAGGTCGAGGCGATGACGGTGGCCGACCGGGTGGCGGTGCTGCGCCGAGGCGTACTCCAGCAGGTCGGCTCACCCGCGCAGATCTACGCCGATCCGGACACCCTGTTCGTCGCCGCCTTCGTCGGCACGCCCCGGGCCAGCCTGGTGCAGGCCGCGATCGTGGTCGAAGGTGGTCGGGTACTGGTCGACCTGGGTACGCAGACGCTCGACTTCGCCCGGGACGATCCACGGTTCGCCCCGCTGGTGGCGCGGCACACCGAGCGGGTGACGGTCGCGCTGCGGCCCGAGGCCCTGACCCCGGTCGCCCCAGGCTCGGCGACACCGGACTGGCCGGTGCTGCGAGGAAGGGTACGTCTGGTCGAGAACCTGGGGCACGAAGCGGTGGTACATCTCTCGACCGGTGCGGTGTCGACCTCGGTGGCCGAGTCCCAGTTGGAGCACCCCGACACCGGTCGACACCTGGCCGACCTGCTCACCGACAGTTCGTCGTCGGCCGCGTCCCGTCGACCTGACGGTTTGCCGGCGACCGCCCGTACCGAATATGGCTTCTACCCGGTCTACGATCCAGACCTGCCAGGTGACCCGCTACCGGCTGGCGACGTCGTATGCCGGATGCCGGCTCCGATTTTGCCCCGCGTCGGTGAGGCACTGACTCTCGCCGTCGACCCGGGCCGGCTGCTCCTCTTCGATCGGGCCGGCCACCGCATCCGCCTGGGCTGAGGTGTTAGGAAGGGCCCCTTCTTATCGCTTTTTGTATAAGAAGGGGCCCTTCCTAACACCGGTGGCGTGCCCGGATCCGTGCGCCGTCACAGTCATCGGCTCTCGCCGTCGTGCCGCGAGATTTCCCGAGTTCAGGGTCTGGACAGAAACAGTTAACAGTCTTAATAATTGGGCGATCTGTTGATGACTGTGGATTTCTGATCGTGGTGGGAGGGGGTCTGGGATGTGGCGGCGGTCGAGGTCGTTGGTGGTGGCTGTGGTGGCGGGGTTGGTGGCGGCGTTGGGGGTGGTGTGGGGGCAGTTGCCGGCGTTCGCGGCGGGTGTGACGGCGTCGTTTGTGAGGGTGTCGGATTGGGGTTCGGGTTGGGAGGGGCGGTACACGATCACGAATGGTGGGAGTACGACGGTCTCTTCGTGGTCGTTGGTTTTTGATCTTCCGGTGGGTACGGGTGTGGGTTCGTATTGGGATGCGTTGTTGTCGTCGTCGGGTCAGCGGTATACGTTCACGAACCGGTCGTGGAATGGGTCGATCGTGCCGGGTGGTTCGGTGTCGTTCGGGTTTTTGGCGTCGGGTTCTGGTTCACCACTTAACTGCACGTTGAACGGGCAGCCGTGTGGTGGTGGTGCGAACCCGACCGGATCTCCGACAGCGACGCCGACGGTGTCCCCGACCACCCCACCACCCACCACCCCGCCTCCGGTCGGTGGTCTGCCGAGGCACGCGTTGATCGGCTACCTGCACGCCAGTTTCGCCAACGGCTCCGGATACCTGCGAATGGTCGACGTGCCGGCCGAGTGGGACATCATCAACCTCGCCTTTGGCGAGCCGACCTCGGTGACCTCCGGCGACATCCGGTTCCAGCTCTGTCCGGTCAGCGAGTGCCCGAGCGTGGAGACGGAAACCGAATTCATCGCGGCGATCCGGGCCAAACAGCAGCAGGGCAAGAAGGTGCTCATCTCGATCGGCGGGCAGAACGGCCAGGTCCAGTTGACCACTACCGCCGCCCGGGACGCCTTTGTCCAGTCGGTCAGCGCCATCATCGACCGCTACGGACTGGACGGCCTCGATATCGACTTCGAGGGGCACTCGTTGTCGCTGAACACCGGCGACACCGACTTCAAGAACCCCACCACCCCGGTGATCGTCAATTTGATCTCCGCGATCCGCACGCTCAAGCAGCGGTACGGCGACGGCTTCGTCCTGACCATGGCGCCGGAGACTTTCTTCGTGCAGCTCGGCTACCAGTACTACGGCTCTGGTCCGTGGGGCGGACAGGATCCGCGCGCCGGGTCGTACCTGCCGGTCATCCATGCGCTGCGCAACGACATCACCGTGCTGCACGTACAGGACTACAACTCCGGCCCGATCATGGGGCTGGACAACCAGTACCACACGATGGGCGGTGCCGACTTCCACATCGCGATGACCGACATGCTGCTCGCCGGGTTCCCGGTGGCTGGCAACACCGCCAACGTGTTTCCGCCGCTGCGCCCCGACCAGGTGGCCTTCGGCACGCCCTCGTCGCCCAGCGCGGGCAACGGGTACGTCGCACCGCCCGGCGTGCAGGCAGCGGTCAACTGCCTGGTCCGGGGTACGAGTTGCGGCAGCTACGTTCCGCGTAGCGGCACCAGCCCTGGCTTCCGTGGGCTGATGACATGGTCGATCAACTGGGACCAGTACTACGGCTGGGAATTCAAGGACAACCACGAACCGTTCCTCAACGCCCTGCCCTGAGGTGTTAGGAAGGGCCCCTTCCTATACAGAAAACGATAAGAAGGGGCCCTTCCTTACATCGAGGCGAGGGGGGCGAGGGCAGCGTCGAGTTGTTGGGCGTGGGCGGTCGTGATCGTGCCCTCGGCCACCCGTACCGCGATTTTTTCCCGGATCTGCGCTACCGGGTGGGCCAGGTCGGCTGGCTCGGTGTGCGACACCGGCAACAGATTTCGTACGTGATTGCGCAGGTCGATGCCGACGTCGCCCCGGATCGCCCCGGCGGAGACCCCGTCGTCGATGATCCGATGCAGCTGGGCCACCAGTTCGGCTGTCGCCACCGGGGGCAGTGCCGGCCCGGTCGGCGGCGTACCAGGTATGCCGGTGGTCGATCCTGTCGGCCGGTTGCTGTCGGAGGGGGGTGCCACTGGCGGTGTGACCGGCGGAGTGGCCGGTACTGCGGACGTGGCGGTCGTCGGTGACGCATGTGGCAGTGCCTCTTCGGCGTGCTCCCGGGGTGGTGATGTCGCGACGAGCACGCCGACCGCTATCGCGATGAGGCCCAGTACGGCAGCGGCGACGGCGATGACCCCCCGGTTCGGTGCCGGGTGACGACGGGGAACGGCGGGCTGGTGCGGGGAGGGCTGGTGCGGAACGGCGGGCTGGCACGGTACATCGGGCTGGTGCGGGGAGGGCTGGTGCGGAACGGCGGGCTGGCACGGTACATCGGGCTGGTGCGGGGAGGGCTGGTGGTGCCGGTGCGGGAGGTCCTCCCGGAGTTGGTCGCGCAGGACGTCCCGGGCCTGTTGGGCGCTGGGCCGATCGGCCGGGGACCGGGCCAGGCAGCGCCGACAGAGGTCGGCCACTGCGTCCGGCAACTCCGGCACGTCGGGCAGTTCCGGTACGCCGGTCAGCGGCGGCATCGTGGCGCTGGCCGGTATGCCGGTCAGGTCGTCCCAGGTGGCGGCCGGGAACGGCACCCGCCCGGTCAGCGTCTCGTAGAGCAGCACCCCCAGGGCGTAGACGTCGGTGGCCGGTTGTGCGGGGAGGCCGTCGAGGCGTTCCGGTGGGACGTAGGCCGGGGTGCCGAAGGTCGTGCCGTCCTCGTCGTCGTCCGGGGTGCCCGCCCAGGTGGCGATGCCGAAGTCGAGCACCTTCGCGCCGGTCGAGGTCAGCATGACGTTGGCCGGGGTGATGTCCCGGTGCACGATGCCCAGTCGGTGGGCGGCGGCGAGTGCGTCCGCCACCTCGGCGCTGATCCGTACCGCCTCTGGCCAGGGCAGTGGCCCGCCGACCAGCCGGGCGGCCAGTTCCTCCCCGGTGAGTAGTTCCATCACCACGAAGGCGGTGACCGTGCCGTCGGGGGCGACCATCTCACCGTAGTCGTGCACCGCGGTCACCCTCGGGTGTACGAGCTGTGCGGCGGCGCGGGCCTCCTCCCGTACCAGGTCACGGAAGCGGGCGTCGGCGGCGAGTGCGGCGGTGAGGATCTTCAACGCCACCAGCCGGTCGAGCACCTCGTCGCGGGCTCGCCAAACCACCGACATGCCACCGGCGCCAATTCGGTCGATGAGGCGGTATCTGCGGGTCAGCAGCTCACCCGCGCGCAGCGCTGTCATGATGCGTCGCACCTGCCTATGGGGGAGGGGACGGGGGTCGTATCAGGGTCCGTGGATGGATCCCCGGTGTCAACGATCGCCCAGGGATCGTCGGCCGCGCCGGCCGTCGGTTGCCGTCAGCACTGGTCGCCGGGCGGTGTCCGGTCGGCACGTGCCAGGATGAATGCCATGGTCAACGGCCCGGTGGCGTTCGTGCTCGGTGGTGGCGGCGTACTCGGCGCGGTCGAGGTGGGCATGCTGCGGGCGCTGTTTCGCGCCGGTATCCAGCCTGATCTGGTCCTTGGTACGTCGATCGGTGCGGTGAACGGTGCGCTGGTCGCCGCCGATCCGACCGAGGGGGTGACCGATCGGCTGGTCCGGCTCTGGGCGTCGCCGGAGGCGAGCGAGGTGTACGGCGACTCGGTCGCTCGGCAACTGCGCCGGTTCGCCGCCCGTACCCACCTGCACTCGCCGCGTCCGCTGCGCCGGTTGCTGGAACGCGAACTCGGCGAGGAGACCACCTTCGCCGACCTTCAGGTGCCGTTCCACTGCTGCGCGGCCAGCATCGAACGGGCCGCCGAACACTGGTTCACCTCCGGGCCGGTGGTGGACGCGGTGCTCGCCTCGGCGTCCGTACCGGGCCTGTTGCCGCCGACTGAGATCGATGGTGAGCATTTCATCGACGGTGGAGTGGTCAACTCGATCCCGATCGGGGAGGCGGTGCTGCACGGTGCCAAGCAGATCTTCGTACTTCAGGTGGGCCGGATCGAGCGGCCGTTGAGCCCGCCCCGCCGGCCCTGGGAGATCGCCCAGGTGGCGTTCGAGATCGCCCGCCGGCATCGGTTCGCCCGGGAGATGGCGGCGCTACCCGATGATGTGGATGTGCATGTACTTCCGACCGGCGGACCGGGTCCTCGCGAGGACAGCCCGTGGGCGTACCGGGACATGGCGGCCGTGGGGCGGCGGATCAGTCGCGCCTACACCGCGTCCCGGCGCTACCTGGCGTCTCATGTGGATGATTCCTGATGCCGCTACCGCCGAGGTGGTTACGCCGACTGCTGATCGCACCCGGCGTGGTGTTGCTTGCGTTCCTGCTCGTCACGACCCTGCCGGTGTGGCTGTTCATCGCCGCAGCGGCCTCCCCACTGGTACCTGGCTACCTACGCCCGCTGCGGGTGCTCTGGATGGCCTGCGTCTATCTGGTGTGGGATGCCGCCGCGCTGATGGCGCTCTTCGTGCTCTGGGTCGCCTCGGGCTTCGGCTGGAAGCTCCAGACTCCCTGGTTCCAGCGGGCCCACTATGTGCTGACCGGCTGGTTCCTCAGGATCCTCTTCTGGCAGGCGCGCTGGACGTTGCGGTTGCGGATCGACATTGTCGGCGCCGATCCCGACACCGCGCTACGCGGCCGCCCCGAGTTGGTGCTCTGCCGGCACGCTGGCCCGGGTGACTCGTTCATCCTGATCCACGCCCTGGTCAACTGGTTCGACCGGGAGCCGCGCATCGTCCTGAAGGACACCTTGCAGTGGGATCCGGCCGTCGACGTTCTGCTCAACCGGCTGCCCAACCGGTTCGTCGCGCCCGGCCGCGAGCGGGGGGAGACGATGACCGAGCAGATCCGGCACCTGGCCACGGCGCTGGACGACGACGACGTTTTCGTGATCTTCCCCGAGGGCGGGAACTTCACGCCGCGTCGCCGGTTACGCGCCATCGAACGGTTGCGGTCCCGAGGGCTGGAGCAGATGGCGGTACGCGCCGAGGCGATGCGGCACGTGCTCGCTCCGCAGCCCGGTGGGATGCTGGCCGCGCTGGAGGCTGCCCCGGACGCGGGGGTCGTCTTCGTCGCGCACACCGGGTTGGACCGGATGCTTACCGTCACCGACGTGTGGCGGGAACTTCCGATGGACAAGCGGATCGTGATGCGGTTCTGGTCGGTACCTCCCGAGGAGGTGCCGGCCGGTAAGCAGGAACGCATCGACTGGCTCTACGACTGGTGGACGCGCATCGACGAGTGGATCGAGGCCAACCGGGTGCCCGACGGCCGAGGCTGAGTATCCGCACTCTGGCCCGCTATCGGTGCCGCCTCAGAGCATGTGGGAATGCAGCCGCCCCAGCCCAGCCCGATCAGCGGCCAGCCTGCCTCGTCCAGTGGCGAGGGCAGCGGTCAGGCCAGCCCGGTCGGCAGCTATCCGTGTCCGGTGTGTGGTGTCGCCGCCAGTCTGACCACCGGTTGTCCGGGCTGCGGTCGGGGGCCCGATCCCGTCGCCGCCGAGGTCATCCGGCTCGATGGCGAGATCGCCGGGCTCACCGGTCGGGTCGAGCAGGCCCGACAGGCGTACCTGATGCTGTCGGCGACGTTGCGGGATCACCAGCGGCGACGCAACGAGCTGGCCGCCCGGGTACGGGTCGCCAGCTACGTCGACCGCTCGGCCCGTACCCCGATCCGCACCTCGACCGCCCTACCAGCGGTTCCGGCCCAGGTTGCCCCGACGACCGGTAACCCCGACGGTGGCGTACGGCCGGAGACGTCCACCCGTACCGTGCAGAACCTGTTGTTCATCCTCGGTGGGCTGCTGCTCGGTACGGCCGCGATCGTGTTCACCGTGGTTGCCTGGGCCACTGTCGGGGTCACCGGCCGGGCGATGATCCTGGCCGCCGTCACGCTGCTGGTGCTGGCCGCCCCGCCGTTGGCGAAGCACCGGGGGCTGACCGCGACCGGGGAGACGTTCGCCGCAGTGGGGCTGCTGCTGGTGTTGCTCGACGGGTACGCGGCCTGGTCGGTCGATCTGTTTGGCGTGGCCGGCTGGCCGGGGCTGCGTTATCCGGCGCTGGTGTTGACGCTCGGTACGGTGATCGCCGCTGGTTACGGCGCGGCCACCCGGCTCGCCGCACCCTGGTTTACCGCGCTGCTCCTGGCCCAGCCGGTGCCAGTCTTGCTGGCGGTCGACGCCCACCTGGGGGTCGCCGGGTGGGCGTTGGTGCTCGCCGGGTTGGCCACGCTGAATCTCGCGGTGGTGTGGCTGGTACGTGGTGACGGGGTAGCGCGGGCCGGTCGGATCAGCGCCTGGATCGCGTACGGCGTCGCGCTGCTCGGCGCGGCCGGCTGCGGCCTGGGCGCCCTGTTCGTCACCGACCCGCCGATACTGGCCGGTGGCCCGTTGGTGGTGGTGGCGCTGCTGTTGGTGGCCGGCTCGATCGTCGGCCGGGGCGTCGTCTTTCCGGCGGTGGCGGCCGGCGTGCTGGTGGTCGTGGTGGCCGCTGCGGCGGTCCGCCCGATGGTCGAACTGCCCGGATCACCGTTGCTGCCGGCGGCACTGGTTGTCATGGCGATCGCCCTGCTCGTGACGGCGGTGCCGGGGTTCATGAGGACGATGGCCGGAGCTGTTACGGCGGCGGGCGGGGTGTTGCCGCCCCGAGTGGGGCTCGGTGCCCGCATCGGTGGGCTGGTCACCGTCGGCGCGCTGTGGATCCCGGTCGGGATCGCGGTGCTTGTGGTGGTGGCGGCCACCCTGCTGCGATCGATGCCGGTGTGGCGGGGGGACGTCGACGCGATCGTGCCGCTCGACTGGCAGGTACCGGTGTCGGTGGGGGTGGCCAGCACGGCATTGGCGCTGCTGCTGCCCAGGGCTGCCCGGGTCAGCACTGCGATCGGCGGGACCGGGCTGGTGGTGCTGGCCCTGCCGGCGACCGGACTGGCCTGGTGGGCGGTGCCGGTGGTGGACCTCGCGGTCGCGGTTGGTCTGCTGGCGGCGGTTGGTCTGCCGGCGGCGGTTGGCCCGCTGGTAGCGGTTGGCCTACCGGCGGCGGTTGGCCTACCGGCGGCCACCGGCGGTGGCCGGCTTGTGCCGCGCAGCCCGACTCCGGTCCGGGTGACAGCCGCCCTGACCGGTGCGCTGCTGGCCGGACATGCGCTCCTGGTGGGCCTGGCCCGCCCGGCGAGCGCCACCGCCGTACTCGCCGGGCTCCTGGTTGTCGGGATCGCGGTCGCGTTCACCGCGCCGGTCGACTCCTCAGTGGACCGGGCGGTCGGCGGAACCGCGCTCGCCGTCGGGCTGCTCGCCGGGCCAGCTGCGCTGACCGTGGGGCTCTTCACCGCCGGGGTCGGCCTCGGGTGGCAGGCACGGGGAGGCACCATCGCCGTCGCCCTGCTGGTCGGTGCGCTGGTCGCGGTCCGTCGGTGGCGGCCTGGCCAACAGTCGTACGCCGCCGTGGCGCTCGCGCTCGCCGTCCTGGTGCCGGGTCTGTCCCCGGCCGTCGAGCGGGCCGGGGAGCCCCGACCGGTGTACGCCTCGATCACCGTCCTGCTGGTGGCCATCGGACTGGTGCTGGTCCGGCCGATCCAGCGGGCGGTGCCGTTGCTGCTCTCCGGCGGGCTACTGCTGCTGACCAGCGCGGTCCTGCTGACACCGGCCGTCTGGGCGGTGCTGGTCAGCCCGTACGCCTGGCTGGGTGGGATCTGGTCCGGCGCACCCGGTGGAGTGGGGCTGGTGCCGGTCAGTGGGCCATCCGACGAACTGATGCACCGGGTGGACGCCCCGGCCGGGATCGCCTTGGCCGTCCTCACCGTCGCCGCACTGATCCTCCCCTGGCCGTACCAGTCGATCCATTGGGGCCGTCGCTGGGCCGGCAGGCTCGTCACGGCAGCACCGCTCGGGGCGACGGCGCTCCTGGTCGGACTGGCCGTGTCGGGGGCCCGCTGGCCGGTCGTACCGGCGGTGGCGCTGGTCAGCGGGCTCACCGGCCTGCTCTTCGCCGCGCTGACGCCGTGGCGACCCCGGGTCGGCGCGGTGACCGTACCGCTGGGGGTGGTCCTGGCCGGGCCGGGTCTGGCGGGTCTGCTGGCGACGAAGGCCAGCACGCTCGTGGCGGTGGGCCTGGTCGTCGTGGTCGCTGCGGTGACCGGGCTCGCCGGCCGGACCCGCCCCGCCCGGCTGGCCGGTTGGCTGGCCGCGGTCCCCACCGGGGTGATCTTCGCGGTGGTCGCGTCCCGGGCCGCCGAACTGCCGCTGCGGTTCGCCGCCTTCGCGGTGCTCGGGGTGGCCGGGGCGGCTCTGGCCGTCGGTGCCGTGCTGCGCGGCCGGCGACCGGTGGAATCGATCACGATCGAGGCAGCCGGTCACGCCGGTGCGGTGGTCGCCCTACTGCTCGCCGCGTCCGACCTGCGGTACGCGGTAGTGGTCTGCACGTTGTGGGGGGTCGCGACAGGCGTCCGGGCGCTGCACCCGAAGGAGTCGGCGGGTCGTCGCTGGAGCCTCGCGGCGGTCGCGGGTGGGAGTGAACTGCTCGCCGCGTGGCTGCTGCTGGCCGCCGAGCGGGTGGCGGTGCTGGAGGCGTACACCCTGCCGGCGGCGGCGTTGGCGTTGGTCGCCGGCTGGCTGGCGAACCGGACGCGGCCGGGGCGGAACAGTTGGCTCACGTACGGGCCGGGGCTGGCTGCGGCGTTGCTGCCGGGCCTGGTCTCGATTCTGGTCGCCGACGGGCAGCCCTGGCGGCGGCTACTGGTCGGGGCAGGGGCACTCGTCACGGTGCTGGTGGGTGCCAGGTGGCGTCGGCAGGCTCCGGTGCTGCTCGGTGGCGGGACGCTCGCCCTGGTCGCGCTGCACGAGGTGGTCGGAGTCTGGGACCGACTACCTCGGTGGATTTTCCTGGCGATCGGTGGCCTCGCGCTGATCGGGCTGGCCATGACCTACGAGCGACGGCGACGGGACCTGGCCCGGCTGCGCGTTGCGGTACGCCGGATGACCTGACCTGGCCTGACGTGACGTGACCCGGTTGCCTCCGCCGGTTGCCTCCGCCGCCTGCCGACTGCCGAGCCGACTCGTAACTGCCCCATTACCCGACGAAGTGGGCTCTAGCGGGAGATGTCGATGTCTGGTAAGAATTCCTTCGATCTTTGGTGCTATCGCTAAAGAAATCTTCATCCCCCAGCTGTGGAGGTCGTCCATGACCGGCAGTCACCTGTCCCGCCGGGACGTCATGCGTGGTGCGGTACTCATCGGCGTCGGCACCGCCGCCGGCGGACTGTCGCTCGCCAGTGCCGCGCCGGCCCTCGCCGTCGATTCGCCCACCATCGCCAGCTGCGCCACCTGGGGGGCTCGCAACCCCTCCAGCTCGCTCAACGTCATCTCGTCCTCGCCGAACAAGATCATCATCCACCACACGGCCAGCGCGAACGTCAGCGACACCTCGCTGTCGTATGCCTACTCGTTCGCCCGTACCGTCCAGGGCTGGCACATGGACGGCAACGGCTGGGCCGACAGCGGTCAGCACTTCACCATCAGCCGGGGCGGGCACGTGATGGAGGGCCGGCACAACAGCCTCAGCCGCCTACAGGCCGGCAGCGGGATGGTCGTCGGCGCACACTGCCCCGGCCAGAACGACAAGGCCATCGGGATCGAGAACGAGGGGCTCTACACCTCGGTCGCCCCGCCGGCAGTGCTCTACAACAAGCTGGTGCAGTTCTGCGCATACATCTGCGATCAGTACAACATCGCCCCGACCCAGATTTTCGGCCACCGCGACTACGTCGCCACCGCCTGCCCCGGTGACGTCCTCTACGCCAAGCTGCCGCAACTGCGTCTCGACGTCGCCGCCGCGCTCGGCGGCACCACCCCGCCGGCGTTCAGCGTCATCATCGACAACACCACCGCCGGGCGGTTCACCGCCAGCGCCAACTGGCTCACCTCCAGCTACTCCGCTGAGCGCTACGGGGCGGACTACCGGTACGCCAACCCGCAGGCGATCAGTGACGTCGCCTACTACAAGGCGAACATCCCGGCCGAGGGCAGCTACCGGATCGACGCCTGGTACCCCGGCATCGCCGGCTACAACACGGCCACGCCGTACGTCGTCGTCGCCAAGGGCGGCAACCAGACCGTCATCGTCGACCAGAGCACCGGTGGCGGGGCATGGAAGTCCCTCGGCACCTTCACCCTCACCGCCGGTGACAAGGACGTGGTCGGGGTGAGCCGGTGGTCCAGCGCCACCGGATACGTCGTCGCCGACGCCGTACGGATCACCCGGGTCTGACCGGGGCGGCACCGTTGCCGACCAGGGCAGTGTCGTTCGCTGCCCCGGTCGGCGTCGCCCGCTGCCCAGCGGTAGCGTCGTTCGCTGCCCGGGGTGGCGTCGTTCGTGACGGAAAGGTGGGCAAGCATCACGACGGCTCCTGAGCTGGACCAGCCAGAAGGTAAGGTCAGCCGCATGGCAGAGGTGCTCGACGCTGAGGCGGTGCGCAGCGAGCTGGACGGGTTGGCCGGCTGGACCGGTAACCCGGCTGGCATTTCCCGGACGGCAGAACTGGGCGGCTTTCCCGAGACGATCTCCGTTGTCGACCGGGTTGCGGTGGTCGCCGAGGAACTCAACCATCATCCCGACATCGACATCCGCTGGCGCACCGTGACCTTCAAGTGCGTCACCCACTCTGTTGGCGGAGTGACCCGGCGGGACTTCGACCTGGCCCGCCGCATCGACGAGATCCTACGGAACCCGGCATGAGATTCGAGATCAGCAAGGTTCTGGACGCGATCGAGGGCCGGGTCTGCACCGACCCTGCCCTGGCTCGGGCGGTGCTCGACCTGGCCGACGTGGTCCGCTACGTCGACCTCGACGGTGGCCGGCCGGCCAGCCTGTTACGACTCGGGATCACCATCGACGCGCTCGGTCGGCAACTCCAGGAGGACGGCGCACCGGTCTACGCGGTGGTGCACCGGGGGCTGCTCTCCGACGCCGACCTGACCTCCAACGAGCGGATGGTGATCCGCCGCTGGGCCGACGACGGTCTGGTCGAGGTCGTCGACCAGCGCCCCGCCGACCGGGTGCTTGAGGTGGCCGACCTGCTCGGCCTGCCGGTGCTCAGTCGGCAGCGGTTCGACGGGCTCGCCGGGCGTTTTCCGTGGGTGACCGAGCCGGGGCGGATGCTCGCCCCGATCCCCAGCGCGAACGGTCCCACCCTCAAGGCCCGGGTGGGCGTCAGCGTGCCCACCGCGGTCGGCCCGTCACCGGCCGGCACCAAGTTGCTCGCCCGCGTGTGGCGCTGCCCCGAACTGGGATGTTCCCTGTTCGGCGGTGGCGGAGGCGGTGCCTTTGCCGACCTGCGGGTCGAACGAGCGCCGTACG
The DNA here is from genome assembly GCF_053590565.1 of Micromonospora sp. NPDC003197. Taxonomy (NCBI): domain Bacteria; kingdom Bacillati; phylum Actinomycetota; class Actinomycetes; order Micromonosporales; family Micromonosporaceae; genus Micromonospora; species Micromonospora sp. NPDC003197. The sequence continues at coordinate 392,456 of NZ_JBSFTE010000001.1, read as the reverse complement.
GTCAGCCGCCGCCGAGCCTGCGTACCGGGGTGCCGACCTGCCCCCGGCACGAGCGCCGGCTCTCCGACATCGGTCCGCGCCCCAAGATCGAGGTGCTCGCCGTACGGATCGGTGGGCAGATCCGGCGACGGTTCGTGGTCGCCCCCGAACAGCGGGTCGTGGTGGGCCGGGCGCCGGAACAGTCCGAGGGCATCCGGCTGGGGCAGTGGCTCAACGACGAGGCCCGGCGTTGGATCAGCCGTAACCATGTCAGCTTCGAGTTGCACGGCGCCGACCTGATCGCCCGGGACGTGAGCACCAACGGTTCGGGCATCCGGCCGGGCGGTTCGATGGACGAGGCGCAGCGGGTGCCCCTGATCAACCAGCAGGCCCGGGCGCTGAGCACCGGAGACCTCGTGGAGCTGTATCCGGGCGTACAGATCGGTCGAGCGGCGAAGATGACCTCCGGGGGCGACTTCAACCCGACCTCGGTGATGGCCGAGGCCCCCACCATGGCGATCCGCCTCAAGCCGTAGGTCCGCCCACCTCCCCAACAGCCGGTTAGTTCGCCCGCCCCGTACGTGTACGGGGCGGGCGAACCGCGTCAGGCGGGTGGCGGGTTAGCCGCGCAGTACGGCGGCCAACTGTTCGACCGCGTGGTCCAGCTCCTCGACGGTGACGACCAGCGGGGGAGCCAACCGGATCGTCGAACCGTGGGTGTCCTTGGCCAGGATGCCGCGCTCGGCCAGCCGCTCACACGCCTGCCGGCCGGTCATCAGCGTCGGGTCGATGTCGATCCCGGCCCACAGGCCCCGGCCGCGTACGGCCACCAGGCCCTGCCCGACCAGCTTCTGCAACGCGGCGTGCAGGTGCACGCCCAGCTCGGCGGAGCGGCGCTGGAACTCCCCGGTGGCCAGCAGCCGGACCACCTCGGTGGCGACCGCGCAGGCCAGCGGGTTCCCGCCGAAGGTGGAGCCGTGCTCGCCGGGGCGCAGCACCCCGAGCACCGACCGGTCGGCGGCCACCGCCGACACCGGCACGATGCCCCCGCCCAGCGCCTTGCCGAGCAGGTACATGTCCGGTACGACATCCTCGTAGTCGCAGGCGAACGTCGTACCGGTCCGGCCCAGCCCGGACTGGATCTCGTCGGCGAGGAAGAGCACGTTCCGCTCGGTGCACACACGACGTACGCCGGAGAGGTAACCGGCCGGCGGGACGACGACGCCCTGCTCGCCCTGGATCGGCTCCAGCAGTACGGCCACCGTGGTGTCGTCGATGGCCTCGGTCAACGCGGCCAGGTCGCCGTACGGGACGATCCGGAACCCGGGGGTGTACGGGCCGAAGTCGTCGCGGGCGTCCGGGTCGGTGGAGAAGCTGACGATGGTGGTCGTACGGCCGTGGAAGTTGCCGTCGGCGACCACGATGGTGGCCTGCCCGGACGGCACCCCCTTGACCTGGTAGCCCCACTTGCGGGCCACCTTGATGGCGGTCTCCACCGCCTCCGCCCCGGTGTTCATCGGCAGCACCAGTTCCTTGCCGCACAGCTGGGCCAGTTCGCGGCAGAAGGCGGCAAACTGGTCGTGGATGAACGCGCGGCTGGTCAGCGTGAGCCGGTCGAGCTGAGCGTGGGCGGCGGCGATCAGCGTCGGGTGCCGATGCCCGAAGTTGAGCGCCGAATAGCCGGCCAGACAGTCCAGGTAGCGCCGGCCGTCGACGTCGGTCAGCCAGGCGCCCTCGGCTGATTCGATCACCACCGGCAGCGGGTGGTAGTTGTGCGCGGTCCACCGTTCCGCGTCGCGTACCGCCGTCGGCGTACGCAGAGCGTCGTCCGTCGGCGGGGTACGCAGGGCGTCGTCCACGATCATTTGCTTCCCTCTCCTTCACGCAGCGTCAACGTGCAGCACTTCGGGCCACCGCCGGCTTTGCGCAGCTCGGACAGGTCGACGCCGATCGTCTCGTACCCCCGGTCGCGCAGCGTGGCGGCCAGCGCGGTGGCCTGGCGGGGCAACACCACGTGCCGGCCGTCGCTGACCGCGTTGAGGCCGAACACCGCCGCGTCGGCGGCGGTGGCCAGCACCGCGTCCGGGAAGAGCCGCCGCAGCACCGCCTGGCTGCCGGGGGAGAAGGCCGCCGGCAGGTACGCGACGTTCCGTTCGTCGAGTACGCAGAGCGCGGTGTCCAGGTGGTAGTAGCGCGGGTCGACCAGTTGCAGCGTGATCACCGGCCGCCCGAAGACCTCCTGGAGGTGGGCGTGCTCGGCGTGGGCGGTGCGGAAACCGGTGCCGGCGAGCAGCAGGTCACCGGCGAGCAGCAGGTCGCCCTCACCCTCGTTGACGTGCTTGGGGTCGTACATCGCGAAGCCGGCGCGCTCGAACCAGGCCCGGTAGGCCGGTGCCTCGTCGGCACGCTGCGGGTCGCGGAACTGCACTGCCAGTGCCTTGCCGTCGATGACGATGCCACCGTTGGCGGCGAAGACCATGTCCGGCAGGCCGGGCAGCGGCTCGATCTCCTCGACCCGGTGCCCCAGGTCGAGGTACGTCTGACGCAGCGTCTCCCACTGCCGGACGGCGAGCGCGGTGTCGACCGGGGCGGAGGGATCCATCCACGGGTTGATCGCGTAGTCGACGGCGAAGTACGTCGGCCGGCACATCAGATAGCGCCGACCGGTGGTATCCAACGTCATGTGTCCTGCTCCCAGGGGATCGGACGCGCCCGGCCACGGAACGGCTGCGGGCTGGCGTCCTGATCCACGCTATTCCGGGGCGGACGGCGGAAACCACTGGTGAGACTTGCGTAGTGGCGTGGAACGTTGCGTCTAACTCCGGTCAGGCCATCGGTTCGTTGCGCGCGATCGCTCCGGACATGTTTCGAGGGGCGGCAACGTTGCCGCCCCTCGAAGATGTGCGCTTGGCCGGTGAACCACCTGTACCCAGTCGCTGGAACCGGTGAACCACCGTTCCGAGATCAGTAGTTGCCCGTCAGAACCGGTTCACAAACTGTGAGTCAAGCCACTCCCGGAACCGCTGCACGGTGTCACCGTCCATCGTGGGCCAGCCGAACTCGCCGCTGACCGCGAGCACGCCGAGAAGCACCGCGCCGAGGCCGAGCATGAGACCGATCAGCGCGTCGGTCTTGCCGGCCACGTGCCGACGGCCGGTGGCCGAGACGCCGCCGATGCTGAACAGCAGGGCGAGGACGCCCAGGCCGATGCCGTACCCGGCGAGGGTGCCGGTGAGTACGAAGAGCGCCGCCGCCACGCCGACAATCAGGCCGAGGGTGGCGAGCATGCTGGCCCGGGGGCGAGGGCCAGCGGGTACGACCCGCTCAGTGCTCGGGTCGACCTGCGGCACCCGGTCGGTGTCGACTTTCCGGGGGACGTCCGTCGTCCGGTCGGTAGCCGATCGGCGGTTGGTCTCCAGCCGGCGGTCCGTGTCGACCGGTCGCGGCCGGGTGGTCGTACGCGTATCGGTGCTGCGCGTGTCGTTGGCGCGGGTGTCGGTGCTGCGCGTGTCGGTAGCGCGGGTGTCGGTGGTGCGAACGGGACGGTCGGCGACCGCTACCCGCCCACTGTCGCGGGTCTCGTCGGTGCTGGTGACGGTGGCGGTGCTGCTGGTGTCGGTGGTCGACCGGTCATTGCTGGCGACCTGACTGCCGGCCCGGGTGGGCGCCGTCTCCTGGTTGCGCGAGAACGAAGGAATTCTGACCATGGTTCACCTCCTGAGCCAAGCGTGGGTGCCGTGTCCGGTGGCGCCTACGCGGGGGACCACATCGCTGTACCCCGATGTGCTGGCGGCCACACCTGTCCGTACCAGCACCGTCTACTTCAGCGAGAGAGCGGTGGCCAAACCCATCGCGGGTGGGGTGCAGCGCCGCGGAAACGGTTCGACCGGGGAGACGGCCGGCTGTCACGATCAGAGCATGACTGCCAACGTTGAGGCCGCGACTTGGTCGTTGCACGGAGTGGCGATGGGCGACGCGTTCGGCGAGACGTGGTTCTTCCGGCCCGCCGAGCAGATGCAGCGGCTTCTCGATGAGCGGTTCGTACCACAGGGACCTTGGCCGTGGACCGATGACACCGCGATGGCCATCTCGCTCTACCGGACGCTGCGTGACCACGGACAGGTGGTCCAGGATGAGCTGGCCGACCGGTTCGCCAGTGCGTACGCCGCCGACCCGTATCGCAACTACGGCCCGTCCATGCACGGGGTGTTGCAGGCCATCGGTGCTGGTGAGCCGTGGCAGCTGGTCACCGCCGCCCAGTTCGACGGGCAAGGGTCCTGGGGCAACGGTGCCGCGATGCGCGTCGGCCCACTCGGAGCCTGGTTCGCTGACGACCTTGACCGGGTCGTCGAGCAGGCGGACCTGTCCGCTGCGGTCACGCACGCGCACCCCGAGGCGACCGCTGGTGCCATCGCCGTAGCCGTCGCGGCCGCACTGGCGGTACGGCAGGTATCGGCAGAGGAACTGCTGCCGCAGGTAGCTGCTCGCACGCCGGACAGCGAGGTCGCCGCTCGGCTGCGTCTGCTCACCCGCCGACCGTTTTCTCGCCAGCCGCAGTGGATCGCCGGCGAGGTCGGTTGTGGCAGCTTGATCTCCGCCGTTGACACCGTGCCGTACGCGATCTGGTGCGCCGCCCGACACCTCGACAATCTCGTCGAGGCGCTGTGGGCGACCGTCAGCGCTGGCGGCGACATGGACACGACCTGCGCCATCGTTGGCGGTATCGTCGCCGCTCGTACCGGCTTGGACGATGTGCCCGACGAGTGGCTCAACGCCCGCGAAGCACTCCCACCCCTGTAGTCACGCCTACCGTGGAGGCTGGTGTCGGTCCTCGCCCACGCGCTGGGTGAGCAGCGCCGACCTGGGCAGCGGTACGGCGATCGGCGGCCCGTTGGGGTTGATGCGTACCCAGCAGGTGTCCGGGTCGCCGCAGGTCGGGCAGCGCCCGTCAGTGTTGATCGTGTGCTCGGTGACCAGGTCGTAGGTGCTGACCAGCACGTCGGTGGCGCTGTGCGGCAGTGGCTCCTCGGGATGACGGATCCAGCCGAGGAATCGGTTGTGCAGCCAGCCGGCCGGAATGTAGTCGAGTTCGGTGGCCGCCTTCACGAGTTGACTGGCGAGGTAGATCGACAAACTGATCATTGCCCCCTGGTATTCGGCGAACAATTCTCGTCGTTTCGTCGGACAGGGCCAGTCGGCATCGCAGCCGGTGCAGGTCCAGTAGGGGCGTAGCGGGTTGTGCCAACTCATTCCTGCTCCTCCGGGGTAGGCCAGTGTTGGCGGCTGATCGGTATCCGGTGGCGGGCCTGGCAGGGCAGGTCAGCGCTGCACGTACACCTGCGCTCCAGCGGCAGCGGACGGTGCCGGCGCGCGAAGGTCATCGCCGCTGCGGAGAGGTATTCCTCGTAGGAGACACGACGTTTCATTCGCCCTCCTTCGCCCTCCCGGAAACCGTTCGCCGCTGATCATTTCTGCCTTGCAAGCCGCCTATCAAGTTTCTGTCCGTCCATTGTCTTGCGCAATGAACTGCGGCTTCATAACCTCAATTGCCGGGGTTGACGGAGGAATGCGGAAAGGTCGGTGAGGGAATGGTTCTTATTTGTTGCACGAGGGAATGCGGGGTGTTGCATCGTGGATGAAACATCGGGTTCGACTGTCCCGAGGAGACAGCTCGGGCGGCTGCTCACCCAGCTCCGCGAGGAGGCGGCAGTCACCCTCGACGCGGCAGCCGAGGAGTTGGACTGCTCCCGGCAGAAGATCTGGCGGATCGAAAAGGGGCTGGTTCCGGCCCGGGTCATCGACGTACGGGCGCTCTGCACGCGGTACGGCGTGGCCGAGGAGGTGACTGATCTCGTACTCGGTCTGGCCCGGGAGACCCGGGCCACCGGCTGGTGGCACTCCTACGGCAGTGCCGTGCCCACCTGGTTTTCGCTCTACGTCGGCCTGGAGGAGCGGGCCCAGCAACTCCGTCACTACAACGGCGAGCTGATTCCCGGCCTGTTGCAGACCCGGGCCTACGCCACCGAGATGTTTCGCCGCAAGTCACCGACGATGCCGGTGGAGGAGCGGGAGAAACTGGTGGCGGTCCGGTTGCAGCGGCAGAACGTGCTCACCCGCCGACTACCACCCGCGCCCACGTTCCGAGTGATGCTGAGCGAGGCGGTGCTGCTCCGGCCACCGCTCGATCGGGCCGGCATGGGTGACCAGTTGCGGCACCTGCTGGAGGCAGGCACCCGCGACAACATCTCCATCCGGGTGCTGCCGCTCGCCGCCGGACCGCCGCTGGCCAGTGAGGCCGGCACCTTCGTCATCCTCGACTTCCCGGTCGCCTTCGGCCGGGCCGCCACCGAGCCGACCACCATCTACATTGAGGGCATCACCGGTGCGCTCTATCTCGACCGGCAGGCGGAGGTGGCCGCCTACGCGCACGTCTGGTCGGACCTGGAATCCCTGGCCCTGGACGAGAGACAATCAGCAAGGTTGATCGGCGAGATCATAGGAGAGCGCTATGCCTGACTTGAATGGTGCGAGATGGCGCAAGGCTGCCCGCAGTGGTGGCAGCGGCGGAGACTGTGTCGAGGTGGCCGACAACCTCGTCGGCGTGGTCGGCATCCGGGACAGCAAGGACGCCGCCGGCCCGGTGCTGGCGGTCGAGCCGAGCGCCTGGACGGCGTTCGTGTGCAGCGTGAAGTCCGGCCGCCTGACCCGGTGACGCAGCGGAGCGGCAGGGTCGCCGGGCCATCCGTCCGGCGATCCCGTCCGCATTGACGGCGATGGTAGACCGGGGCACGCTGAGGTGGGCCCCTAGCCCGAGCAATCAACCAAGGCTGATCGGCGAGATCATAGGAGAGCGCTATGCCTGACCTGAGTGGTGCCCGGTGGCGCAAGTCCACCCGCAGTGGTGGCAGCGGTGGCGAGTGTGTCGAGGTGGCTGACAACCTCGTCGGTGTGGTTGGCATCCGGGACAGCAAGGACGTCACCGGCCCGGTGCTGGCGGTCGACCCGTACGCCTGGACGGCGTTTCTGAACAGCGTGAAGTCCAGCCACCTGAGTCACTGATAAAGGTTCAGGCGCGCGGCAGCACGCCCAGGAGTGTCGAGGTGAAGGACATCCGCAGAGCGTCACGCAGCTCCATGTGGAGTACGCCGAGCGCAGGCTCGTCCGCATAGGCGGCGAGGAGGCTGGGCGGCGGCGGGGCGTAGGACGACAGGGCGCCCGCCGCGACGAGGCTCATCAGGCAGAAGGGTTGTGCGCTGTCGCCGAGCTCGGGCACATGGCGGCGCACGAGCTCGGTCATGACCGCGAGCCTGGCGAGGGAGGATCGCTTGTGCCGTTTGATCACCTCGACCGAGACGTTGTGCTCAAGGACGCCGCCCTGCGCGCCGAAGAGGTCGCACAGCACCACCCGGTCCGCCAGCGACTGGCTGAGGATCTCGGCTAGCCGGCTTGCCCGCACTTCCGGCGCCGCGTGCGCCTCGATGCCCGCGGCCAGCTCGTCCGCCAGCTCGGCGAGCCAACTTCCCAGGAAGTCGTCCAGCAGTTCGAGCAGCACCGCCTCGCGCGACTCGAAATAGCGCAGGACATTCGACTTGGCCAGGCCCACCCGCCGGCTCAGTTCGTTGAGGCTCACCTCGGCCACGGGCATCTCGTTGAGCATCGCCGCCGCCGTGTCCAGGATCGCCCGGCGGCGGATCTCCCGCTGCTCCTCGCTCCGCGCCCGCTGGAATGTCACGTCCCCAGCCTAGCTTAAAGACCAGCGGTTCCTTGACAGCAGACCGGCAGTCTCTTAAGGTCGTTCTCATAACAGACCGATGGTTCTTTAGGAGTGTGCCGTGAGTGTGAGTGGAAACTGGACCGAGCAGCACATCCCCGACCAGCACGGACGGGTGGCGATCGTGACCGGCGCCAACACCGGGCTGGGCTTCGAGACCGCCCGGATGCTCGCCGCGCGCGGGGCGGCGGTGGTCCTGGCCGTCCGCGACATCGAGAAGGGCAGGCAGGCAGCCGCCCGCATCACCGGCGACGTCACCGTCCAGGTCCTCGACCTGACCTCCCTGGCCTCGATCCGGTCCGCGGCGGCCGACCTGCGCGCCGCCCACCCGCGCATCGACCTCCTGATCAACAACGCCGGCGTGATGTACACCCCGAAGCAGACCACCGCCGACGGTTTCGAGCTGCAGTTCGGCACCAACCACCTCGGCCACTTCGCCCTCACCGGCCTGCTGCTGGACCGGCTCCTGCCCGTCCCCGGCTCCCGCGTCGTCACGGTCAGCAGCACCGGCCACCGCATCCGGGCCGCCATCCACTTCGACGACCTGCAGTGGGAGCGCTCGTACAGCCGTGCCGCCGCCTACGGCCAGGCCAAACTCGCCAACCTGATGTTCACGTACGAACTACAGCGCCGGCTCGCGCCGCACGGCACCACGGTCGCGGTGGCCGCCCATCCCGGCGTGTCCAACACCGAACTCATCCGCAACACACCCGCCGCGATTCGGCTGCCCGTCACCTGGCTCGCGCCGCTGCTCACCCAGAAGGCCGAGATGGGTGCCCTGCCCACCCTGCGCGCCGCCACCGATCCGGCCGTCATCGGCGGCCAGTACTACGGTCCCGGCAACCGGGGTGAGATCCGGGGATATCCGAAGCTGGTCACCTCCAGCCCCGACTCCCACGACCAGACCGTTCAGCAGCGCCTGTGGACTGTCTCCGAAGAGTTGACCGGAGTGACGTTTCCCGTGCGGTAAAGCGGTGACTCCACAGCTGAGGGATTTTCTTCGGAACTGAGTCGGCTGCTCGGCAAGGAGGTGGTCGGTGACTCCGCAGGGGCGGTTTGCCGAGGTATGGCGTGGGCCTTACCGCTGTCAGTCGATCAGGTAGATGCGCATCGCGTGGGCCAGGGGCGTCAAACCATAGACGGCATAGGCAGTCGAAAGGGCGGTAGCCACCAGGCCCCAACGGGTCATTCGAGCGGACAGCGCCCGGCGGTACCTGGCCAGCGCAACAAGGCCGGCGAGCGCCAGGGGAATCGCGAGTACCGGTCCGAGCAGAGTGACGAAGAATCCCGGTACGCCAAGTAGCCAGCCCGGCACTATCCACAGCCAGGTCGGGGGATAGGGGCGCGGGCTCCAGAGGTACGGAATCACCGCGGCGGCGAGGTAGGCCGCTACCACGTAGAACTGGACGCCGGTGAGAGCCCGAAGCAGCCCGACAGGCAGTCCGCCTTGCTTCTGGTTGGTCCCGACCGGGAGTGTCTGCGCCGTGGTCGACTTCCGGCTGCGGCTCGCCGCCAAGCGCAGCGACGGCAGGGTCCATGCCGCCCAGAACAGGTACTGCCAGCGTGCGGCTGCCCCGTGCTGAGCCAGGGCGACCAGGTCACCCGTCCACTCGTTCTGTTGCCGGTCACGGAATCCCGCCGGTAGCAGGCGGGTGAGCGCGGCGACGGCGGCGCGTTCGATTGGCGGACACGGGCTCGGACAGTTCTGGGGCACCGATTCCGGCGCGGGTGCCGTCCGTTTCACCACGCCAACCGCCTCCGGGTGCCCGAGCCTGCGTTGCGCCGCTTCTCGGCGGCCAGGACAGCCTGCTGAGCTGCGGACGCCCCGGCCGCAGACAGTCGGTAGTAGCGCCGCCGGGGGCGGTTGGCCGCATGGGGGTCGATGTCTTCCTCGCGACTCTCCAGCCAGCCCATGGCCTCGAAGGCGACCAGGATCGGGTAAACGGTTCCCGGTTGCAGGCCCGCCGTCAGAGCCAGATCGAGCCCGTACCGCTCGCGGCTCGGATCGGTCAGCAACGCCCGCAGCACCATGAGGCGTGGCGTTGTCATGCGGAGCGAACTCATATCCGGCATGGTAGCTACCTATTCCTAGTTCTGCATAGGGTGCGGCGAGAGTTCGTGGCCGGGCTACCTGACGGCCGGTCCTGGCCGGCTGCGTGACGGCCGGTCGTGACCAGGTTGCCTGGGCGGGGCAAAGGTCGCTGACTACCCTTGACTGCCATGCCCGAAGGACACACGATCCACCGCCTGGCGGCGCGGCACCGTACGCTCTTCGCCGGTGACAAGGTGCTGGCCGCCAGCCCGCAGGGTCGGTTCGCCGAGGGTGCGGCGCTGCTCTCCGGCTCGGTGCTGGACGACACCGAGGCGTGCGGCAAGCACCTGCTGCACCACTACAACAACGGGCTGAGCCTGCACATCCACCTCGGGCTCTACGGCAAGTTCGCCGACGGCGACGGTGCGCCGCCGGAGCCGGTCGGCCAGGTACGTCTCCAGTTGGCCAGCGACCGGCACTGGCTGGAGTTGCGCGGTCCCACCGCCTGTGAACTGCTCTCCCCGCCCGAGGTCGACGCACTACGCAACCGGCTCGGCGTCGATCCACTGCGCGCCGACGCCGACCCGACCACCGCGTACGCCCGGATCGCGCGCAGCAACATCGCCCTGGCGGCGCTGCTGATGGACCAGTCGATCGTGGCCGGCACCGGCCTGATCTTCGTGACCGAGGCGCTGTTCCGGGCCGGTCTGCCGCCGACCCTGCCCGGCCGAAAGCTCGCCCCGCAGGCATGGGCGACCATCTGGGCCGATCTGGTCGAGTTGATGGGCGTTGCGGTGACCGTCGGCAAGATCGACACAGTTCGCCCGGAGCACCTGCCGGAGGCGATGGGTCGCCCACCGCGCGTCGACGCGCACGGTGGCGAGGTGTACGTCTACCGGCGCGCTGGGCTGCCCTGCCACGTCTGCGGTACGGAGATCAGTCGGGGCGAACTCGCCGGCCGGAACTCGTACTGGTGTCCCACCTGCCAGCCGCCCTCCTGACTCGCCAGTGCCTCATGAGGTAGCCGGTCGGCACTGAGTGGAGACTCAGCTCATCCGCCGATACGAGATACCGGCGGATGAGCTGACGGCCTACCGGCCCGACAATGTCAACGCATAGGTCAGCCCGCGCCGTACCCAGGTGGCCAGGTGGCCGTGCACCAGCCAGGCGAGCCCACCGAACATCCGCTTCTCGGTCACCCCCGGCTGGTCGCCGATGATCTCCCGCACCCGACCGGCCAGTTCCTCATCGAACGCCATCATCGACCTGCCGGCGTTGGAACTCTGCGAACGGCAGGCGGTCGAAGATGAACCGGTTGTAGACGATCTTTCCGTCCCGGACCGTGACAAACTCGGCTGCCGGTGCGCTCTTGGCGGGAACTGTTTCGGTGTCGTACATGAGCAGGGCAGTACTGTCGTCCCCGAACCCGGCGATCATCTCCGCGCGGATCAGGAACTGTTCCGCGAACGGCCCGAGGAACTGGCGGTATGCCTGGATGCCGGTGAGCCGCCCGGCTGGTGCGTCGAGCACAATCTCGTCCGCGATGAAGGCCATCGCCGCTTCAAGATCTTTGCCGGTCCACGCGCGGTGGTAGGCCAAAGCGGTCTGCAATGCTGGGCTGGTCATTGAAACTCCTTCCGGTGTTGCTGGTCTTGACACCGACGACGCGAGGAACGGAACGGCTGTGGCGGAGGTCACTTTCGAGGAGGCGGTGGAGGCGCATCGGCGTGAGTTGCTGGTGCACTGCTACCGCCTGCTGGGTTCGGTGACCGATGCCGAGGACGTGCTCCAGGAAACGCTGCTGGCGGCCTGGCGTGGCCTGGACGGATTTGAGGGCCGAGCCTCGCTGCGGTCCTGGCTGTACCGGATCGCCACCAACCGCTGCCTCAACGCGCTGCGCGACCGTGGCCGACGGATCCCACCCGAGCCGCAACCGCCGTTCCAGCCTCCCGAGCCCAGCCGCCGCAGTCACGTGACCTGGCTTCAGCCGTACCCCGACGCGCTCCTGGTGCACACGCCCGACACCGATCCCAACCCCGAAGCGCGCTACACCGCTCGGGAGGCGATCGAACTGGCGTTCATCGCCGCGCTACAGCGACTCACCCCGAGGCAGGCCGCCGTACTTGTGCTCTGTGACGTACTCGGATATCCACTCGGTGAGGTCGCGCCGATGCTGGACACCACACCGACCGCCATCAAAGGTCAATTGCAGCGAGCCCGCCGTGCGATCGAACGGCACCGCGAGCCCGGCCGTGAGGCGCCACCCGCGCCTGGGTCGGCGCGCGAACGTCAGGTGGTGGAGCGCTTCTCCGAAGCCTTCGCGGGCGACGATGTCGACACCCTGGTCAGTCTGCTCACCGACAAGGCGTGGCTGGCCATGCCGCCCGCGCCGCACGAGTACCACGGCATGGCGGCGATCATGTCGTTCCTGCGGGCCAGTGCCGCCTGGCGCGTCCGTCAGGGTCTGTGTATGCAACTGCGCCCCATCCGCGCGAACGGGCAGCCGGCGTTTACCTGTCACCTCACCGGCGACGGGGACGAGCAACCCGGCGGGCTGATGGTGCTCACCCTGGCCGGCGACCGCCTCAGCGGCATGACCCTGTTCCTCCACGACATCTGATCCCGGTGCTCACCGAAGCTGGAGCATTTGATCCCGGTGCTCACCGAAGCTGGAGCAGCCCGCGTTCGGCCATGAAGGCGTGCAACGTCTCGGCGTCCTCGGCGGACATCAAGCGGCGTGGGATCACGGTCGCCGGCATGCGGCCGACGTACACGATCCAGAAGTCAGAGGTGTCCCTCACCTGGGTGACCCCGTCCCAGGCGATGCCGCCGGACTCCGAGCCGCTGCGCATCATGATGTTGTCGTCGGTGATATCGTACGCGCCCTCGACGGCGTAGCCACTGGAGCGACGCCGGGCGCGCCACCGCACCCACGGCGCGTACAGCATCGACAGCAGGCCCCCCACGACCATCGGCATGCACAGCAGCGAGATCTGGTCGCCCCACGCGAACCCCGGCGAGACGGCGAAACCGATCGCCCCGACCACCACCAGCACCGCGCCGATATAACCGTACTTGCGCAGCCGAACACTACTGAGTGCAGCAGCCACGCGGCCCGGGTAGGCGGGATCGGCTGGGACGTCGAAACGGATGTGCACGCCAGAACGATAGTGCCCCCACTCGCGCCCCGGGCAGCGCATGACTCGCGCCCTGCTGACGGGATCGGTGGTCGTCGGCGAACGACCACCGGGAACACTGGTCAGCTGGCCTTGTAGGTGAGGTAGTGGCCCTTCGGCCAGCTGTGGAAGTTGTTGAGCTCGGACGCCTGACCACTACAGTCCGGGGTCCGGTAGCCGGAGACGCTACCGAAGCCGTCGCTCCAGGCGAGCAGCCAGGTCGCGTCGGCCGGGACCTGACGGCAGACGTCGTCAGGTTTGCCCTGCCTGCCGACTACTTCGGTCGGGTAGCTCGAGTAGAAGACCAGGCCCTCGTCGGGGCTCTTGACCGGCTCGCCAGCGGCTGCAGGCAACGCCGGTAGCGTCGCGGCCAGCGTGGTGATCAGGGCAGCGGCGAAAGTCGCGGCGATTCGGCTGACGGATCTGCGCATGAGTGTCCTTCCGGTCGGCGTTCCGGCTGACTTCAGCCCAGAGGCAAGACGTTTTGTATCGATGTCCATGATTTATTCGGATAGTTTCTGTGTCAACCAAGCGAGAAGGGATCCCGACATCAGCCCTATCAGCCGAGCGACCGATGTCGGGCCGGATGCCCCGCTCGCAGAGGTAGGCGTCCGTCATGCCCCCTCGGGTGCTGACCTCCGACGCATGACTTGAGCGTGACGGCAGGGCACAGTTCGCGCGCCTGTTCGCTGTCCAGGCGGCCTGAGGAGCCAGGTCGAGCCTGATTAGGCTCCCCTAAGACTGCTGATTCCTCCTCTGGGACGGAGCACGAACGCATGGGTAGCACGGCACCACGCATCGAGGGCACCGTCGACGTGCCCGACGATGCGTCCCACCTGCCCGACGATGTGTCCCACCTGCCGGAGGATGCGTTCCACGTGCCGAGCAGCCCGGTCGTGCCGCCGCACCGGCCCCGGCCGTACCCGTTGCCGGTCTGCGCCAGCCCACGCGTCACCGCGCTGGCCGCCGCCCTGGCCGAGGCGGACGATTCGGGGAGGGCAGCGGCGGTTGCCTCGTTCTGGGCGCAGGTCGCCACCGAAGGTACGCCGCTGATCGAGCCTGACGGTACCGAGCACGTGGTCACGTTCCTGTGGCGGGACGAATCGGCACAGGCGGTCGTACTGCACCTGAACAAGCTGACCGACTTCCACGACCTGCGGCAGAGCACCATGCACCGGCTACCCGGTACGGACGTGTGGCACCTTAGCTACCGGATGCCGGGCACCTGGCGGGCCAGCTACACGATCGGGCCGCTGGACGTACCGGTGCCGGAGTTCGACCCGACCGGCACACCCGACCGTACCCTCTGGCAGCGGATGCGGTCGGCGACGGTGACCGACCCACTCAACCGGCAACCGCTGGCCGACGGCCCCGACGGGCCGGTGCTGTCGACGGTGACCCTGCCCGACGCGCCCGCCCAGCCGTGGTTGGCCCCGCGACCGGGTACGCCGAGCGGCACCATCACGGTGCACCGGTTCGAGAGCGCCGCGCTCGGCGGTACGCGTACCGTCCGGCTCTGGGTGCCGCCCGGCGACGGGCAGGCTGACCTGGGCCGGCACGGCGACCTGGGCCGGCACGGCGACTTGCCGGTGGTCGTACTCCTCGACGGCGACCTCTGGGGCGACCAGGGGGCGCTCGGCTCCACCCTGGACAACCTCGTTGGCGCGGGTCGCATCCCGCCGACAGTGGTGCTCATGGTCGATCCGGTCGACATGCCCACCCGTACCCGGGATCTCGCCTGCAATCCGTCCTACGTGGACTTCCTTGTCGACGAGCTGCTGCCCTGGGCTGGTCGGCGGCTGCCGATCACCACCGACCCGGCGCGTAGCGTCATCGCCGGTCAGAGCCTGGGCGGGCTCACCGCCGCCTACGCGGCGCTGCGTGCACCGCACCGGTTCGGGGCCGTACTGTCGCAGTCCGGCTCGTTCTGGTATCCCCGCGACGACTGGTTCGCCACCCGGGTCGCCGAGACGGCAGCCGCTCGCGACATCCGCTGGTACCTCGAAGTCGGCACCCGAGAGTGGGACCTGCTCGACCGGACCCGGCACCTCCGCGACCTCCTGCGGGCGGTGGACGCCCCCGTCGACTACCACGAGTACGACGGCGGGCACGACCCGGTCTGCTGGCGAGGCGGCCTGGTCGACGGCCTACTCACCCTCCTTCGGGTGTAAGGAAGGGCCCCTTCTTATCGCTTTCTGCATAGGAAGGGCCCCTTCCTAACACCCCAACCCGAGCGGCCGTGCTGCCGTCCGGTGGCCGGCTCGCCGGCACGTGCTTGGGTTGTCTCTCAGCGGAGTTGAGTTACGAGCTGTAGCAGGAGGCGGTGGGAGAGGCTACGGGGGTGCATCTGGTTTACGGTGCCGGAGACGTAGAGATCCCGTTCCGGGATGTAATAGAGCACGGACCCGAAGGCGCCGGAATGGCCGATCATCTCCGGGGCCGGCGCGAGCGGCGATTGCCAGCGGGGAAGCTTGAACCGCATGATCCCGATTCCGTAGTCGATGGGTTCGAGACGGGAGAAGACCGGGTTCCAGTGCGCGGTCATCTCGGTCAGGTACCGCGCGGGGAACAGTTCGCCCCCCATGAAGGCGCGGAGGAGTCGCAGCTGGTCAGTGGCGGTTGACACCACCGCGCCATCGGGTGCGAATGAGGCGATCGTCTTCGGGATGTGCGGTGGTGTGTCGCCATGCAGGATCGTCGCGACCTCGTCGTACCGATGCACTGTGTGCGGGGTGAACAGCCAGGTGTTGGGCAAGCCGAGCGGCTCGATGATTCGGCTACGGAAGGCATCGTTGAAGCTGCCGGAGGTGGCTACCTCGATGATGCGTCCGAGCAGCTGGTAGTTGGTGTCGCAGTACTGCGCCTTACCCGGTGTCGAGGGGGCGAACTGGCTCGGCATGGCCCTTGCCATCTCGATGTAGTTCTCGAACGTCCAGGCGGCGTCGGCGCGGAGCATGTCACTCAGGAAGGTGCCGCCGTCGGGTCGCTTCTGTTCGAAGTAGTCGGGTATCCCGGATGTCTGCGTCAACAGCTCGCGTACGGTGATCGCCGGACCGTAATCGTGGCCGTCGTGCACGTTCAGGCCGCACATCGTTTCCTCGCCGAGCAGCTCTGCGGCGCGAGTGTCGAGCGTCAGGACTCCCTCGTCGCGAAGTTGCATGATTATCGAGACGGTGTACAGCTTGGTGATGCTGGCGACGAAGTACGGTTGGTCGGTGTCGCCATGGTGCCAGGTGAATCCCGTCGACGGCTGCTCGATTGCGAAGCTCATCGCCGACACCCTCGGCTTGGCGGCGTAGCGTGCCGCGACTCGGTCGAGCTTGGCTGCGACCGGGTGCTGGCTACCAGGTCGGCCGGGCACGGATGGGCTCATGACGCGATCCCATCTAGTTGTTGTTTCGTGGCGTCCAGCCAGTCGAGCTCGGCTCGGGCATGAGCGATGCCGTTGGCGAGCGTGGCCAACCGGAGCACCTGCCCGATCTCAGTGACCTCTGCCGGAACGGCGATCGCCTCCAACGCCGCCAGCTCGTCGCTCACTTCCTGTCGGCGGTTATCCAGCAGTTTTCGCACCTCGTCCGCCGGCATCCTGTCGGCGAAGAACAGTCGCGCCAGGAAGGGCTCGCGCGTCGGCGGTGTCTGCAACGGCGAGGCGAGCCACTTGTCCAGTTCGGCCAATCCGCGGTCGGTCACGCTGTGTAGATGCAGGTTGGGGCGCTCCGCCTGCATCACGGTGCGGCGGGATGCCAGGCCGTCCTCCACCAGGCTGGCCAGCGTCCGGTACACCTGCGACTGATCTGCCGTCCAGAAGTGTCCAACGCTCGTGTCGATGATCTTTTTTAGTTCGTAGCCGCTCATGGGCTGGATTGACAGGAGCCCGAGGATGGCGTGCCGTAGGGACATCGCTAGATGTTAGCGCAGATATATGCGCTGTCCAATAGTTGCATTCGCAAGCGGTTGGGCGCCGTCGGGTGTTAGGAAGGGCCCCTTCCTATACAGAAAGCGATAGGAAGGGGCCCTTCCTAACACCCCAACCTTTGGGCGCTGGACTCTCCCACGATGGGAGGGCCGACGATGAGGGCATGCCCGAGGAGTTCCTGCCCATCGGCCGCTTCGCCCAGATGTGCCGGCTGAGCGTCAAGCAGCTACGGCACTACGACGACGTAGGACTGCTGCCGCCAGCACACATCGACCCGATCACCAGCTATCGGTACTACCGCCGTGACCAGGTACGTGACGCGCTGGCGATCGCCCTGCTCCGTACGCTCGACGTGCCGCTGGCGGCGATCGCGCAGACCCTACGCGGCGACGAGAACGCCCAGACCGCTGCCCTGCGCGCCGAACGGGACCGGCTGGAGGAGCGGTTGGCCCGGCAGCGCAACACCCTGGCGGCACTGGAACGGCTGCTCCGGGACGGCTTGCTTCAGCAGGAGGTCGGCCTGACCAGGGAACCGCCCCGGCGACTACTGGTCGCCCCGACGGTGTGCGCGCCGGACGAGATCGGCGTGGCGATCAGCGGATGCTTCGCGCAGTTGTCGAGTGTATTGCCCGGTTTGCCGTGGACCCCACCGATGTGGGGACTGTTTCCGGTCGACATCGACGGACAGTTGCGTATCGCGGTCGGCGTGGAGACCGCGGCCGATCCGGTGGGCGGGACGACGGTGGAGCACCTGCCCGGGGGACCGGCGGTCGTCGCGACGCACGTCGGAGCGTACGAGCATCTGCCCCTGACCTACCAGGCGATGTTCGCCTGGATCCACGAGCGAGGGCTGCGCCCCCACGGCCCGGTACGTGAGGCGTACCTGACCGATCCGACCACGAGCGATCCGACGCAGTTGGCGACCCGGATCGTCATCCCGATCGAGAAGGAAGACGAATGCTGAGCACGGACTTCAAGAAGGTGCACAAAGATTTGTACGGGGCGACGGGCAATCCGGCCGTGGTGGACGTACCCGCGTTGCAGTTCCTGGCGGTCGACGGCGCTGGAGATCCCGACGGGCCGGTCTGGCAGTCGGCGGTCGAGGCGCTGTATGGCGTCTCGTATTTCGCGCGGTTCGCCTTGAAGAATGCGGGCACCGTGGAGTATTCGGTGATGCCGTTGCAGGGGCTGTGGTGGGCCGAAGGCGGGTGGGACATTACCGAGCGGGATCGGGCCGACTGGCAGTGGACCATGATGATCATGCAGCCGTCGCAGGTCACGGCAGACCTGGTCGCGCAGGGGATCGCCGCGACGGCGAAGAAGAAGCCGTCGGCCGCGGTGGATCGGCTTGAGCTGCGCGAGTTCGCCGAAGGGCCGGCCGCGCAGATTCTGCACATCGGACCGTACGCGGCGGAGCGCCCCACGATCGAACGACTGCTCGCCTTCGTGGCCGAACAGGGCCGGGAGGTCTGCGGCCGGCACCACGAGATTTATCTGTCGAATCCCGGCCGCACCGCACCCGAGAAGCTCAAGACGATCCTCCGCTACCCGGTGACGGTGGCATCGTCGGCATCGGCATCGGCATCGTCGTCGTCAGTGGCAGCGGCGTCGGAGTCGGTGTCGGGATCAGCCTGAGCAGCCTGAAGTTTGGGTGCATCTGTTGCTGCCGGGACAGCGAGGGTTGTTCAGAGACCCGGTCGCCAGCCGGCCGCTCCAGCGCCGTCCGCATCTGCGTCACGACGTACGCCGGCCGATGTCGTACGTCAAAAGCCGTGAACCGGCGAATCCGGTCGCCGGCTATCCAGATCTCGTTCTGCCGGCGCAGGTCCGCTGCCCAGTACCGGGCGTCCAGGTGGTGTGCGCCATCGATCGCGACGTGTAGCCGCCATACCCGCGCCACCGAGTCCTGGGCATCCGCAGGATCACCGTCTCGATCTCGGCCGGCGTCGCCCGACGCTGCTGGCAACCGGCGGCGAGGATCGTCTGCGCCTCGTCGTCGGTACGCGCCCACTGCGGCGCGTCGACCAGCGACCGGGCCATCGTGGTGCGGTCCGGGCGGGCCTGTCCGCTCGTAGTTGGCAGTCCGATTGACTGACTGAAGGGGCCCATACACTCGCCATCATGGCGACGTCACCCGATGTTGTTAGAACACTTGGCAATGAACTGCAGGGGCTCGGCTGGGTCAGTGACTTGATGGTCGCAGGGTCATTGGCCACCGGCGACTACATACCCCTGGTCAGCGACCTCGACCTGGTTGCGCTCGTCGACGGGCCTATCGACATCGGCCGGCAGGACGAGCTTGCGGCCATCCATCGTCACCTCGACAGCGGGGCCGGCGCGGGATTCAAACTCGGCTGCGTATACGTCGACAGCGCGACCATTCCCACATCGAGATGCAGCATCCGACCTGGACTCACGGACAACTCGTGCACCGGATTCTGTCGAGGGTCACAAGATCAGAACTGGTACGACACGGGTACGAGATCTTTGGGCGTTCGCCGCGCGAAGTCTTCCCTGAAGTCTCGGATGACGACATACGAGCAGCGGCCCATGCCGAACTGACCGGCTACTGGGCCTGGGCCGCTCGACGCCCCTGGCTGTGGCTGGACCCCACCATCGCTGACCTTGGTCTTACCTCCATGGCCCGGGGCCGCCATGCACTCGACAACGGCGAACTCCTCACCAAGACGCAAGCCATCGAGCAGGCGCACGCCCCTATCTGGCTGATCGACCAGCTCAGCGCCAGACGGCGAGGTGAAACCATCTCCTCTCCTCGAATACGCACCGCCCTTGTCGCCTGGCGCGACGCCCGCCGAACGGTCGCTCACGCGAAGCGCGCCCACCGAGCCCACCGAGCCCCCTGACTCCGTACCCGCTGGTCAAGTCCGGAAGCCGCTAGACGATCTTCGGCGGCGGTGGCCAGACTCGATGCCATGACCAACAACCAGTCGGAGCAGGCCCTGCTCTTCCGTCAACTGCACGATGACCGTCAACTGCACGATGACCGTCAACTGCACGATGACCGTCAACTGCACGATGACCGTCAACTGCACGATGGCCGCCAACTGCGGGACGGCCGCCAGATCCTGGCGCTGCCCAACGCGTGGGACGTGGCCAGCGCGTGTCTGATCGAGGCGGCTGGGGCGAAGGCGATCGCCACCACCAGCGCGGGTGTCGCATGGAGTCTCGGTGCCGCCGATGGGGACCAGCTCGACCGGGACCGAGCCCTGGACCTTATCGCCCGGATCGTCGCCGCTGTCGACGTACCGGTCACCGCCGACATCGAGAGCGGCTATGCGGAGGATCCGGATGGGGTGGCCGAGACGATCCGGGGAGTACTGGCCGCTGGCGCGGTCGGCGTCAACCTCGAAGACGGCCGGTTCCTGTCCCGTCCGATCGAGGAGCAGACCCAGCGGATCGCCGCCGCCCGGCAGGCAGCCGATGCGGTGGGCGTACCGATGTTCTTGAATGCTCGCGTCGACATCTATCTGGGTCAGTTCGGTGACCCGGCCGACCGGCTCGCGGCCACCATGGAGCGGGCGTCGGCATACCTCGCGGCCGGCGCGGACGGAATTTTCGTACCCGGGGTAGTCGATCCGGAGACCATCTCGGCGCTGGTCAAGGCGGTGCCGGGACCGTTGAACGTGATGGCTGGCCCCGGCGCGCCCACCGTCGGTGAGCTGGCCGAGCTGGGCGTGGCCCGGGTCAGCGTCGGTGTCGGGATCGTGAGTGCGGCGTACGCGTTGGCCCGGCGCAGCGCCGAGGAACTGCTCACCACCGGGAGCTACTCGACGCTCGTCGACGCGGTGGACTACGGCGAACTCAACGCGCTGGTAAGCGGTCGTTCCTGACGCCTGGTGGACGGGGGTTAGTGGTTAGGAAGGGGCCCTTCCTATACAGAAAGCGATAAGAAGGGGCCCTTCCTTACACCTCAGCCGGTGGATTCCACCGCCTCCATGGCCTTGCGGGCGGCGATCAGCACCGGATCCCACACTGGGGCGTACGGCGGTGCGTAGCCGAGATCGAGGCCGCTCATCTCGTCCACCGTCATCCGGTTCCACAGCGCCACGGCCAGCGCGTCGATTCGCTTGGCCGCCTCGGAACGGCCGACGATCTGCGCCCCGAGTAGCCGTCCGCTGCGCCGTTCGGCGAGCAGTTTGACTGTCATCGGGGCGGCTCCCGGGTAGTAGCCGGCCCGGCTGGTCGACTCGACGCGTACGGTGACGAACTCGAAGCCGGCGGCGGTGGCATCCCGTTCCCGCAGGCCGGTACGCGCCACCTCCAGGTCGCACACCTTCGTCACGGCGGTGCCGATCACCCCGGGGAAGGTGGCGTAACCGCCGCCGATGTTGATGCCGGCCACCCGGCCCTGCTTGTTGGCGTGCGTACCGAGCGGGATGTGCACCGACTGGCCGGTGACCCGGTGCAGGGTTTCGACACAGTCGCCGGCCGCCCAGACCCGGTCGACGTCCGGCACCCGCATCCGCTGGTCGACCCGTACCCCGCCGGACATGCCGAGCGGTAGGCCAGCGGCGGCGGCGAGTGCGGTGTTGGGGCGTACGCCGAGGCCGAGGACCACCACGTCGGCCGGGATCTCCCCGGCGTCGGTCAGTACCCCGGTGACCCGCCCGTCCTGCGTGGTCAGGCCGGTGACCGCACATCCGGTACGCACGTCGACGCCCAGCCCGACCAACGCGGCCCGGACCAGTGCGCCCATGTCCGGATCCATCGTGGACATGGGCTGCTCGCTCCGGTCGACCAGGGTGACCGACAGACCGTGGTGGAGCAGTGCTTCGGCCATCTCCACCCCGATGTAGCCGCCGCCGATCACCACCGCCCGCCGGCACCGGCGTGTGCCGTCCAGCCAGTCGAGCAGGGCCGCGCCGTCGTCCAGGGTTTGTACGCCGAAGACGCCACGGGCCGTCGTACGGGTCCAGTCCGGGTGGGTGGGGGTCGCGCCGGTGGCGTACATCAGCAGGTCGAAGGGTTCGCGCACCTCGCCGCCGGAGGCCAGGTCCCGGGCGACGACCTCGCGCCGGTCCAGGTCGATCGTGGTGACCTCGTGTCGCAGCCGTACGTCGATCTGGTGCTTGTCCCGGAACGTCGCCGGGTCGCGGGCGATCAGCTCGTCGCGTTCGGCGACCTGCCCTCCGACCCAGTACGGAATGCCGCAGGCCGAGTACGACGTAAAGTGACCGCGCTCGAACGCGACGATCTCCAGATCGTCCACTTTGCGGCGTCGCCGGGCCTGGGAAGCGGCAGCCATCCCGGCCGCGTCTCCGCCGATCACGATCAACCGTTCCGTCACGGTGACATTCTCCCTCAGGGAGCGGTCAGATCTTGCTAATGCGCATTAGCCAGGGAACTTACCTCCCAACGAACTTGTCGTCCAGCCCTTGACAGCCACCCGGAGCGCGCAGCAGTATCCCTGGATACCAAGCCGGTTATACGTATTAGCGATGCCGACCGAAAGGCTTGACCACCGTGACCCCTGCCTCCCGGCGCGTTACCCAGCGTGACATCGCTCGGCTTGCCGGCGTCAGTCAGGCGACGGTGTCCCTGGTGCTCAACAACCGGGCCGACACCGAGGTGCGGATCGCCCCCGAGACCCGGCAGCGCGTGCTGCGCGCCATCCAGGAGACCGGTTACGTGGCCGACCCGATCGCCCGCCGCCTGGTCTCCCGGTTCAACCGCATCATCGGCGTCTTCACCTACGAACCCGCCTTCCCCAGCGGCAGCCGGGACTTCTTCCACCCATTCCTGGTCGGCATCGAGGAATGCGCCGAACGGGTCGGCTGCGACCTGCTGCTCTTCACCAGCGCCCCGGTGGTCGACGGACGGCGACGGATCTTCCACCAGGACAACCGGCTCCGGCTGGCCGACGGCTGCCTCCTGCTCGGGCGGGAACTCGACGCGGCCGAACTACGCCGGCTCAACGACGACGGCTTTCCGTTCGTGGCGGTCGGTCGACGTGACGACGCCGGTGGGCCGGTGCCGTACGTCGGCGCGGACTACGCCGACGCCGTACGGCAACTCGTCCGACGAGCCCACGGATACGGGCACCGCCGGATGGCGTACCTGCGGATGGGAATGGCCGCCGAGTCGGCCGCCGACCGCCGCGAGGGTTTCGCCGCCGAGATCGGATCAGCAGGCAGCGGCATCGAACTCGGCACCGACGGCCGTACCGCCGACGAACTGCTCGACCAGGTACTCGCCGACGACGCGACCGTCGTCTTCGTCGAGGACTTCGCCGCCATGGTCGAACTTGAGCGGGCCGCCCGTCGACGTGGCCTGGCCGTACCGGGGGACCTGTCGATCCTGGCGCTCGGCGACCCGACGGTCCCGGTGCCCAGCGACGTCGCCTTCACCGGCTTCCTCATCCCGCGCGAGGAGATGGGCCGCCAAGCGGTGGAGGTACTGGTGGCGATGGTCAACGGGGCCACCGTCACCGATGCCAGGGCCACCTCCGCCGATGCCGGAACCGGCACCGGCGGCAGCACCGTGCAGCAGCGGCTCCTGCCCTGCGAACTGGTCGAGGGCAGCACCCTCGGCGCACCTGATCGGACGGTCGGCCGCGGCTGAGCGGCGACCGGACTACTGGAAGGAAGCAAGTGGCACAGATGCGTGCGGACGTCCTCGTCGTCGGCGGTGGCCTCGGCGGGGTCGCGGCGGCCCTGGCGGCGGCGCGGGCCGGTCGGTCGGTCGTACTCACCGAGGAGTTCGACTGGCTCGGCGGGCAGCTCACCAGCCAGGCCGTCCCGCCGGACGAGCACTCCTGGATCGAGCAGTTCGGCGCCACCGCCAGCTACCGGGAGCTGCGCAACGGGATCCGTAACTACTACCGGCGGCACTACCCGCTGACCGCCCGGTCCCGGGGCTGGACCGACCTCAACCCGGGTG
This sequence comes from Micromonospora sp. NPDC003197, assembly GCF_053590565.1. Classification (NCBI taxonomy): domain Bacteria; kingdom Bacillati; phylum Actinomycetota; class Actinomycetes; order Micromonosporales; family Micromonosporaceae; genus Micromonospora; species Micromonospora sp. NPDC003197. The sequence goes on along the minus strand of NZ_JBSFTE010000001.1, from coordinate 368,682 downwards.
CCGGTTGGGTCAGCCGGCTGTGCCATGAGCCCCGGGTCGCGGTCGCGGTACTGGAGGAGATGCTGGCCCCGTACCGGGGGGCCGGGCGGTTGACCGTGCTCCAGCCGTACCGTCCGGTGGCGGCCGAGACCGACGGCGACCGGGTCGTCGGCGTCACCGTCGCCCACCGCGACCGGGACGAGCGGATCGACATCACCGCCCCCTACATCCTGGACGCCACCGAGACCGGCGACCTGCTGCCGCTGACCGGCACCGAGTACGTGACCGGCTTCGAGGCCCAGTCCGAGACCGGCGAGCCCAGCGCGCCGGGCGAGGCACAGCCGATGAACATGCAGGCGGTCTCGGTCTGCTTCGCCCTCGACCACGTCGACGGTGACCACACCATCGACCGGCCGGCCAACTACGACTTCTGGCGTGACTACAAGCCGGACTTCTGGGGCGACCGACTGCTCTCCTGGCGCTCGCCGCACCCGCGCACCCTGGAGATCGTCGAGCGGAGCTTCACCCCGAACCCGGACGACGACCCGCTGAGCGTCAACGCCGACCAGCGGCTCAACCCGGGCGACGGCAACCTGTGGACGTTCCGGCGGATCGCCGCCCGGCGCAACTTCGTCGACGGCGCGTACGCCAGCGACATCACCCTGGTCAACTGGCCGATGATCGACTACTTCGAGGGCCCGGTCATCGACGTACCGAACGCGTCCTGGCACCTCGCCCAGGCCCGGGAACTGTCCTACTCGGTCCTCTACTGGATGCAGACCGAGGCACCCCGCCCCGACGGTGGCACCGGCTTCCCCGGCCTGCGGCTACGTGGCGACGTCACCGGCAGCGCCGACGGACTGGCCCAAGCGCCGTACATCCGCGAGTCGCGGCGCATCCGCGCCGAGTACACGGTGGCGGAACAGGACCTGTCCCTGGCCGTACGCGGTGACCGGGGAGCGGTGAACTACGCCGACTCGATCGGTGTCGGCATGTACCGCATCGACCTGCACCCCTCCACCGGCGGTGACAACTACATCGACGTCGGCTCCTGCCCGTTCGAGATTCCGCTCGGCGCACTCATTCCGAACCGGGTGGAGAACCTGCTGCCGGCGGGCAAGAACATCGGCACCACGCACATCACCAACGGCAGCTACCGGCTGCACCCGGTCGAGTGGAACGTCGGCGAGGTCGCCGGCCTGCTCGCCGACTTCTGCCTGGCGCGGGGCGAGTCGCCGCGCGCGGTCCGCAACACCCCCGCCCTGCTGGCCGAATTCCAGGACCGCATCACCGCAGCCGGCGTCGAACTGCGCTGGCCGCAGATCGCGGGCTACTGACCCAACCACGGGTTACCGACCCGACTGCGGGCAACTGAACACCACACCCCCGAACGAGGAGACATACCGTGAAGATCAGAAAGGGTCTGCGCGTCACCGCTGCCGCGCTGGCCGGCATGGTCGCCCTCGCCGCCTGTGGCGGCGGGGACGACGCCGCCGACAGCGGCCCGGCCACCCTGCGGATGACGGTCTGGACCGCCAACGAGGCGCACCTCAAACTGTTCAACGAGATCGCCGAGGAATACAAGAAGACCCACTCGAACATCGCCGAGATCAAGTTCGATCCGCTGCCGTTCGACAACTACACCACCACGCTGACCACCCAGATCGCCGGCGGCAACGCCCCCGACCTGGCCTGGATCTTCGAGAACTCGGCCCCCGACTTCGTCTCCTCCGGTGCGCTGCTGCCGCTGGACGAGATCCTGAAGAAGACCGAGGGCTACGGGTACGACGACCTGTCGCCGGCCACCCTCAAGCTGTGGCAGGACGGCGGAAAGCTGTACGCGTACCCGTTCTCGACCTCGCCGTTCGGTGTCTTCGTCAACAACGACCTGCTCAAGAAGGCCGGTCAGAAGACCCCGGCCGAGCTGATCGCCGCCGGCCAGTGGAACTGGACCAACGCGCTGGCCGCCGCCTCGGCTGCCAACGCCGCCACCGGCAAGGCCGGCATCGTGATCCGGGACTTCGACTACAAGGGCTGGGACAACCTCTCCACCTACTTCACCGGCTGGGGCGCCCAGGCGTGGAGCGCGGACGGCAAGAGCTGCGGCTTCAACTCCCCGGAGATGGTCGACGCGATGACCACCCTGCACAAGGCGATCTTCGTCGACAAGGCGCTGCCCGGCCCGGGTACGACCGCCGACTTCTTCGCCGGTGAGGCGGCCATGACCGTCACCCAGATCTCCCGCGCATCGCTGCTCAAGGACGACGGGTTCGGCTGGGACCTGGTGCCGTTGCCCGCCGGCCCGAAGGGCAACTACTCGGTGGTTGGCCAGGCCGGCCTCGGGGTGCTGAAGAAGAGCAAGAACGCCCAGGCGGCGGCCGACTTCCTGGCGTACTTCACCAACGCCGCCAACTCGGCGAAGCTTGCCCAGTACTTCCCGCCGCCGCGCCAGTCGCAGCTGACCGCCGAGACGCTGGCCAAGACCAACCCGAAGCTCAAGCCGGAGCAGCTGCAAAAGGTCGTCATCGACGGCATCACCAACGGGGTCGTCAAGCCCAACCACGCCGGCCAGGCCGAACTGAGCCAGCAGGTCCGGGCCAGCCTCGACCCGCTGTGGAAGGCGGACGCCGACGTCAAGGCGGTACTCGACGGCGTCTGCACCAAGATCCAGCCGTTGCTGGCGAAGTAGGGACTCCCCACCATGTCCGAGACGGACACCATGGCGGGCCGGGAATCGGCCCGGCCCGCCACCGGGGGGCGTACCGCCGAACCGGCCGGTCCACGGCGAGCGGGTGACCGCCGCCCATACTGGACCGCCCGACGACGGGACCAACTCACCGGTTACCTGTTCATCACCCCGCAACTGCTGGGCAGCGCGGTCTTCGTGATCCTGCCGCTGATCCTGGTGGTCTGGTACAGCCTGCACGAGTGGAACGTGCTCGCCGGCACCTTCGACTACGTCGGAGCCGAGAACTACCAGGCACTGGCCGACGACACCAACCTGCCGGACGTACTGAAGGCCACCGGACTCTTCTCCATCGGCCTGGTGGTCTTCAACCTCGCCCTGGCGTTGCTACTGGCGGTCCTGCTCAACCAGCGGCTACGCGGCAGCATCGTGTTCCGTACCCTCTTCTTCTCGCCGGTGGTCGTGTCGCTGGTGGCCTGGACCATCGTCTGGAACTTCCTGCTCCAGGACAACGGTGGGATCAACGGGCTGCTCGACACCATCGGCATCGACGGGCCGAACTGGCTGCGCGGCGAGACCAGTGCCATGCTCTCGGTCATCGTCGTACAGGTCTTCAAGAACGTCGGCCTCAACATGGTGCTCTTCCTGGCCGCGCTCCAGGGTGTGCCGGCCGAGCTGTACGAGGCCGCCGAGGTCGACGGCGCGAGTCGGATGCGCCAGTTCTGGCGGATCACCGTGCCGCTGATCAGCCCGACGATCCTGCTCACCTCGATCATCACGGTGGTCGGGTCGTTGCAGGTCTTCGCGCAGATCGCCGTGCTGACCCAGGGCGGACCAGGCACCTCCACCACCGTGCTCGTCTACTACCTCTACCAGCAGGCGTTCCAGTTCCACCACTTCGGCTACGGCGCCACCCTGTCGATCGTGCTCTTCGCCATCGTCCTCGCGCTGACCGTGCTCCAGTGGCAGATGCGCAAGAGGTGGGTCTTCCATGAATCGTGACGTTTCGCGCCGAACCAAGCTCCTGCTCTACGGCGTACTGATGGTCCTGTGCATCCCGTTCATCTTCCCGACCTGGTGGATGGTCACCTCGTCGCTGAAGCCGATCGCCGACATCTTCGCCTTCCCGCCGCAGCTGTGGCCCACCGACATGCAGTTCGACGCGTACCAGCGGGTGTTCGAGTTGCAGCCGTTCGAACGGCAGTACTTCAACAGCCTCTACATCGCGCTGATCGTCACCGTCGGCACGCTGGCGGTCTCGGCCCTGTCCGGGTACGCCTTCGCGCGGATCCGGTTCCGGGGACAGAACGTGCTGTTCCTGGTGGTGCTCGCCGGCCTGCTCATCCCGAGCGAGGTGACGATCGTCCCGCTGTTCCAGATGTTCTTCAAACTGGGACTGGTCGACACCCACTGGCCACTGATCCTGGTGCCGATCCTCGGCGCGCCCAGCGTGCTGGCGACGTTCATCATGCGGCAGTTCTTTATCAGCCTCCCCGGTGAACTGGAGGAGGCAGCCCGGGTGGACGGGCTGGGCCGGTTCGCGACGTTCTGGAAGATCGCCCTGCCGCTGTCCCGCCCGGCGCTGGGCGCGGTCGCCATCTTCACCTTCCTACACAGCTGGAACCTCTACCTCGAACCGATCGTGTTCCTCTCCTCGCCGGAGATGTTCACCCTGCCGCAGGCGTTGACCCAGTTCGTCGACGCGTACGGCGGTCCGATGTGGAACGTGCAGCTGGCTGCCGCGTCGATGACCGCACTGCCCGTACTGGCGGTGTTCGTGGTAGCACAGAAGCAGTTCGTCGAAGGCCTGGCGCACACCGGTCTGAAGGGATGAGCCTGCCGGACCCGCCGCATGTCGGCGATGACGCGCTGCATGTCGGCGTCGACATTGGCGGTACGAAGACCCTCGCCGTGCTGGTGACCCCGGCCGGCGGGGTGCTGGCCCGGAGCGCAGCCGCGACCCCGGCCCAACGGGGCCCGGCAGCGGTGCTGGACACCGCCGCCGGGCTCGTCAGGCAGCTCCTCGCCAGCGCGGCCGACGGTGGCCGGGTACCCGTCACCGTTGGGCTCGGCGGTGACCGTGCTGCGACCGCCGGTGGGCTGGTCACCGTCGGGGTCGGCGCGGCCGGCACCATCGACCCGGACACCGGCACCGTCCGGTACGCCACCAACAGCCTCCCCGGCTGGGCCGGCACCCGGATCACCGCCGAACTCACCGCCCGCCTGGCCGGCACGCTCGACGACCGGGCGCGCCTCGCCCCGGTACGCGTCGACAACGACGTCAATGCCGCCGCGCTCGGCGAGACCTGGGCCGGAGCCGGCCGAGGCCGACGACACCTGCTCCTGGTCGCCGCCGGCACCGGCCTCGGCGGCGGACTGATCCGGGACGGCCAGGTCGAGCATGGTGCCCGAGGCGGGGCCGGTGAACTGGCCCACCTGCCGGTGCCCGGAGCCGAGCGCCTGCGCTGCGGCTGCGGTCGGTACGGTCACCTGGAGGCGATCGCCTCCGGCACCGGGCTCGCGGCCGCGTACGAGTTGGCCACCGGGGAACGGATCGCCGGGCAGTTGGTGGCACAGCGGGCCGCTGTCGGGGACACCACCGCACAGGCGGTGCTCGACCAGGCCGGCGCGGCACTGGGGCGGGCCCTCGCTGGGCTGGTCACCCTGCTCGACCCGCAAGCCGTACTGGTGGCCGGCGGTGCGGGAGACGCGTTGCTCCCGGCCGCTCTGGCCACGTACCCGGTGGAACTTCCCCCGGCCTGGGCCGACGTGCCGCTGCTACCCGCCGCGCTCGGCTCCGACTCGGTCGCTGTCGGCGCGGCCCGACTAGCCATGGAGGACCTGTGACAATCCTGGACGACCTGCGCGGTGGCCTGGTCATCTCCTGCCAGCCGCTGCCCGACGAGCCGGACGACCCGATGCGTGACCCGTACGTGCAGGCGCGGGTGGCCGCCGCTGCGGTACGGGGTGGCGCGGTGGCGATCCGGGCGAACGGGTTGGCTGACATCGCGGCCATTCGAGCCACTGTGGACGTACCCGTGATCGGATTGGTGAAGCAGGGCAGCGAGGGTGTCTTCATCACCCCCACCGCGACACACGCCGTCGACGCGGCGCTCGCCGGGGCACACATCGTCGCCATCGACGCCACCGGCCGCCCCCGGCCGGACGGGCGCAGCTTCGCCGACACCGTCCAGGCGGTACGCGAATGCAGCCGCGCCCTGGTGCTCGCCGACATCTCGACCGAGCAGGAAGCGGTGGCGGCCGTCGAGGCGGGAGCCGACGCGGTGGCCACCACCCTGTCCGGCTACACCCCGGCCAGCCCGCCGACCGACGGACCCGACCTGGACCTGCTGGCCCGCCTGACCAAGCTGCTGTCGGTGCCGGTGATCGCCGAAGGGCGCTACCGGAACACCGAGCAGATCGGCGAGGCGTTCGCCGCCGGGGCACATGCCGTGGTGATGGGCAACGCCGTCACCTCACCCCTATGGATTACTCGCCGGCTCGTCCCGGCCACCCCCCGAGCCACGGATTGAGTGTTAGGAAGGGCCCCTTCTTATCGCTTTTTGCCTAGGAAGGGGCCCTTCCTAACACCCTCGGCAGGCCGGACGGGTGCGGCGGAGGACTCCCGTCCGGCGGGCACGACGAAATGCGCCCAATGTGGCGGGGCAGTGAAGAACGGAGAGACGATGAGAAGACGTACCGTCCTGGCTGCGGGCCTCGGTGGTCTGGCCGCTGGCAGTCTGGCTGGCGCCACCCTGGGCGGCGGCTCGGCACTCGCCGGGCCAGCCAAGGGCAAGAACCGGACGATCGCCCTGGTACCGCTCGACGACCGCCCGGTCAACGTGTACTGCTCGGAGATGACCGCCGCCAGTGCCGGCGTACGCCTGGAACTGCCGCCGCGTGAGCTGCTCGGCCGGTTCTTCACTCCCGGCGACGGGGCGGGGATCGGCCGGTGGCTGGGCTCGGTCGGTGACGTCGACGGGTACGTCATCTCGGTGAGCATGCTCGCGTACGGCGGCCTGATCGCCTCGCGTACCGCCACCGCGACGATGGCCGAGGCGCTGGCCAACGTCGCGGCGATTCGGACGCTGCGCAAGTCCCACCCCGACGCCACGATCGAGGTACACGACACCATCCAGCGGCTGGCGCTGACCAGCACCGGTACGCCGCTGGACGCGTACATCTCGTTGTTGGTCAGCTGGGCGAAGCTCTACGACCAGGTGGTGAACCTCGGCCAGGAGGAGCTGCGCGGGCAACTCGACGCGACCCGGGCGCAGATCCCCGACGAGATCGTCGATGACTACCTCGCGGCGCGGGCCCGCAACCACCAGGTCAACAAGCTGATGGTGGAGTGGGTCGCCGACGGGACCATCAGCCACCTGGTGCTCTCCGAGGACGACACCGCGCCGGTCGGACTGGCTCGGGCCGAGCGGGTCGAACTGGAGGCGCTGGCCGCCCAACTCGGCGTCACCGACCGGGTGGAGATCTTCCCGGGTGCGGACGAGGTGAACGCGCTGCTGGTGGCCCGACTCATCGCCACCGGGGACAACCCCACCTACCGGCTGGAGTACGCGGGCGTCTCCGGCGAGGAGTGGACGGCCCAACTGGAGGGCATCCCGTTCGCCGAGAACATCCGCCGGCACGTGAAGTCGGTCGGCGGTCAGGTGGTCGATGGTCCGGTGGTCGACGGTCGGGTTATCGACGGCCGACCCGTCGGCCGCTCCGCCGACATCGTGCTCGCTGTGAACACCCCGTCGGCGGTGGCCGCCAACCGGGGCGCCGACCTGGACGCCTTCGTGGCCCGGATCGGGGCGCTGCTCGCCGCCGGTACCCCGGTCATCGTGGTGGACCCCTTGATCGTCAACAAGGGCGACCACGACCTGGTGTCCCGGATGGAGGCGGGGCTCGACCTGGCGGCGCTGCTGTCGTACTCCGGGTGGAACACCGGGGGCAACGCGCTGGGGCTGGCCCTCGGGCACGGCACCGCGCGCTGGTCGTACCTGCGTAACTCCGGCAGCGGCTTTGGCGTACCACAGATGTCGACCCCGGGGCAGGCGCACGCCGAGTACCTGCTCTACCGGTTCGTCAAGGACGACCCGTGGAAGAACGTGGTGCAAACTGAGGCGTACGCCCACGCCCGCGCCCAGGGTTGGGACCCGCTGCGGCTGACCGACGCGCAGAAGACCTACTTCGACGGTTGGATCGCCGATCGGCTCGGGCCGGTGACCTCGCGGTACTTCACGGACCACTTCGCCGGGCACCAGATCGTGCTCGGCCGACGGGGCGCGAAGACGATCACCGCGACCCTGGACCGGCTCGACTCGGTGCACATCGAGCTGCCCTGGGATCGCCTGTTCGAGGTGACCCTGGAACCGCACGTGCGCCTGTCCTGAGGTGTTAGGAAGGGCCCCTTCCTATACAGAAAGCGATAAGAAGGGGCCCTTCCTTACGTCCGGGGGCGGGTGTGGCGGTGGCCGTCCTGCGGGAAGGCGGGCGGCTGGGCGGGCAAGGTTTGTGCGAACCGGTAGCCGGTCTTCTCGGCCACCCGGCACGACGCCAGGTTGTCCACCTGATGGAGCAGGTCGAGATGACTCAACCCGTCGGCGGCAAAGGTGTCGAAGGCCCAGTCGGTGAGCGCCGTCAGAGCACGCGGGGCGATTCCGCGGCCCCGAGCATGCGCCGCCGTCCAGTAGCCGACTTCGGCGGACTGGCCGGTGGGGTCAGCCTTCTTGAGGACGACGTTGGCGACCAGCTGCCCCTCGTCGGTGTCCGGCTGATTCTCCAGCACCGCGAAGCTGAGCCGCTGCCGGCTCTGCCAGCCCTGTCGCTGTACGTCCAGCCACCGTACGGCGTCTTCGGCGTTCTCCACGCGCAGCCGGGTCCATTGGCGCAGGACGGGATCGCGGTAGATCTCGATCAACGGTGCGATGTCCTGGTCGTTCCACGGGCGCAGGCGCAGTGCGGGCGCGGACGGCATCGCTTGCGCCCACAGGACTACCGTCATCAGCGCGCTCCTAACGGGTTTGGTCAACCACCACCATTAACACAGTGGCCTGAGGGTGAAGTCATCAAGGGGTGTGCCTGCGAAGAGGGAACCGAGACGACCTTCGAGCACATATGTGCCAAGCGGGGTCACGGTCGCGGTCGTCGGGTTCTGCTCCGGCTGCGGCCAGGGCCGGACGGTCGCGACCGCCGAGGCCCAACCGTCGGACGAGCGGAGCACCGACACGCCCGAGATGGCTGCGGAGGCGAGATGGTTGGTCATGACCGCGAGAGACCTATCCGGCTGTAGGACCATCCCGTCCCCGCCGACGAGTGTGGTGCCGAGGTGAACCTCGGTCATCTGGGCCGGCTCCTGGACGGGAATCCGCCACAGGACTCCCGTGTCGTACCGGACCACGAGGAGGTATCCGTCCGGATGCCAGACGATGCCGTTGGGCCCCACCCCGTCGCGACCCAGCCGCTCGTCACGCAGCAGCAGCGTGGCCGTGCCGTCCCTGCCGACCCGGTAGATCTCACCGCTGGCGATGTCGGTGACGTAGGCGTTGCCGTTCGAGTCGATCGCCAGGTCGTTGGCACCGTGGACGTGTTCGGCAGCGCCTGGCACGGCCGTCAGGTCGACCCGGTGTAGCAACGCGCCGGACCGCAGGTCGAAGATCCCCACGCCTGACTGGCGCAGCCTTGTGGCGTCGCTGGAGCGGACGCCCACACCGGGGTCCTGGTACGCCACCAGGATTCTTCTGCGGTGCGCATCGACATGTACGCCGATGACGGAGACCATCACACCGTCGTCGACGAGTGTGCGTACGGAGCCGTCAAGGCGTACGACGGAGACCGTGCCGTGGCGTACCGAGCCGACGAGGAAGGCGTGTCGCAGCGGATCCCAGGCGACCCCCTCCGGGTGCAGGCTTGGTGCCCGCGTTTCGATGACCGGTGCCCGCGTTTCGATGACCAGTGGCGGGGCGGCTGATGCGGCGTGCGCCGTGGTCGATACCAGGGCCAGAACGATCAGAGTCAGTGCGGTGAGACCCGCACGAAGTTTGGTTTTGAGCATTTCCGCAGGTTATGGGAGGCCGGCGGCAGTGAATGGACGTCCGGGACGGGCCGGGATGACACCGGACGCGCACGCGCTGATCCCATACCCTGGGCTGGTGTCCGATCCCGACACCGTGACGTCGCTGCCACAGCTGCTGGCTGAGCTTGACCTGCTGCGCCGACACGCGGCACAGGGCAGGGGCAAGGTGCGTCTCTCCCTCACGGACATCGCGAAGGCCAGCGGGATACCCCGCAGTACCCTGGCTTCCTACCTCAACGGCGGCACCATGTTCACGGCCGACGCGCTGGACTCGGTGGTGCTCGCCCTCGGCGTGCACGCAGGCGAGGCGCGCCGGTGGGCGACCGCGTTGGAGCGGATCGGTACGGGTCCGCGCGCCGCGTCGAGGTGGCTCGTGCCGCATCAGATGCCGGCCGACGTGGTGGGGTTCGTCGGCCGGAGAGGCGAACTGGCGGCACTTCGTGGACCGGTAACGGTGGTCTCCGGCCCGGCGGGAGTGGGCAAGAGTGCGTTGGCGGTCCGCTTCGCGCATCAACAGGCCGCGCGCTTTCCGGACGGGCAGCTGTACCTCGATCTGCGCGGCTACGATCCGGCGCTACCGCTGGACGCGACCTCGGCACTGGACTGCCTGTTGCGCTCGATCGGCGCGGCGGTTCCCGCCGGGATCCAGGCGCGAGCCGCGGCTTACCGCACCATGCTCAGTGGCCGACGGATGCTCGTTGTCCTCGACAACGCGCGCTCTGCCGATCAGGTACGCCCGCTGCTGCCCGGCTCAGCCGACACCATGACGATCGTTACGAGCCGTGACGCGCTGCCCGGGTTGGTGGCCCGGGAGGGCGCTCGTCGTCTGGTCCTGGAGTCGCTCACCGAAACGCAGGCATCCGACCTACTGGATGAGATGCTCGGGCCGGGGCGGCTCACCCCATGGGAAGCCGGTGAACTCAACCGACTCTGCGCCGGGCTTCCGCTGGCGCTACGCGTGGCAGCCGAGCGGATCGGAGCCCATCCTGAGCGTACGCCGACCGTACTGATTGAGGAGATCAAACGGTGCGGGCTAGACGCCCTTGACGTCGGCGGCGACCCGCTCATCGACGTACGCACCGTTTTCTCCTGGTCCTACGCCGCGCTGAGCGGGCCTGCGGCTCGGATGTTCCGCCTGCTCGGCTTGGTGCCCGGGACGAGTGTGGCGGAGCCGGCGATCGTATGGATGGCTGGTACGTCGGTCGAGGCGGTCCGGCGCGCCATGGACGAACTCATGCGGGCGCACCTGGTCACTGCGGTTACTCCAGGCCGCTTCCGGCAGCATGACCTGTTGAAGCGCTACGCGTCCGAGCTGGCCGGTGCCGATCCCACGTCGCGCGCGGCCCACGCCCGACTTCTTGATTTCTACCTCGGTGCGGTGTCGGCGGCGATGGATGCCATCGCACCGCATGAGCGGCACCTGCGACCACCGGCACCCTCGTCCGAGTGCGACTTCGCGGCCCCGGACGAGGGTCGGCATGATCCGCATCGATGGGGCGAGAGTGGCCGTGAGGCGGCACTGTCGTGGCTGGACGCGGAGCGGGCCGACGTTCTGGCGCTGACCGACACCGCGCCGGAGAGCTACATTCACCGTCTGTCGGCCATCATGTGGCGCTACCTCGACACCGGCGGCCACTACACACTCGGTCTACGCCTGCATTCGCGGGCACGTCTGGCCGCCCACGCGGTGGGGGAACCCGTCACGGAGGCGATCGTCACGGGTGCCCTCAGCCTGGCCGAGTTCCGGTTGGGCCGCCACGGGCGGGCGATGTACCACGCGCGGATCGCCGCCGGGACCGGCGACGCCGGTATCCGTGGACTTCTGCTGGTCCATCTGGCCGTACTCCGTCTCGCCGCAGCCCGGCCCCGGCGTGCGCTGTCCACGGCGAAGCGGGCACTCACCCTGCTGCAACAGGCGGGGGACCGGGCGAGCGCGGCCATGGCGCTGAGCAACATCGCCACCGCGTACGAGCAGTTGGGTGACGACGGATCGGCGCTCGACCACCATCGTCGGGCCCTTGTGGAGTTCCTTGACCTGGACAACCTCGCCGGGGCCGGGCACGCCATCGCCAGCCTGGCGAACCTGTCCGCCCGACGGGGTGCCCACGAGTCCGCACTCGCCGGTCATGAGCAGGCCCTCGCGCTGTTCCGAACGGTCGGCTACGCCGATGGCGGGGCTACGGTCCTCCGGGATATGGCGCGGCTGCACGCCCGGATGGGCGACCACGAACGCGCGCGGATGTTCGCCGATTTGGCGGAGGCGGCGACACAGGTGATCGATCGGGTCGATTGAGCATGTGACGTGATCGAGGCGGGACACGGTTCAGACCGTGGACTGGACCCGATCTTCTATGCTGACTCCCGTGCCCGCGTATCCGCTGATTGTGACGAGCCTCTGGGCATACGTCGTTACGCAGCTCGCGGAGCTCACGACCCACCCGGCCGAACTGGTCGCCGGTGCGGCGCTTGCTGCCGCGACGTTGATCGCGGTCGCTGTCACGGTCCACTTCGTCGGCTGGCCGTGTCGCACGGCTGATCCGGCACGACATGCCAGCATCCTGCGAGATCGGGCTCGCCGTAGCCGGGTGCCCCGGCAGATCGATCCGGACGCGGCCGGGCGGCCCCGTCCCCGAGCCCCGTCGGCCGTCCCCTCGGCCGTGTAGCGCGCCCCGTCTTTTCCCAGCCGCCACGCGGCCGATTCCACGCCATGCCCGCAGACCAGGCGGGCTCGTCTGTCGAACACGACACCTGGAATCGAGCCGAGGGGTTCAACCATGCTTGCCTTCGCACCACTCGACGCTGCGGTCGCTGCCGCTTCCGCCGTTGTCTCCGTACTCGCCGACACCGTCGCGCCACTGGCCGGAACGGCGGCCACCGCCGCCGCCATCGTGCTGTTCACCGTTGTCGTCCGCCTGCTGATCTCGCCGCTGACGGTGGCGCAGGTGGGTGGCCAGCAGCGGCAGGCGGCACTCGCTCCGAAGATCCAAGAAATCCAGAAACGGTACGCCGACCAGCCCGACCGGTTGCGTACGGAACTGGTGTCGCTCTATCAAGAGGCGGGTGCCTCGCCGCTGGCCGGCTGCCTGCCGGCACTGTTGCAGGCACCGTTCTTCTTCGTGATGTACCGCCTCTTCACCACCCCTGGCGAGGCGGATGGGCTGCTCTCCGAGCGCCTGTTCGGGGTGCCGCTCGGCCACCACGTTGGCGACGGGCTGGCTGGCGCGGCGGGGCCGCTCTTCGGCGTACTCGTGTTGCTGCTTGTGGGGTTGGCCTGGCTGTCGTCGCGGCGGATGCGTCGGGCGGCGGCCGGTTCGGCGAACGCTCAGGCGACGGCGAGCGGATCAGCGGTGGCGAATGCTCAGGCGGCGGCGAGTGGATCAGCGGTGGCGAATGCTCAGGCGGCGGCGAGTGGGTCGGCGGGTGCTCAGCCGACGACGGCCACGTCGGCTGACGGGACGACTGCGGCGGCAATGGCGAATCCACTGGGGAGGATATTGCCGTTGTTGCCGTACGCGACACCGCTGATCGTGCTGGTGGCGCCGCTCGCGGCAGTGCTCTACGTGGCCACCAGTACGGCATGGACGGCGCTGGAGCAGGCAGTACTGCGGCGCGGGTAGGGCGTGGGCGACATCGTACGTTGATCGACAAGTGTTGACATGTGTCGATGTGGGCCGTACAACCGTGAGAGAGCGCTCTCTCGAATTCCGTTCCGCAGAGAGGCCCCCTGATGAGACCGTACGTGTCCGCCGGGCCGGCTGTCGTCGGCCCGGCCCCCAGACGTCGCCTGCTCCTGGTCGCCGCCATGTTCACCGTGCTCGTGACCACGCTGGCGGCGGTTGCCGTCACCGCTCGCGCCTCCGTACCGTCCACCCCACCTGGCTGGAGCCTGGTCTGGAGTGACGACTTCACCGGAGCCGCTGGCAGTCCCCCCGCCGCCAGCAACTGGATCATCGACACCGGCACCAGCTATCCCGGTGGCCCGGCCAACTGGGGCACCGGCGAGATTCAGACCTACACCGGCAACAGCGCCAACATCGGCCACGACGGGAACGGCAACCTGCGGATCACCGCGCTCCGCGACGCCGCCGGCGGGTGGACCTCGTCGCGGATCGAGACGGTACGCACCAACTTCAAGCCGCCGAGTGGGGGAGTGCTCGCCATCGAGGGGCGGATTCAGATGCCCAACGTCACGGGCGCGGCGGCGGCCGGTTACTGGCCGGCGTTCTGGGCGCTCGGCGCGCCGTTCCGGGGCAACTACTGGAACTGGCCGGGCATCGGCGAGTTCGACATCATGGAAAACGTCAACGGGATCAACTCGGTGTGGGGTGTACTCCACTGCGGAGTGGCGCCCGGCGGCCCGTGCAACGAGTTCACTGGCATCGGCGCGTCCCGTACCTGCCCGGGGGCATCCTGCCAGTCGGCGTTCCACACCTACCGCTTCGAGTGGGACGCCGGAGCCAGCCCGCAACAACTGCGCTGGTACGTCGACGGTCAGCAGTACCACACGGTCACCCAGGCGCAGGTTGGCGAGCCGCACTGGACCAACATGACCAGCCACGCCGGCTACTTCCTGCTGCTCAACCTGGCCATGGGCGGGGCGTTCCCGAACGCCATCGCCGGTTCGACCACGCCGACGGCGGCCACCGTCTCCGGTCGGTCGATGCTGGTGGACTACGTGGCGGTGTGGAGCCGGGGTGGGGGTACGGTGCCGACAACCCCGCCGGTTACGACTCCGCCACCGGGCGGCGGGTTTGACGCGTACTCGACGATTCAGGCGGAGGCGTTCAGCGCCCAGAACGGCGTGATCGTCGAGGCGTGCAGTGAGGGCGGACAGAACATCGGCGCGCTGCGCAACGGTGACTGGGTCCGATTCGAGGGGGTCAACTTTGGTGCGACCTCGCCCCGGGACTTCGTTGCCCGGGTGGCCTCGGGCGCGCCCGGCGGGGTGAGCGGCCTGGTGGAGGTACGCCTCGACAGCCCGACCAGTTCGCCGATCGGCAGTTTCGCGGTGGCGAACACGGGCGGCTGGCAGAACTGGGTCTCGGTGCCGGGCAACGTGTCGGCGGTGACCGGTACGCGCACCGTCTACCTGACCTTCACCAGCGGCCAGCCGGAAGACTTCGTCAACGTCAACTGGTTCACCTTCCGCCGCTGACCTCGCTGGTGTGTTGAGGTGTTAGGAAGGGCCCCTTCTTATCGCTTTTTGCATAGGAAGGGGCCCTTCCTAACACCCAACTCCTAACGAAGGTCGTCGGTCTCGACGAGGCGGGCCAGGTTCGCCAGGGCCATCCGGGTGCCAGTCTCGTTGTCGGCAGCGGAGACGCCGTCCGGGATGCCTTCGTGTACGACGAGGACATCGGTGCCGCCGTCCGCGTCGGTGAGCGTCGTGGTCATCGTCATGGTGCCGGCATACGTAGGGTCTGCGGTCTCGAACTCCAGTACCTCGACCACCTGCTCGTCCGGTACGAGCTTCTGGAAGTGTCCGTGGTACGTGTCGGTGTGGGATGTCGACTTGCCGGCCTGGTCGGGCGCGTCGTAGGCGAGCGAGACGCGGAAGCAACCGCCCTCGCGGGCGTCGAACTCGTGTACGTGGCTACTCATGCCAGCCGGCACCCGCCACTGTGCGATCGCCTCCGGATCGAGCAGTGCCCGGTAGATGGCTGGCCGTGCCGCGTGGACGCGCAGAGAGACCCGAGTCGAGTGCATGGCGGGAACCGTACCCCTCGATTGTCCCGATGATCCCCGTCGTGCCGCGAGATTTCCCGAATCCAGGGTCTGGACAGAAACAGTTAACAGTCTTAATGATTGGGCGATCTGTTGATGACTGTGGATTTCTGATCGTGGTGGGAGGGGGTCTGGGATGTGGCGGCGGTCGAGGTCGTTGGTGGTGGCTGTGGTGGCGGGGTTGGTGGCGGCGTTGGGGGTGGTGTGGGGGCAGTTGCCGGCATTCGCGGCGGGTGTGACGGCGTCGTTTGTGAGGGTGTCGGATTGGGGTTCGGGTTGGGAGGGGCGGTACACGATCACGAATGGTGGGAGTACGACGGTCTCTTCGTGGTCGTTGGTTTTTGATCTTCCGGTGGGTACGGGTGTGGGTTCGTATTGGGATGCGTTGTTGTCGTCGTCAGGTCAGCGGCATACGTTCACGAACCGGTCGTGGAATGGGTCGATCGTGCCGGGTGGTTCGGTGTCGTTCGGGTTTTTGGCGTCGGGTTCTGGTTCACCACTTAACTGCACGTTGAACGGGCAGCCGTGTGGTGGTGGTGCGAACCCGACCGGATCTCCGACAGCGACGCCGACAGCGACGCCGACGGCCTCACCGACGGTGTCCCCGACCACCCCACCGACCGATCCGCCCACCGATGGGCTACCCCGGCACTTCCTCACCGGCTACTGGCACAACTTTGTCAACCCGGCGGTCGAGCTGCGGCTGCGGGACGTACCAACCGACTATGACCTGGTCGCCGTCGCCTTCGCCGAGGCCACCAGCACTCCGGGCGCGGTGACGTTCAACGTCGACCCGGGGTTGTCGGCGGCCGTCGGCGGCTACACCAATGCCGACTTCAAGGCGGACGTGGCAACACTGCACGCCCGAGGCAAGAAGGTGATCATCTCGGTCGGTGGTGAGGCCGGTCGGGTGTCGGTCAGCGACGCGAGCTCCGCGGTCAACTTCAGCAACACCGTCTACCAGCTCATTCAGGAGTACGGCTTCGACGGCGTCGACATCGACCTGGAGAACGGGCTCAACCCGACGTACATGGCGCAGGCGCTGCGATCCCTGCGTAGTCGGGTGGGCAGTGGACTGATCATCACGATGGCACCGCAGACGATCGACATGCAGTCGCCCTCGGTGTCCTATTTCAAGCTCGCGCTGGACATCAAGGACATCCTCACCGTCGTACACACCCAGTTCTACAACTCCGGCTCGATGCTCGGCTGCGACCAGAACGCCGCCTACCCCCAGGGCACGGTCAACTTCATGACCGCGCTCGCCTGCATCCAACTGGAGGCCGGACTGCGACCCGACCAGGTGGCCCTCGGCCTGCCCGCCGGACCTGGCGCGGCCGGCGGCGGCGTGGTCGCCCCGGCCCTGGTCAACCAGGCACTGGACTGCCTGGCCAGGGCCACCAACTGCGGCAGTTTCCGGCCGCCGCGCACCTACCCGGGCATCCGGGGCGCGATGACCTGGTCAGTCAACTGGGACGTCGCCAACGGCAACAACTTTGCCCGCACCGTCAAGCCGCACCTCGCCACCCTGCCCTGACGTCGTACCCCTGGTCTTTGTTAGGAGAGCCGATGAGAATCCGTTCCCTCCGGACGGCGGCCTTCGCCGCCGCCCTCGTGGCCGCGACCGCCGCAGCCACGGTGCTGGTGGCACCGCCCGCGTCCGCCGCCACCGCGATCTTCAACCGCACCACCAGCTGGGGCACCGGGTACGAAGCCACATTCACCGTTACCAACGACACCTCGACCGCCATCGCCTCGTGGAACGTCCAGTTCGACCTACCGTCGGGCAGCACGATGGGCACCTACTGGGACGCCCTGGTGACCACCTCCGGGCAGCATGTCACCGCAACGAACCGGTCGTGGAACGGCAGCCTGGCCCCGGGCGCGAGCACCTCCTTCGGGTTCATCGTCACCGGCACCGGTGACCCGACCAACTGCACGGTCAACGGGCAGTCCTGCGCTGGCGGCGGCCCCGGCCCGTCGGTGCCCGGCGTTCCGGGCAACCCCCGGGTCACCGGCACCACCACGTCGTCGATCTCGCTGGCCTGGGACGCGTCCGCCGGGACCGTGACCGGCTACCGGGTGTACGAGGGCACAGCGGTCAAGACCACCGTCACCGGCACTTCGGCGACCATCTCCGGGCTGGCCACCTGCTCGGCGCACAGCTACACCGTCGCGGGGTACAACGCCAACGGCGAGTCGGCTAAGTCGGCGGTCGTACCGGCGTCCACCAGTGGCTGCCCACCGTCCACCGGTGGAATGGCCGCTGCGCCGTACCTCTATCCGGGCTGGGGCAACCCGCCGGCACCGGCGACGGTGATGAACGCGACCGGGATCAGGTGGTTCACCATGGCGTTCATCCTTTCCAACGGTGGCTGTGCGCCGGGCTGGGACGGCAACGCGCCGCTCACCGGTGGCGTGCACGCCAACACGATCAACGCGATCCGGGCGGCGGGCGGCGACATCGTCCCGTCGATCGGCGGCTGGAGCGGCAACAAGCTGGGCCCCAACTGCTCGACCCCGGAGGCCCTGGCTGGGGCGTACCAGCAGGTGATCAACGCGTTCAACCTCAAGGCGATCGACGTCGACATCGAGAACACCGACGAGTTCGAAAACACCGTGGTCCAGGACCGGATCCTTACCGCGCTGAAAATCGTCAAGCAGAACAACCCGGGAATCAAGACGATCGTTACCATGCCGACCAGTACGACCGGCCCGAGCTACTACGGCACCAGGCTGATCAACCAGGCGGCGGCGTTGCAGGCCAACATCGACGTCTTCACGATCATGCCGTTCGACTTCGGTGGCGGGGCCAACATGTACCAGAGCACGGTCAACGCCTCGGAAGGGTTGAAGAACGCGCTCAAGACCGCGTTCGGCTGGAACGACGCCACGGCCTACAGCCGGATGGGCATCTCCGGCATGAACGGCCTCTCCGACCAGCAGGAACTCACCACACCGGCGACCTGGACACAGATCCGCGACTGGGCGGAGGCCCGGGGACTGGCCCGGCTCGCCTTCTGGGCGGTCAACCGGGATCGGCCCTGCGCGGGCGGCGGCGTGGTGTCGCACTGTAGCGGCATCGCGCAGAACGACTGGGAGTTCACCTCCATCACCGCCCAGTTCGGCTGACCCGAACCGAGCCCAGTCCGGCAGCACGCCGCCCGCACACTTCAGCGGGCGGCGTGTTGTGTACATCTGGTCCCGGGGCAACACGCCGCCCGCACACTTCAGCGGGCGGCGTGTTGCTTGCCCCGACGTTGCCGGAGGCGCTTGACCACCCAGGTGCCGATCATGACGACGAAGAAGAGCAGGATGCCGTAGTCGAACCAGCTGCTGTAGCGCTCCGCCTCCTCCCAGCGGGAGCCGAGGGTGTAGCCCAGCCCGACGAAGAGCGAGTTCCAGATGCCGCTGCCCAACGTGGTCAGCGCCAGGAACTGACCGATCGGCATCCGATCGGCCCCGGCGGGCACCGACACCAGGCTGCGTACCACTGGAACCATCCGGCCGAAGAGTACTGCCCAGCGGCCGTACCGCTCGAACCAGCGATCCGCCTTGGTCAGGTCGTCGGACTCCACCAGGGGAATCCGGTCGAGCCAGCGCTTCAACCGGTCCTCGCCGAGTTTCGCGCCCAGCCAGTAGAGGGCGATCGCCCCCAGCACCGAGCCGGCGGTGGCGGCCAGCACCACCAGGAAGACGTTGACCCGGCCCTCGCCGGCCAGGTAGCCGGCCATGGCGAGGACGACCTCGCTGGGGATCGGCGGCACGATGTTCTCCAACGCCACCAGCAGCCCCACCCCGAGTGCGCCCATCGAGTCGATCACGCCAGCAATCCAGCCGGTGAGACCGCCCATCTCGGTCGGGTCGACCTCGGCGGCGACTGCCATCGGCGGGTACCTCCTGCACACGGTTGGGGCTACGGCGTGGTCCGGGGCTTCCCTCCTACCCACTGACCACGCTAGTCACACTCCGTACCGTGGCGGTTCAGGTTTGTGCGATCGCCGGATCGGAAAAGTTTCTCAGGTATGGGTGACAGGTGGTATTCCGAGGCGGTCGTCTACTGCCTCGACATTGACACGTACGCGGACTCCGACGGCGACGGGGTCGGGGACATCAAGGGCCTGATCGGCCGGTTGGACTACCTGGCCCGGCTCGGGGTGACCTGCCTCTGGCTGCACCCGATCCACCCGTCGCCCAATCAGGACGACGGTTATGACGCCACCGACTTCTACAACATCGACCCGCGCTTCGGCACCCTCGGTGACTTCGCCGAGTTGCTGCACCAGGCCAGCAACCGGGGCATCCGGGTCATCATCGACCTGGTCGTCAACCACACCTCCGACCAGCATCCCTGGTTCCAGTCGGCCCGGTCGTCGCCGGACTCGCCGTACCGGGACTGGTACATCTGGTCCGACGAGCAGCCGCCGGACCGACGCCAGGGCATGGTCTTCCCCGGCGAGCAGCACGAGACGTGGAGCTACGACCGCACCGCCAAGGCCTGGTACTACCACCGGTTCTACCGGTTCCAGCCCGACCTGAACACCGCCAACCCCGAGGTACGCGCCGAGATCGCGAAGATCGTCTCGTTCTGGCTACAGCTCGGCGTCTCCGGGTTCCGCATCGATGCGGTGCCGTTCATCATCGAGCACACCGAACCGGGCCGCCCGAACTCGCCAAAGGACTTCGAGTATCTGACCCAGTTGCGCCAGCACGTGCAGTGGCGACGCGCGGACGCCGTACTGCTGGCCGAGGCGAACGTGGAGCCCGACGACCTGCCCGCCTACTTCGGGGACAACGGTGGCTCGGCGAACCGGCTGCACATGCTCTTCGACTTCATGCTCAACGGCCGGCTGATGCTGGCCCTGGCCCGCCACGACCCCGAGCCCATCATCGACGCGCTGCGCGACACCCCGACCCTGCCACCAGGGGGCCAGTGGGCGACCTTCCTGCGCAACCACGACGAGATCGATCTGTCCCGGCTGACGGCCGAGCAGCGGGAGCAGGTGTTCGCCGCGTTCGGGCCGGCGGAGGAGATGCGGATCTACGGTCGGGGTATCCGCCGCCGGTTGGCCCCGATGCTCGGCAACGACCGCCGCCGGTTGGAGTTGGCCTACGCCCTCCAGTTCTCGCTACGCGGTACACCGGTGCTGCGCTACGGCGAGGAGATCGGGATGGGCGACGACCTGTCGCTACCTGGGCGGCAGTCGATCCGTACCCCGATGCAGTGGTCCGACCAGCCCAACGCCGGCTTTTCGGCCGCCCCGGCGAAGGAGCTGGTCCGGCCGGTCATCGACGACGGCGAGTACGGCTATCAGCGGGTCAACGTGACGGCCCAGCGCCGGGATCCCGGCTCGTTACTGAACTGGTTCGAGCGGATGATCCGTACCCTCCGGGAGACGCCGGAGATCGGATCGGGCAGCTGCACGCATGTCGACGTACGGCTACCACCCTCGGTGTTGGCGCATCGGGCGGACGGGCCGACCGGCAGCATGCTCTTCCTGCACAACCTCGGCCCGGACAAGGCCGTTCTCGACCTCGGTGAGCTGTATCCGGAGACCGAGCTGCCGGGGGATGTCCTCTCCGACCGCCGGTACGCCCCGGTGGGCAAGTTCGACGCGCTGGAGCTGGCCGGTTACGGCTACCGGTGGATCCGACTCAGCCGTGGTGCCGCCTTCGAGTGAGGGCAGCGCGGCGGGTCGGCGTCGTCGGACGAGCCGGCGTCGTTCTCGGGTGACGGCGGACGGGCGTACCCCTGGGTTAAGCTCCTCCGACCGTCGCCGCGAGTTGCCGGAGGTCGCCATGTCGGAGCAGTCCCGAGTCGCCATTGTCACTGGTGCCGCCCGTGGGATCGGCGCGGCCACCGCGCTGCGGCTCGCCGCCGACGGCCTGACGGTGGCCGTGGTCGACCTGGACGAGGCAGCTGCGCAGAGCACCGTGGACGCGATCAGCGCGGCGGGCGGTCGGGGCCTGGCGGTCGCGGCCGACGTGTCCGACCGGGCGCAGGTCGAGGCGGCCGTCGACCGGATCGCCGCCGAGCTGGGTGCCCCGGCGGTGCTGGTCAACAACGCTGGGGTGCTCCGGGACAACCTGCTGTTCAAGATGACCGACGCCGACTGGGACACCGTGCTGGGGGTGCACCTGCGGGGTGCGTTCCTGTTCAGCCAGGCGACCCAGAAGTACCTGGTCGACCAGCGCTGGGGACGGATCGTCAACCTGTCCAGCACTTCCGCGCTGGGTAACCGGGGGCAGGCGAACTACGCGGCGGCCAAGGCCGGTATCCAGGGCTTCACCAAGACACTCGCCATCGAGCTGGGTCAGTTCGGGATTACCGTCAACGCGGTCGCGCCCGGCTTCATCGCCACCGACATGACGGCCGCGACCGCCGCGCGTATCGGGGTCGACTTCGACGACTTTCAGGAGCGGATCGCCGCCCAGACCCCGGTACGCCGGATCGGCCGACCGGAGGATGTCGCGCACACCGTGTCGTTCCTGGTCAGCGAGGGCGCGTCGTTCGTCTCCGGCCAGGTCATCTACGTCGCTGGCGGTCCCTGCGACTGACGCTCGCAGGCTTCGTCAGCTTTGCGCTTTGTCGGCTTGGCGTTGCCGTGCGTTAACTCTGTGTCGCTGGACGTCAGCTTTGCGTCGCTGGGCGGCGGCTGCCGCGGAGCAGCCAGACCAGGCCGAGTATCGGCAGGACGAGCGGCACATAGCCGTATCCCGAGCCGAATCCGGACCACACCGTGTCGTCGGGGAAGAGTGCCGGCTTGAGCAGGCTGATGGTGCCAACCACGAGCACCCCGGCGAGCTCGATGGTGCAGCAGACCAGGGCGGTCCGCCGCCCACCGGCGCTGTCCCGGGCCAGCCCGACGGTGGCGACGATGTAGATGACCGCAGCCAGGGCGGAAAGCAGGTAGGCCAGCGGGGCCTCGCCGAAGCGGAGGATCATCTGCACCCCGGCCCGGCAGGTGGCGGCGATGGCGAAGAGCAGGTAGACCGCGACCAGCAGGCGGCCGGGGCCGCGGTTGGTCGCGCGGGTCGGGGTGTCAACCACCGACTACCTCCCAGGTCTGTTGGAGCCGAACGATCAGGACCGGGTTGACCAGGCAGACGACGGTGATGATGGCCGAACCCCAGCGGGTCGGTTCCATCTTGGCCAGCACAGCGGCCAGCGGCGGCAGGCATACCAGGGTGACCAGATAGCCAGCGAACGTGGCCGCCTCGTGGGGCCGGTCACCCCCGAAGATCGCCACCAGCGCGGCAGCGGTCAACGCGAGCAGCGACACCTCGACCACGGCCAGTCCGATCATGTGCGAGAGATCCGGTGCCCGGTCGCGCACCGTCGCGATCAAGCTCCAGGCGGCGAGTGCGAGGGACAGCACGATCGCCACGGTCGCCAGCACCCCGTCCACGGGCGTACCGGCTATCGCTTCGGTCGCCGCTGCGGCGAAGCCAAAGGTCGTGTCTGTGGTCGCTGCGGCGCCGGTGGCGTCGATGGCGTTGATGGCGGCGTGGATACCCATGGTGGCGCTGGTCACCGGAGGTCCCGGATCGTTGGGTCGGTCACCGGCACAGCCTACTAACGCCGATGTCAGCGGCTGTCGCGGCCGCCGCCTCCGTCGACTCCGGGCGATGCGCTCGCCCACCCTATTAATGGACATCTATCATCGAGCTGTTTGTCGGACGCGCGGTCTGGGGAGTCGAGAGGCGTGGACGCGACAGGGATATGGGTAATGCTGGTCGTTGGCGTGCTGGGCGGGTTGTCGCTGCTTGCGCTCGCCCTGTTGACCGAGCGGCAACGCGCGGCACGACCCGACCCGGCCGAGTTACGAGCTGACGCCGAGGAATTGGCCGTGCACGCCGCCGAGGCCCAGGCCGATGCTGGTCGGGCCGTTGCCGTCGCGGTCGAGGCCCGGGAGGAGGTTGCCGCCGCCGAGCGGGTTCGCGACGAGGCCTGGGCCGCCCAGGAGACGATCGAGCAGGCGTACGAGGAAGCGTTGCGCGCCGCCCAGGCGGGCCGACGTACCGGCGAGGACGCGGACAAGGCCAGCATCGAGCAGGAGCGGGTGGTGTCCCGGGCCGCTCTGTCCGCGTACCGGCGGGGGGACATCTCCGTGCGGGAGATGCGTGAGGTGTGGCAGCGGGCCGGCGATCGGGATCCGGCCCAGCGGGAGCGGGAACAGATCGCCGAGCGGCAGCGCCTTCAGCAGGTGGCGGCGCGGCGGGTGCATGATCAGGCCGCGGCGGAGGTGCGGCGGGCCGACCAGGCAGCGCGGGTGGCAGAGGTGGCCGCCCAGGCACTGGTGGACGAGGCAGCCGTAGCCGCGGTGGAGGCGCACGAGGCGCTGCTCACCGTGGAGCGGTACGCCGTACGTCGGCGGGGGTTGCGCCGCGTTCGTAAACGGTCGGGTTAGCGGGCCCTGATGTGTTAGGAAGGGACCCTTCCAAGACAGAAAACGATAAGAAGGGGCCCTTCCTTGCTTCGGGTCGGACTGTTTGGGACTGGCCACTGGGCGGCCAAGACACATGCTGCGGCGCTGGCGGCACACCCCGGTACGGAACTCGCCGGAGTGTGGGGACGTGACCTGGCCAAGGCCACCACGCTGGCCAAGCAGTACGACGTACCCGCCTTCGACGACGTCGACGCCCTGATCGGGGCGGTCGACGCGGTGGCCGTGGCCCTGCCACCGGACGTGCAGGCGGCGGTGGCCGTACGGGCCGCTGCGGCGGGCCGGCATCTGCTGCTCGACAAGCCCCTGGCGTTGAGCACCCAGGACGCGGACCGGGTGGTGGCCGCCGCCCAACAGACCGGGGTCGCCTCTCTGGTCTTCTTCACCAACCGGTTCGAGCCGAACATCGCCAGTTTCGTGGCTGCCACGGCAGCGGCCGGCGGGTGGCAGGGCGCCCGGGTCAACATGTTCGCGTCGATCTTCGAGTCGGGCAGCCCGTACGGCGGGTCGGCGTGGCGCCGGGAGCGGGGCGGACTGTGGGATGTGGGACCGCACGCGCTGTCGGTCATCCTGCCGGTGCTTGGCCGGGTCACCGAGGTGGCCGCCATGGACGGCCCCCGGAACACGGTCCATCTGCTGTTGCAGCATGGTGCCGAGGCGACCAGCACGGTGTCGCTGACCCTGGACGCGCCGGCTGCGGCGGTCGGCGGAGAGACCGTCTTCTACGGCGAGAACGGCGTCGAGCGGATGCCGGCGCGCGAGGGTACGCCGGTCGAGGCGCTCGGGCTCGCCATCGATCAACTGTTGGCGGAGGTCGAGTCGGGTACCCGGGACCAGCAGTGTGACGTCCGGTTCGGCCGGGAGGTGGTGGCGGTGCTCGACGCGGCAGAGACGGCCCGCGCTCAGGGCCGTACCGTGAGCCTGCCCGGGTAGTCCCTGCGAGCAGGGCTCCTAACCTGCGGCCAGATTCACGAACACTCTCCCGAACCACCCGTTCCGGCGGGCATCTTCTTGCACCCGAACCAGCACGCCGCCACCCAGCTCAACAGCGAACCGATCAGGAATCGAGAAGCGGCGGCACCCGGGTCGCGCCTAGCGTTGCTGTCATGGACGGTATTTCCCACCTGACAATCTTCCCGCGCCGACTTCGATAGCAACTCGAATTGGGTCATGACCGCCGGGGCGGCCTCCAGCTATGCACCCAGTGGTGTTGCGCACCGGCGGTGCTGAAATTTTCTCTGCAAATCGCTGACCTGATGTCGCTCGACTTCAGGGGAGGAGATCGCCTTGAACTGGAATAAGCGGATTCGGCAGACTCACCGATGGGTGTCAATTATCTTCACGGCCTCCGTCGTCCTTGTCGCTATCGTAATCGGGACCCAGGATGAGCCTTCTGCCTGGGTGTACCTCTCGCCACTGCTTCCGCTCATCCTGCTGATGTTCAGCGGTCTGTATCTGTTCGTGCTGCCATACGTCGCCAAGCTGCGCAACGGTGGGCGCGATGTTCGCCGATAAAAGGCTCGGTTGCTCGAATGCCCGCGCTGGATTTAATTCGTCGGCCTGCTCGTTGGTCGTCCGGCCAATCAAGCACGGCCGGACGACCAACGAGGGCTACTGCGGTGTTACCGCGTACGGCCGCTCTCCCGTACCCGGTAGGTGCGCAGGTTCGGGTCGGCTGAAATCTGGGCGTCGGTGTACTTGATGGTGTCCCAGCCCTTCTGCGAGTACAGCTGGGTCTGGTCGGCGTAGTACGGCGAGTTCGGGTTGGCCGACTGCGAGTAGGTGAGGATCTGCCGTCCCGACGGACCGTTGCGGCCGAACTCGACGGCCATGACGAACGACGCGCCGTGGATGACCTTCGGATAGCCGACCCCGGGCGTGAACCTGCTGCTGATCGCGTTGAAGATCCCGGAGCCACCGGGACCGCCGTGGATCGGGATCCGGTCAGCACCCCGAGGCTCGGTCTGTATGTCGCCGAGTGGCGCGTCGAGCGGAATGCCGGCCAGCCGCTGCACCGCGTCGGCCAGCGCGGTCAGGACCCTCGGGTTTTCGGCGGCGAGGACCCGGGGCGTGTTGACCGGATCGGTCGCCACGAACGGGTCCCGGAACAGCAGGCCGCGGGAGCGGTCGAACTCGTTGAACAGGTGGGCACCGCGACTGTCCAGATCGGCGCGCAGGTCCCAGCCGCGAAGTGCGGCGCAGGCGGCGGTGAGGTCCACGGTGGCACCGTTCGACGCGGTGGCGCTCGGGTTCGCCGTACACAACGCGACCAGGTCGTCGCGGACCAGTTCACCCCCGTAGACCCGGTTGCCGAACTGGACCTGCCAGAGGTTCTCGGTGGTGAACTTGGTGCCCGGCAGACCGTCGGTGCCGGCGAGCCGCTGCTGCACCTGGAGCACCCCGACCCGGGTACGCAGGCCGCGCTCCGTCTGCTCATTGCCGATGATCCGTGGGAAGCCGGTCAACGGCTGCTCCGGATTGGCCAGCCAGTGGCTGTTGTTGGAGTTGGTGACATAGTCGGTGCGGATCAGCACCGGCAGGTGGGCCGGGCCGAGGATTCCGGGCACTGCGGCGTCGGGGTCGGCACCCAGCCCACAGGCCGACGTCGAGCCGTCGAGGACCGCCTCACCGCTGTTCGCGTACCGGGCCTTGAACTGTGCCGGGATGCAGGCGGCGGCCAGTTCGTCGGTGACCCGGGGGACGACCGAGTGGTCGCCGTAGAGCGCCTCGCCGGCCGCGTCGGCGGCGACGATGTTGACCCAGGGCAGGAACTGGTACCGGTCGAGGACCGCCTTCGCCGCCCGAACCGTCTTGGCCCGACCGAGCTGCAGCCAGCCGTCCAGCGCACGGGCGTTGTCAGCGTTGATGTCCGTCATCGCGTACGCGGTGCTGGTCGTCCACGGAAAGTCGGGGGTGGCGATGACCGGGCCGAAGCGGGTGTCGTAGAACGTGTGGGTCACCGGTTCCGTGCCGCCGGTCGACTTCGGCACCTGGACGGTTACGGTGCGCTGGGTCATCTTTTCCGGCTTCCCGTCGACCAGGTACGACGTCGGGTCACCGGGCACCAGTTTGAGCTCGTGCCACGTGTGTCGTAGCGCGGTGGAGACGGTGTGGCTCCAGCCCATCGAGGCGTTGTGTCCGATCTGGACGACCGGATCGCCGAGCAGCGACGCCCCTTCGACGTCGTAGCTGCCCGGGATCTTCAGGTGTATCCGGTAGAACCGGTCCGGCCCGTCCCAGGGGAAGTGCGGGTTGGCCAGCAGCATCCCGCCGCCGCTGACCGTCGCCGCGCTGCCCAACCCGTAGGCGTTGCTGCCCAGCCCACCAGCGTTGCCCTCCGAACCGTCGGGACTGCCCGCCGCGCCAGCGGCGGTACCGGCCGCAGCGCCCGGCACCGGTGGCACGGTGTCGGCGAGCGGACGGAGCAACTCCAGCGTGCCGGACCGGATCATGTTGGCCCAGTTGGTACGCCAGAGGTCGAGGGCGCTGATCTGCCGTACCCAGGGCTTGTCGCGGCACTGCGGGTCGGTCAGCTTTGCCACCCCGGTCTTGCGCAGGTAGTTGTTGTAGCCGGCGGCGAAGCCCTGCACGAGGTCGCGGACCTGCTGCGACGGCGCCGACACGCCGTTGGGCGTGCCGGCGAGGAGCCCTTCGGCGACCTTGTCATCCTTGGCTTTCTGGAAGAACAGGTCGCTGTCCACGTTCACTTCGGTGGCCCCGAAGTACCGGGACCGGGTGGCGTCGGTGGTGACGATCTTGTCGGCGATCACGCAGATGTTGTCTTCGGCCTGTGCGTATCCCGCGCCGAAGCCGAGGCTGGCGAAGTTCGTGGCGGTGATGTGCGGTACGCCGTACGACGTACGGCGGATCTCGGCGGAGTAGCCGCCGGCCGACTCGGTCGTTTCGGCCTGGGCCGGTGCCGTGCCTGCGACGAGACCAGCGGCGAGCAGGGTGGCAGCGGCGATTGTGGCGGTGCCGGCGCGGGCGGGATGTGCCCTACGCGCGTCGGGTGGTGGCGCGACATGTGTGCTGTCTTCCCGTGTCATTGCAACAAATTAGGCATGACGCCACAGATCACACATCAGCCCAGAGATGTCATCTCGTGGATGTACGCCAGTAGCACTCCGGGCTTAACCGAGAAACAGGTTGTCGCCCGGCCCGACCCGCGACTAGCGTGGCCGTTATGTGTGCAGCGATCACGTTGATCGACGCGTTCGCGACGTCGGCTCAGCGGGACGACTTTCTGATTCGCCGCCCGCGAGTCCGGCGTCCGGCCCTGGCCGGTCAGGCCGCGCTCGCTAGTTGATCACTTCTTCCACTGCTGACTCACCTCACCAGTTGATCGTCTTCGTTCTGCGCGACGTCTGACGCGTACGCCGGGGCCATCCGAGTCCAGATCCGCTCGGGCAGGCCCACTTCGCGCTGCCTGTCCGTACCGCCACCCCGGTAGTCGCCCGGGTGGCAGACAGGACGTCGGCTGTGGCACACCGCCAGTCAGGTAGGAACACCGAACGCGACCGGTCCCGTCGCGTACTGTCCCAGAACTTTCTCGCTGACCCGAGGGCGATCGAGCGGTTCGTCCACGCCGTACGGCCCGGAGCACGTGACCTGATCGTGGAGGTGGGTGCCGGTCGTGGCCAACTCACCCGGGCGCTCGCCGTCGAGTGTGACCGGCTCCTGGCGTACGAGGTCGACCCGCAACTGCTGGCGGAGCTGACGTCGGTCTGCGCGCCGCTGCGTAACGTCACCTGCCGGCATGCCGACTTCCTCACCGCCCGACCGCCGGGGGAGCCGTTCGCCGTCGCCGGGAACATCCCGTGGGCACTGACCGCCCGGGTCGTCGACTGGTGTCTGGCCGCACCCCGGTTGACCTCGGCGACCCTGCTCACCCAGCTGGAGTACGCCCGCAAGCGCACCGGCGACTTCGGCCGGTGGAGCCAGCTGACCGTGCTGACCTGGCCACTGTTCCACTGGCGGCTGGCCGGGCGGGTGCCGCGCGCCGCGTTCCGCCCGGTACCTCGGGTGGACGCCGGCATCCTCCGGCTGGAACGGCGACCGGTTCCGCTGTTACCGCCGGATGATCTGCCGGCCTACCGGGCGTTGGTCGACCTCGGCTTCGGCGGGGTGGGCGGTTCGTTGTACGCGTCGCTGCGCAGACGCCACCCACAGCGGCGACTCGACGCCGCGTTCCGGGCCAGCCGGCTGGATACCGCCACCCCGGTCGGGTGCGTCTGGCCGGAGCAGTGGCTCGCCCTGTTCCGCCTGCTGCGATAGCCCGACAACAGGAGGTAAGGCGGCCGGGGTGTAGCTAGCCACACCCCGGTTCGGGCCCTGCCGACAATACGGTGGGCCGGCAGCTCAGGGCATGCTTGCGGCATGACGAGCACCTGGGTACGGCGTCATCTGATCGCCGTCGTACGTGGCCTGGCCCTGGCCGGGGTGGCGCTGGCCGGGGCGCTCGGGTTCGCGGCGCATGTGGCTGTCTTCGTGCCCGGGTTCGGGTTGGGACTGATCTTCCTGCTGCCCCGGCCGGTCGAGCTGGGGCGGCACCTACCCAACCTGGCCCGTCGGCTGGCGTACCGCTGGTCGGGGATAGTGATCGCCGACCCGTACCGGCCCCGGCCGGCACCCCCACAACCGGAACCGGACGGGCGGTACCTGCATCTCAACAGGCTCTACCGGTCGCCCCGGTTCCCGGCGTTCTCGGCCCGCATGGACTGGCTGCTCGGGGACAACGCCACCTATCGGGACCTGAGTTGGATGCTGCTCAACACCGTGGTGGGCGGGCTGCTCGGTGCCCTGCCGGCGGGGCTGGTCGTCGGCGGTATCGGATTCGCGGCTACCCAGGCCGGTGCGTACTGGTGGGCGGTACCGGCCGGACTGGCCGGCGCGCTGGCCGGGGTGGCGATCGCTCCGGCTCTGGTGGCGGTGCACGCCCGGTGGACCGCGCTGTTGTTGCGACCGACCGTCTCGACAGCTCGATCCGAGCGTCGGAAGGCGTGGATCGGTCACCACCTGCTCGTCCTGGTGCGCCTGCTCGACCTGCTCGCGTTGTCCCTGCTCGGCGTGTTTCTGGCCGTACTGACCGTGCTGGTGATGGTGCTCGGCTTCGGCGTCGGTCAGGTTTACTTCCTTCCGCCGGTCATCGAGCTGACCCGCTGGCTGGCCGGGTACCGTCGCGAACTGCTGGGAAAGTGGTCCGGGGTGGCGGTGGAGACGCCCTACCGGCCGGAGCCGGCGCTGCCCGCACCGCGGCCGGATGGGCTCTACCAGGTCGACGCCAACCTCTACACGACGGCACGGTGGGCGGCGTACAACCAGCGGCTGAAGTGGCTGACCCGGGACCCGGCCACCTGGCGGGATGTACTGTGGCTGGTGACCGACCCGTTGGTCGGCGGCGTGACGCTGCTGTTGCCTTTCGGGCTGATCTGGTTTGGCCTGATCAGCCTGACGGTGTCCGGGATCCTGCGGCTGGTCGGGGTGGACTCGGCGGCGCAGAGCTGGCTCTTCTCGACCTCCGTCGGGCTCGGCCCGACAGTATTGGCCGGGCTGGCGATCCCGCTCGGTCTGGCAATGGGCCTGCTGGGCCTGCTGGTCGCGCCGGCGATGTTGCGGCTGCACAACCGCTGGACCCGGCTGCTGCTGGCCCCGACCAAGCGGGCCCAACTCGCCCTGCGGGTACAGCGGCTCACCGAGACCCGGGCGGACGCGACCGATGCCCAGGCCACCGAGCTGCGCCGGATCGAGCGGGACCTGCACGACGGGGCACAGGCGCGGTTGGTTGCCGTGGGACTGACCCTGGGGGCCGTGGAACAGCTGATGGACCAGGATCCGGCTGCCGCGCGGGCGCTGCTCGCCGAGGCGCGGGAGAGCTCGGCGAAGGCACTGGTCGAGCTGCGTGACCTGGTTCGCGGCATCCATCCACCGGTGCTGGCCGAGCGCGGGCTCGGTGACGCGATCCGGGCACTGGCGCTGGACCTGCCGGTACCGACCGAGGTGACCGTCGAGCTGCCTGGCCGGCTGGCGGAGCCGATCGAGTCAGCCGCCTACTTTGCCGTCAGTGAGTTGCTGACCAACGCGGTGAAACACGCGAAGGCGAGTCGGATCACCGTCGATCTGCGGTACGCCAACGGCCGGCTGCGGGCCGTCGTGACCGACGACGGTCGGGGCGGGGCCGATCCGGCTGCCGGGAGTGGGCTGCGGGGGATCGAACGTCGGCTCGGTACATTCGACGGCGTCGTCGCGGTGAGCAGCCCGCCGGGTGGACCGACGACGGTCAGTCTGGAGTTGCCGTGCGTGTTGTCGTCGCCGAAGACCTCTACCTCCTGAGGGAGGGGTTGGTCCGGCTGCTCTCCGTACACGGGTTTGAGGTTGTCGCGGCGGTGGAGACCGGCCCGGAGCTGCTGCGGGCCCTGGTCGAGCTGCGTCCGGACGTCGCCGTGGTGGACGTACGGCTGCCGCCGACCCAGACCGACGAGGGGTTGCAGGCGGCGCTGGCGGCCCGGCACGAGGTGCCCGGCCTGCCGGTGCTGGTGCTGTCCCAGCATGTAGAGCAGCTCTATGCCCGGGAACTGCTCGCCGACGGGTCGGGTGGGGTCGGCTACCTGCTCAAGGACCGGGTGTTCAACGCCGAACAGTTCGTCGAGGCGGTGCGCCGGGTCGCGGCTGGTGGCACCGCCATGGACCCGGACGTGATCGCCAAGTTGCTGGTGCGGACCGGCCGGACCGAACCATTGGCCCGGCTGACCCCACGGGAGCGGGAGGTGCTGGGGTTGATGGCCGAGGGACGCTCCAACAATGCCATCGCCCAGCGGCTGTTCCTGAGCGAGAGCGCGGTGGGTAAACACACGGCGAGTATCTTCGGCAAGCTCGACCTGGCCCCGTCCGATGACGACAATCGGCGGGTGCTCGCCGTGTTGGCCTACCTCAACGGGGCGGGCAACTGAGCCGCAAGGCGTTGACCAGTATAAGTTGACAGGTGCCTGTCAAGGCGG
Source organism: Micromonospora sp. NPDC003197 (assembly GCF_053590565.1). NCBI lineage: Bacteria > Bacillati > Actinomycetota > Actinomycetes > Micromonosporales > Micromonosporaceae > Micromonospora > Micromonospora sp. NPDC003197. The sequence continues at coordinate 336,777 of NZ_JBSFTE010000001.1, read as the reverse complement.
CAGGCTACCTGTCATGTCTCAGCTCACCCCGTCCGGGTCGGCACTGTCCGAACTGGTCATTGAGGTGTTCCGCGCGAACGGTCTGCTGCTGGCCTCCGGCGACGGACTGGCCCGACCCGCCGGCCTCACCAGCGCCCGCTGGCAGGTGCTCGGGGTGGTCGACCACGAACCGAGCACGGTGTCGGAGGTCGCCCGGGTGATGGGCCTGACCCGGCAGAGCGTGCAGCAGACCGCCGACGCCCTGGCCCGGGACGGCCTCGTCCGTTTCGAGGAGAACCCGCGACATCGGCGGGCAAAGCTCATCGCGATCACCGCGCGGGGTCGGGTGGCGCTGGACTATGTGGAGCAGCGGCAGGCCGAGTGGTCCAACCGGATCGCCGAACGAGCGACCCTCGACGAGTTGCGGGCCGCCACCCGGACGCTGCGGGAACTCGCCCGGCAGCTGGAGATCGACGAGCAAGCCGCGCCAGCCCACGAAGATGCCCAGTCGGACGGGAGAGATCATGGCTGACGAACGGACCGTGCCCCTACTGCCCTGCCGATCCATCGACGAGACAGCCGACTTCTATCGGGCGCTCGGGTTCGAGTCGACCTATCGGCAGACCCGCCCCAATCCGTACCTCGCGCTGCGGCGGGAGGATCTGGAACTGCACTTCTTCGGACTGGCAGACTTCGACCCCGAGCAGTCGTACGGGTCCTGCCTGGTGTCCGTACCCGACATCGAGGCGATCTACCAGGCGTTCGCCGAGGGCATGCGGGCGACGTACGGGAAGCTGCTGGTCTCCGGTATTCCCCGAATGACCCGGCCCCGCAGGCGGAAGAACACCGGCAGCCTCTCCGGCTTCAGCGTCGTCGACCCCGGCGGCAACTGGATCCGGATCTTCCAGGCACCCGGTATGGGCGCTGAATCGGGTGAAGTCGATGCGCCGGATGAGGACGACGTGCCGGAGAGCCGACTGGCGAAGGTGTTGCAGAACGCCATCGTGCTCGGCGACTCCAAAGGGGACGTCCCGCAGGCTGCCCGAATCCTGGACGCCACCCTGGCCAAGGAAGAGGCGTCCGCGTCCGCCGTCGACCGGGTCCAAGCCCTGGTCTACCGGGCGGAACTCGCCGCGCGGCAGGTGGACGGCGCGACCGTGGCTGCGCTTCTGACCCGGGTACGCGCGATTGAGTTGACCGACGCCGACCGGGCGCGGTTGGCCGACGCGTTGGCCGAGGCAGCGGAGTTGGCAGCGGCGGCGTCCTAAGCGGCGGCGTTACAAGCGGCGGCGTTACAAGCGGTTCAGGCCACCTCGCTCAGGGCCGAGTCGACCTCGGCCGGCGAGGCGAACTGGTCGGCCGGCAGGGAGCGTAGGAGCTGGATGATCGCCGTACCGGCACCGGACTCCTGGGCGCGCCGGACGAGATCCTCCTTGGAGATCGGAAAGTCCAGGCCGACGAGGTATTCCTGCACCTGTAGGGCGTTGACCGTCATGCCCTGCGGCTACCCGCTGTGCGCGTCGGCACACCTGCCCACCGGAGCGGGGCGGCGGGCGTTTGTGCCCGATCCGGTCGGGTAGCCGCAGGGCATGACGGTTCACCAGCTCGGGGGACCGGGCGACTTCGATCCGCTGCTGGAGCGTGTCGGCTCGGCCCGGGTGGTCATGCTGGGCGAGGCGAGCCACGGTACGCACGACTACTACCGGCTGCGGGAGCAGTTGACCCGGCGGCTCATTGCCGAGCAGGGGTTCTCCTTCGTGGCGGTCGAGGGGGACTGGCCGGACTGCGACCGGGTGCACCGATCGGTGACCGCGATGCCGGGCGGCATGGTGGACCCGTTGGCCGCTCTCGGGCGGTACGACCGGTGGCCGACCTGGATGTGGGCCAACGGCGAGGTTGCCCGGTTCGCCATGTGGTTGCGGGCCTGGAACCTGGAGCAGGCCAAACCGACGCGGGCCGGTTTCCACGGGCTGGACGTGTACAGCCTCTGGGAGTCGATGCAGGCGATCTTCGACTATCTGGGGGAGGAGGAGCCGGCCACCCTGGAGGCGGCGCAGGAGGCGTACCGCTGTTTCGAGCCGTACGGTCGACGGATCGAGGAGTACGGGGTTGCGAGCCGGTTCGTCTCGGCACGCTGCGAGGAAGAGGTAATACGGCTGTTGGCGCGTACCCGCGAGCAGGCCCTCGCCGACGGGCCGGACCGCTTCTCGGCCTGGCAGAACGCGGAGGTGATCGCGGGGGCGGAGCGCTACTACCGGGCGATGGTGGCCGGTGGCCCGCAGTCCTGGAACGTCCGGGATACCCACATGGCGGACACGCTGGACCGGCTGCTGGACTACTACGGCCCGGACACGAAGGCCGTGGTGTGGGCGCACAACACGCACATCGGCGATGCCCGAGCCACCGACATGGCCGACGACGGGATGATCAACATTGGTCAGTTGGCCCGGGAGCGGTACGGCGACGACGAGGTCGTACTGGTCGGGTTCGGTAGCTATCAGGGCAATGTGATCGCCGGGCCGCGCTGGGGTGCGCCGTGGGAGGCGATGGTGGTGCCGCCGGCCCGCTCCGGATCGCTGGAACACCAGCTGCACGGCCTGCTGCCCGAGCGGGCGTTGGTCGTCTTCGACGACGGCGAGCAGCCCGACTGGGCCACTGAGACTCTCGACCACCGCGCGATCGGCGTGGTCTACGACCCGTCGTTCGAGAAGTGGGGCAACTATGTGCCGACCCGGTTGGCGGAACGCTACGACGCGTTCATCTGGTGCGACCAGACCAGCGCGTTGAATCCGCTGCCGGCGGCCCCGGTCCCCGGCGAGTTGGAGACCTACCCGGCGGGGGTGTGACACTCGCGGGCGCTGAGACGTTAGGAAGGGCCCCTTCTTATCGCATTTTGCATAGGAAGGGGCCCTTCCTAACGTCTAACGTCTAACGCCTCTCCACACGGCGTTCGTCCCAGACCGGTTCGGGGTGTTCGTAGACCCGCCCGTCTGCGCCGAAGATCAGGAACCGGTCGAAGTCGGCGGCGAACCAGCGGTCGTGGGTCACCGCGAGCACGGTCCCCTCGAACGCGGCCAGGCCCTGTTGCAACGCCTCCGCGCTGGCCAGGTCGAGGTTGTCGGTCGGCTCGTCGAGCAGTAGCAGCGTCGCGCCGGAGAGTTCCAGCAGGAGGATCTGTAGCCGGGCCTGCTGGCCACCGGAGAGCGTCTCGAACGGTTGCCGCCCGGCCGGCCCCAGCTCGTACCGGGCCAATGCCGACATCGCCTCGTTTTGGGTGCACGAGTGCGTGCTCATCACGATTTCGACTGTCGTACGACCGTGCAGATCGGGGCGGGTGTGCGTTTGTACGAAGTGGCCGGGGACCACCCGGGCACCGAGTCGGGCCTCGCCCCGGTGCGCCACCGCAGGTGGCCCGTCCCCGGTGAGCTGGGCGAGGAGGCTGAGGAAGGTGGACTTGCCGGAACCGTTGGCCCCGAGCACCGCGACCCGCTCGCCGTACCAGATCTCGGTGTCGAAGGGCTGCATCAGCCCGGTCAGCTCCAGCGTCTGGCAGAGCACCGCCCGTTTACCGGTACGACCGCCGCGCAGCCGCATTCGGACGTTCTGCTCCTTCGGCGGCCGTTCGGGCGGCCCGGCTGCCTCGAACCGGTGCAGCCGGGACTGGGCGGCCCGGTAGGCGGAGGCCATCGAGTCGTTGTTGGTGGCGCTCTGCCGCAGGGTGTGTACGAGCTGCCGGAGCCGGCTGTGCTCGTCCTCCCAGCGGCGGCGTAACTCGTCCAGCCGGTTGATGCGGTCCGATCTGGCCTGGGCGTACGTCGCGTAGCCGCCCCCGTGTACCCAGACGGTACGGGACTCGACGGTGACGATCCGGTCGGCCGCCGTGGCGATGAGCTGCCGGTCGTGCGAGACCAGCAGTACGGTCTTGCGGCTGGCCAGTAGTTGTTCCTCCAGCCACTGCTTGCCGGGCACGTCGAGGTAGTTGTCCGGTTCGTCGAGCAGCAGGATCCGGTCCGGTCCGCGCAGCAGCGCCTCCAAGGCGAGCCGCTTCTGCTCGCCTCCGGAGAGGGTGTTCACCGGCCGGTCCCGGGCCTGGTCGAAGTCGAGGCCCAGGGCGGCGGTGGTGCAGCTGTCCCAGACCACTTCGATGTCGTACCCGCCGGCGTCGGTGTGGTCGGTCAGCGCCTGCGCGTACGCCAGCTGGGTCGACTCGTGGTCGGGGCCGTCGGCGAGGGCTTGCTCGGCCCGACGCAGTTCGGCGGCGCTGGCCCGGATCCGGTCGGGGGCCACCGAGAGCAGCAGGTCGGCGATGGTCCGGTCGTCGCGTACGCCGCCGATGAACTGCCGCATCACGCCCAACCCGCCCGCGTGCCGGACCTGCCCGGAGCTGGGCTGGAGGTCGCCGGAGATCAGCCGGAGCAGGGTGGTCTTGCCAGCTCCGTTCGGGCCGACCAGTGCCGCCTTACCGCCTTCACCGATCCGGAAGGAGACCGCGTCGAGCAGGGGCCGCCCGTCCGGCAGCTGGTGGGTCAGTTCGTTTACCTCGATGTGGCCCACTGGGTCCTCCGCGTCCGGCGATGAGACCTCCCCGAAGGGCAGCTTTCCCGGCGTGGCGGTCTGATCACCACCGAATTACCCAGTGAAAACCCCGGCTCGGGCGGCGGCGAGCGCGGCGGCGGCGGCCCGGTCGGCGACGGTCTCGTCGATCGGCTCGCCGCTGACGAAGAGCCGGTAGTACAGCGGTGCGATGGCCACCCGGACGACCTCGACCGAGTCGGTGCCGGCAGGCAGCTCGCCCCGGGCGACGGCGCGGTCGACGATCGGGGCCGACTGCTCGTGTCGGGCCTGGAAGAAGGCGTGCAGGGCCCGGCCTGCCGCCGGGTTCTGGACGGCGGCGGCGACGAAGGCGGTGGCCACCGGACCGGCCTGCGGGTCGGTGAAGCCGGTCAGCACCTCGCGGGCCAGGGCCCGCAGGTCACCCTCGATGGTCCCGGTGTCGGGGACCGGCCAGGGTTCGCCGCTGGCCAGCTCCAGTGCGTCGGCGATCAGACCTTCGACGTTGCCCCAGCGTCGGTAGAGGGTGGTCTTGTGTACGCCGGAGCGGGCCGCCACTCCTTCGACGGTAAGCCCCTGGTAGCCGTGGGCGACCAGCTCGGCGAGGGTCGCCGCGCGTACGGCGGTGCGGGTCCGCGCGGTGCGCCCGCCGGGCCGTACGGTGCCATGTGTGGTCAAAGTCAACTCCAGTTGCATTACCTAGCAATCGCTGGCATGCTCAACGAAATATTGCAACAGTAGTTGCATTATGCCGTGGCTGACCAAGTCGGTGACCAAGGAGGGCAGTAGCGATGGGGCACCCGTCGAACGTCGAAGTCGACCAGGTTCACCACCTCGATCGGAGGCTCCCTTGGCTATCCAGCTCGCTCTGCACGACGTCACCATGTCGTACGGGGAACGGCTCGTCCTCGACCGGATCTCGCTGACCGTACCGCCCGGTGAACACGTCGGCATCGTCGGCGAGAACGGCTCCGGCAAGTCCACCCTGCTTCGGCTGATCGTCGGGGTCGAGACTCCGGACGACGGACAGATCACCGTCACCGCCGACGGCGGGGTAGGGCACCTCGCCCAGACCCTGGACCTGCCCGGGGAGCACACCGTCGGGCAGGCGATCGACGCCGCACTCGCCGAACTGCGCGCCGTCGAACGTCGCCTCCGCGAGCTGGAGAGCGACCTGACCACGGCCGAGCGGCTCTCCGCGTACGGGGAACTGCTCAGCGCGTACGAGGCGCGCGGCGGCTACGAGGCCGACGCGCGGGTGGACAAGGCGCTGCACGGTCTTGGCCTGGCACACATCGGTCGGGATCGGCGGTTGGGCAGTCTTTCCGGCGGTGAGCAGGCCCGACTGGCGCTGGCCTGTCTGCTGGCGGCCGACCCGGAGGTGTTGCTGCTCGACGAGCCCACCAATCATCTGGACGGGACCGCGCTGACCTGGCTGGAGGAGCGGCTGCGGGCCCACCGGGGGACCGTCGTGGTCGTCTCCCACGACCGGGTGCTGCTGGACCGGGTGGCCGCCGCCATCGTCGAGGTGGCGGACGGTACGGTCAGCCGCTTTGGCAACGGCTACGACGGCTATCTGACCGAGAAGGCCGCCGCCCGGGCCAGGTGGCAGCAGGCGTACCTCGACTGGCAGGCGGAGATCCGCCGACTGACGGAGTACGCCGCCACCACCGCGCACCGGGCCGCGCCCGGCCGGCCGATGAAGGACAACAACAAACTGGCGTACGACCGGGACAGGGGCCGAGTGCAGAGTTCGATCTCCAGCCGGGTACGTAACGCGCAGGAGCGGCTGCGGCGGCTGACCGCCGAGCCGGTGCCCGTGCCGCCCGAGCCGCTGCGGTTCGCCGGGCGGCTGGCCGGCGGCGACACCACCGGACCGCTCATCGAGTTGGCCGCCGTACGGGTGGCCGACCGGCTCGCGGTCGACGCGCTGTCGGTGGCCGCTGGTGAGCGGCTGCTCGTCCACGGGCCCAACGGGGCCGGCAAGTCCACCCTGCTCCGGGTGCTCGCCGGCGAACTGGCCCCCGACCACGGGACGGTACGGCGGCACGGCCGAATCGGCTACCTGCCGCAGGAGTCGCCGGTCCACCGGCCCCGGCAGAGCGTGCTGGCGGCGTACGCCGAGGGACGCCCCGGGGACGTCGAGGAGCATCGGGATCGGCTGCTGGCGCTCGGGCTGTTCCACGCGGACACCCTGCGGGTGCCGGTCGGGGCGTTGTCAGTCGGGCAGCGCCGCCGGCTGGCGTTGGCCCGGTTGCTGGTCGGTGAAACGGACCTGCTGCTGCTGGACGAGCCCACCAACCACCTGTCGCTCACCCTGGTCGAGGAGTTGGAGCAGGCGCTGGCCGACTATCCGGGGGCGCTGGTGGTCGTCTCGCACGACCGAGCGTTCCGCCGCCGGTTCGTTGGCCAGCCATGGGAGCTGCGCGATGGTCGGCCAGCCGGTCAGGACACGATCGCCTGACCGCGCTGGTATTCGGCGAGATAGGCGCGGGCCCAGTCGTACCACCAGCAGCCGGCGTGGTCGCAGCGCCAGCACCGCCCGTTGTCCCGGTGCTGGCGGACCGCCAGTTGCGCCGCGTCGTACTGGTTGTCGATGTGCTGCCGGTCGGTCATGGTGATCGCCGCCTTCGTGTTCGGACCGGACGAGAGTTGATCGAGCCGGCTGCGCTGGCGGCGAACTGGTGGCACCGGGACGGGCTGCCTGGCATCGTGCGCAGTCGCCGGGATCGGGCCGGGTCGGAACGCGACGATGATTAACGGACCGTAATGCCTAGCTGACCGAGGGCTGTTGCATAGTCGCAACACTGCCGTAACGTGGCATTCCACAGCAGCTCGGGAGGATTGCCATGCCCCGTCGGATCAGCGTGGACACGGCCATCGGCCAGCGCATCCGGGAGCGGCGTGAACTAGCCGGCTGGAGCATCCGGCACGCCGCCGACCGGGCCGGCATTGCGCCCTCCACCTGGTCGCGGATCGAGCACGGGCTCATCTCCGCCGACAACCGGACTACGTTGGCGGCTGTTGCCCAGGCCCTACGCTGTCCGGTCGCCGATCTCACCAGCCTGCCCGCCGATCCGGTGAGCCGGGACCGGGTGGAGACCGGTGGCGCAATCTACGAGACGGTCCGCGCCGTGGTCGACGCGGACCTTGGCTGCCGCCCGGATGGCGTGGAATTGGACTGCCGCCCGGATGGCTCAACCCCTCCACCGGCCGAGCCGCTTGCCCGACTGGGCCGCGAACTGGACCTGGTCCGCGACCTGCGTGCCCGGTGCGAGTATGTCGCCGCAGCCACCCGCCTTCCGGCCCTAATCCGTGGCCTACACCGGGCCGCCTTCGGCCCGGAACGTGACCGGGCGTTGCGAGCCCTGGTCATCACATTGGACACCGCCTCGTTCGTGGTCCGCTATGCCGGTCATCCCGGATCGGCCTGCCTGGTGGCTGACCGGACACAGCAGGCCGCCGAGGCGACGGAGGACCCGGTCCTGTTGGGATTGGCGGCCTGGGCGCGCGCGCACGCGGCGTTGGGCATGGGGTTGGTGTCGCGCGCCGGGCAGGTCGCCGAGCGGGGGATACGCGACCTCGGGCGGGGAAAGACGGCATCAGCCGGTGCGGAGACCTACGGGCAACTGCTGCTGACCCTGGCATTCGCCTGGTCAGCGCAGGGGCGTACGGCGGACGTGGACGCGCCCCTCGCGGAGGCGGAGGCAATCGCCCGGCGGACCGGCGAATCCACCGCGCTCCGGTTGATGTTCGGGCCGACGAACATCAACTTCTGGCGTATCGCGATGGCAGCCGACGGGGATGACCCCGGGTACGCCGTTGACGTCGCTCGGGGGACGCGTCCCCACCTGGTCGATTCGGTGTCCCGGCAGTTCGCGTTCTACGCCGACACCGGGCGGGCCCTGGCCAGGATCGGCAACGACCGGGAAGCACTGCGCCTGCTGCTCACCGCCGAACGGCTCGGTCCGCAGCGGATGCGCACCCCGTTGATTGTGGAGACCGTACGCGGCATGTTGGACCGGTCCCGTCGGGGCACCGGCTGGACCGAGCTACGGGGCCTGTGCGAACGCCTCGGCCTCGGCGGGTGACCCGTAGGTCTTACCCGCCGACCACCCAGGCCGGCTCCTCGTCGAGCGGCTTCTCCAGCACGGCCAGGGCCCGGTGTATGGCAGCGCCGTCGAGCCCACTCTCGTCGAAGACGTACCGTCGGCCTCGGATGTGCTCCAGGAACAGCGGGTCCGGCGCCAGCCCGTACCGGTCCAGGTAGTAGGTGGTTGCGTCACTCCAGATCCAGTGCCCATCGGTCCGGAAGTTGATCGGTACGACCGCCAGCGCCTCCGGCTCCCACACGTCGTCCATCTTGGACAGGGTTTCGAGCAGGAGCTCACCCCGACTCAGGTAGGCCAGCACACGTCGCCGCTCCACGTCATCAAGGACGATGTGATCAGGTCGCATCGCCGGACCCGACTGCGGGTCGACCTCGTCGAAGACGGTGGCAATCCGGATGCCAGGGTCCGGGGTGCGGGCCCACAGCAGGGTGCCACCCGAGCGGGCGAGCTGCTGATAGGTCGGTGGATCGGTGCGCGTCGGGTACGTCTCGACCTGTGGATCGACCTCGCCAGCCGTACGGAGGGCGTACTGCAGGCGGGCAGTCAGCGGTACCAGATCGGCGTCCTCCTCGGTCTCCACCACGAAGACCCGGCGCGGCGGGGGCCATGGCCCGCCCCAGACGGGGAAGCGCCAGGCCAGCCAGACCGCGCGGACGTCAGGCTCGGCCTCAGCCGCGTCGACCGCCGCCCGAGCCACCGGGTCGGGCCGCTCCGCAAGCTCGGTGTCCGGCTCGTCCCCGGTCGTCAGCTGTGCCGTGAAGGCGAACAGCGGCATGTGTTCCAGGGGCGACACCTCGACCAGTTGGAGTGCGGGGATGGCCGTTCCGCCCTCGCGACAGAGTTCGGTCAGCAGGTCCAGGTCCAGGTCGACCATCCGGACCCGGGCCGTGAGGACCGCATGCGCGACCGCCTTGGCCAGATCGGTCAACCGCCCATCGGCGAGCCAATGTCGCCCCTGGGTTAGGAGGGTGTCGGGCACCCAGCCGGCCAGGCGCAGGAGCATCCAGTGGCATGCCTCAACCCGATCGTCGGTCTCCACCGGCAGCCCCTCTCGGGCAATGTCGACGAGTGGTGGTGATGTCGTGATCCGGTGTCCGGACCAGCCGCTGGCAGTCAGCGTATCCATCGCGGTCGTCATCTGCGCTACTACGTGGTGCGGTGGGCGCAGGTGGCTCGCCGGGTGGACGCAGGAGATCATCGAGAGGTCACTGCCGTGTTGCCGGGTAGGGCCGGCTCGCCGGTCGGTGGCACAGCTGGCGCCACGGGGGTGTCGACGACACCGCCGGCCGCAGTGGGGATCTCCCACGGATGATCGTCCGTCGGTTCGATGGTTCGGTGATCGCGGTCGTGTTGCTCCGCTCGCTGACCGGCTGCCTGCTGTGTGTGATCGCCCGACCCAGGGCGCCCCGGGGTGCGTGCGCCCACCAGGGTCGGGCCGAGTCCGGTCGGACCTCGGCCACGCCCGGCCTGACCGGTGAGATCCGGCCGGCGGGCCTCGACCGGCAACCAGGGATTGTCGGACCGGTCCGACGGGGCGACCGGTGTGGCAGGTGAGCGCGGCCCGGTCCGTCCCGGCGGTTGGGGTGCCCCGATCGGCGGTATCGGACCGGATGCCAAAGGCTCACGTCGGGTAGGTGCGGCCCGCCGGCCGGCGAGATTGGGGCTCATGGGCGGGGGCGTCAGCGTGCCCAGCTCCTCCGACAGTGGGCCCTCCGGCCGGCCCGTTCCCAGTACGGGTGGGCGCTTGTCGCGACTGCGGCGGGAGGCGCCCCCGGTGCCGGGCGGTACGCCCGGCACCCCGGCGCGGGTTCCCGGACCATCGAGGTGCAGGCCCGCCGGGATCGCCCCGCGCGCTGGTGATGGTGCGTTGGGGCTGCCCAGCCCGACGGGTCGATTGCCGGCCAGACCCGGCCGGACCGGTGGCCGACCGGCCACTGGAGCGGGTCCCCCAGACCGGACTGGTGGAGTGAGTCCGCTGGGCCGAGCTGGCGGCATCTGCCCCGGCTGTGGCGCTGGCGGTCGACTACCGGGCAGCCCGAGGCCGGGCCGGGGCGGCGAGGTCGAGGGCTGCGGAGCCCGGGGCAGCGGCGGAGCGGGTGGCCTGATGCCCGAGGCGGTTGGTTGCTTCGGTACCGGTGGCACCGAGGCGGCTGGTGACGCCGGCGGGCGGGGCAGCGTACCCAGTGCGGGAGCCACCGGCGGCGGGGGTGCCGCTACCGCTCCCGGCGCTCCGGGCGCACCCGGTGCAGCCATGCTCAGTTGCTGGTTTTGCAGCATCTCCAGCCGCAGCGTCAGCAGGTCGGTGGCGTTCACGGCTTTGGGGCCGGTGAACTCCGGTGGCTTGACCAGGACGGTTTCCTGAACCATCGACACGAGAGGCCGGACGATGACCCGGGCGCGCTCGGAGAATTTGTCCCGCTCGGCCTGCGGGTTGGGCGTGTCGGCGAACAGCGCGTCGCTTGCCCGCCGGATCGGGGCGGCGATATATGTGTCTATAAGGGAATATGAAGAGCCCTTGTGTGATCGTTCCCGCTCTCTGGCCTCCCGTGCCATGTCCTTCATTTTTTGCTGGTATTCGTCCCACAGGGGGCGTAGCTCCCGCTGGACCGTCCCCATCTTGAGACCGATCAGCTCAAGCCTGTTCCCATTCGAGTAGGCGGCGATGCTTGCCGCTTCCAGGGAGCTTTTCGTCTTTTCGACATTCTCAAGGTAGGCATCGGCCGCCGTTCCCAGCCAGGTTTTGGCGACCTCGTCGGATCCGGTCTTGAGCGTGGTGCGTGAGGAGGACAGCCGCTCGCCCAGCGACCGCCACAGGTCGGCCATCTTCAGGACCGCCTCGTCGTTGAGATTGCGAACGGCGTACCACAACTCGTCGATGCTGGCGTCGTTGATGTTCGGCATCACACCTCCTCGGCGAATCCCGGAGCGTCGGCCTAGGAGGGGTTGTCCCTCCGGTAGTCCTCGTCGTAGATCTGCTCGGTCTGCGGAACCGGAGTGCTGATGACCATGGGACCCCCGGGCCCACCGATGACCGTGACCTGGGTCCTCGGTGGCGCGCCGGGAATTTCCACGCTGCGATCTGGCGGCAGCTCGTCCTCAGGAAGTGTCGTGTACGACTTCGGCAGCCCGAGGGATTCGGCCGTGACCGGCGGGGGGCCACCGGGTGCGGTCGGCCGGGCGGGCAGGTCCGGGGCGGAGACGGTGACGGTGACCGACCCGTCCTTGGGGTTCATCGTCCGGTTGTTGTCGTCGAGCTGGTTGCTGAGACTCTGGTTGGTCTGTGCCGCCAGGTTGAGGTCCGCCAGGATCTGTTTCGTCTTGTCGTCGAGATCCTTGAACCCGGTGGGCTCGACCTCGCCCTGCGTGCCGGGCGGCGGTTCGGTGAACAGCTTGGCTATCTGGGCGCTGTCGACGCGTTGCAGCATCTCGGCCGAGAAGTTGTCGCCCTCGCCATAGGTGCCCGCAATCGTCTTGGCGCCGACCGCCAGGTAGGTGAGGCCCATTGTCGTGTCGAGGACGTTCTTCGGTAGATCCTGGGCGACCACCGTGAAGTATCGGGTCTGGAACTCGTTCAACTCGTCGAGCCCGCCGATCGCCCCGAACATGAGTTGCATCAACCCGCTGAGCGTGTTGCCGGTGGTCAACCTGAACTCGTCGGTCTGGCGCTCGAGCGCCTGTTGGTAGTCCATCAGAGCAGCGACATCGACCCGGATCTGCGAGCCGGCTGGCGTTGTACCTTCCTCGGACAAACCACACCCCCAGTCGTCAGGGCCGACCGACGATGCACCGCGGTCGGGGTGGTACGGATCGGATGGTCGACGAGCGGCGACCGACCGTCATCGATGATAGTCACCGAGGGCACTCTCTCAAGGTCACGGCGAGGTGAATGCGAGCTGCACCAGCCGGGGACCGTGCCGCCGATCGACCAACCAACCCCGGCCGGGCGGCTGTGCCGACGGTCGTACGTTGCCCACCAGTGGACCCTCCTCCCGCTCACCGGACATGACGATGCCCGGGGAACCCAACTCCCGCATCCGCAGCAGTACGGGGTCGAAGGCGGTACGGGCGGCACCTCCGCTGCGCCGGACGACCACGAGGTGCAGGCCGATGTCGCTGGCCTGCCCGAGGAACTCGACCAGTGAGCTGAGCGGGTTCTGCTGGCCGGTGGCGACCAGGTCGTAGTCGTCGACCAGGACGTAGAGCTGCGGGCCGCGCCACCAGCTCCGATCCCGCAACTGCTCGGCGGTCACGTCGGGGCCGGGCAGCCGGTCAGCCATCACGGCCGCGACCTCGTCGATCATCGTGCGGGTGACGGCAGCCGATGTTCCGTAGCCGATGAGGTGTTCCTCGCTCACCGTCCCGAGCAGCCCACGTCGGTAGTCGACCACGATGAGTCGGGCCTGGCGGGGCGAATGGCGTTCGACAATGGACCGGGCCAGGGTGCGCAGGAACGCGGTCTTGCCCGACCCGGAGTCGCCGTAGGCGACGAAGTGCGGGTCGGCGTCGAAGTTCAGGGTCACCGGCCGAAGGTCGGTTTCGGCGATGCCGATGGGCAGCCCCGGCTCGTTCGCCTCCGCTGGTAGGTCCTGCGCCGGCAGCATCGCCGGCAGCAGCCGGACCGGGGGTGCCGGTGGGCCGTCCCAACCCGCCTGGACCTGCCGGACCAGCGCTTCGAGGCCGTCCCCTGCGGTCTCGGCCCGCTGCTGGCCGTCGAGGCGGGACAGTGCGCCGAGAAAGTGCAGCCGCTCGGGGGTGATGCCGCGACCGGGCATCTTCTCCGGTACGTTCATCGCGGTCCGCCGGTCCAGCATCGAGTCGCCTGGCTCGCCGAGTCGAAGCTCCAGCCGACTGCCGAAGACGTCCCGCACCGCGGAGCGCAGATCCATCCAGCGGGTCGCGGCCGCGACCAGGTGCACACCGTACGACAGGCCCCGGTTGCCGATATCGGTCAAGGCCGCCTCAAGTTCCTCGAATTCGGCGCGTACGGTGCCCCAGCCGTCAACGACGAGGAAGACGTCACCGAAGCGATCCTCGGCGAACCGTCCGGTGGACCGCATCTTCCGGTAGGTGGCCATCGAGTCCACCCCGTGGGTGGCGAAGATCCTCTCGCGCTCGGCGAGCAGTAGGCGTATCTCGGCCACCGTACGTCGTACCGGCCCCGGGTCGAGCCGGGTCGCGACCCCGCCGACGTGCGGCAGGCCGCGTAGGCCGAGCAGCCCGCCGCCGCCGAAGTCGAGACAGTAGAACTGCACCTCGCGAGGGGTGTGACTCAACGCCATCCCGGTGACGAGGGCACGCAGCAGAGTGCTCTTGCCGCTCTGTGGCCCGCCGATGACGACCAGGTGTCCCGCGCCGCCGGACAGGTCCAGCCAGAGCGGGTCACGACGTTGGTGCAGGGGCCGGTCCACCACTCCGACCGGGGCGCGTAGGGCACCGTACAACCGGGTGTCCTCGGTGGTCAGGCCACGCCCGGCAACCACACGCAGCGGCGGCAGCAGCAGGTCCAGGGTCGGTGGCTTGGTCAGCGGCGGCAGCCATACCTGGTGTGCGGGCGTACCACGGGCGCGCATCCGGTCGACCAGGACATCGAGCAGGCTCTCGCCGCCGGGCTCCTCCGGCGATGCTGGTGCCGTGGGGTCGGCTCTGGTCGCGACCGGGGCGACGTACGTGGTGGTGTAGAGGCGGACCTGGTGCTCGCCTACGGCCGTCGTGGCGGCGTCCGCGCTCGACAGCGTCCCGGAGACGTAGGCGGCGTGGAAGCGGCTCAGCGGATCGGTGGCGAAGCGCAGGTAACCATGACCGGGGCTGCGGGGCAGTTCGTAGGCGGCTGCGTCGCCGAGCACGGTGCGGCTCTCCGCGGCGGAGAAAGTACGCAGCCCGATCCGGTACGACAGATGGGTGTCCAACCCGCGTAGCCGACCCTCTTCCAAGCGCTGCGAGGCGAGTAGCAGGTGAATGCCGAGCGACCGGCCCACCCGGCCGATCTGAACGAAGTTGTCCACGAAGTCGGGCTTGGCGCTGAGTAGCTCGGAGAACTCGTCGCACACAATCAGCAGGCTCGGCAGCGGGGCCAGCGCGGCACCACTACTGCGGGCGCGTTCGTAGTCCCGCTGGGAGGCGAAGTTTCCCGCCTCGCGAAGCAACTCCTGGCGACGGGTCAGCTCGCCGTTGAGGGCCTCGGCCATCCGGTCGACCAGCGGCAGCTCGTCGGCGAGGTTGGTGATCACGGCACTGGTGTGGGGAAGAGCCTCCAGGCGGGTGAAGGTCGCGCCGCCCTTGAAGTCGATAAGTACGAAGTTGAGTAGCTCGGGATCGTGCGTCGCGGCCAGAGCGAGCACCAGGGTGCGCAGCAACTCGGACTTGCCCGAGCCGGTGGCACCGATCAACAGGCCGTGTGGCCCCATACCGTCCTGCGCCGACTCCTTCAGGTCCAGTTCCACCGGTGCGTCGTCGGGGCCGATCCCGATCGGTACCCGAAGGCGCTCGCGTTGCGGTCGGGTTGCCCAGGTCGTCGCGGGGTCGAACTCCCGAGGATCACCTAGCTCCAGCAGGTCGGCCAATCCCACGTTGGCGTTCATCCGGCGTTCGGTACGTGCCGCGCTGGTCAGCCGTAGCGGGGCGATCTGTAGTGCCAGCGCCTCGGCCACGTCTGTCGCGATCGCATCGGCTCGGCCGACCTCGGCTGCACCCTCGAAGGTGGTGGTCCGCAGTGCGCCCTGCGCGTCGATGTCGAGGACCAGGGTGTGCCGGTCGAGTACTCGTGGTGGTGGTGTGCTGAGATCGATCACGGTTACCGCCTCCAGGCCGCCCTCGGCCAACAGGTGGTCGGAGCCGGAGGTGCCCCCGCCGTCCACGAGCAGCAGCAGGTGTGGGCCACTGGCACCGCCATGGCCGTCGCGCGCCCGGCTTGTGAAGCGTTGACGCCCGGCGACCACGTCGTCCAACAGGGCCTCCAACCCGATGATCGTGCCGGAGAGCAGACGCAGCGCCCCGAGCGCGTCGGTGCGTCGGGGGTGCAGGGCGTGCGGCAGCCACTTGAGCCATTCCCACTCCGCCCGCTCAGCGTCGCCCACGCAGGCCGCCACCAGCATGTCGTCGGGGGCGTGGAAGGTCGCTGCGTGGGCGGTGAGGACCCGGGCCAGGGCCCGGGTACGGTCGGCCTCCCCACGCAGGTAGACCCGGCTGAACCCGTCCAGCGCCATGACGATCGGCAGCTCCGGCACGATCGCGTAGGTCTGGATGAACCGCCGGAGCCCGGACGCGCACATCGGGTCCAGGTCCTCGACCGCACGGGTCTCCGGCGGCACCAGTGGGGTAGCCAGTTCAGCGGGGCCGAGGCCGATGCGCGCGGTGGCGAAATCGTTGTCACCCGGACGCCGTTCCCACAGTCGCGGGCTGGCCGCGACCGACCAGAGGCTGTCCGGCTCCGGGTGGTGGTGCAGTTGGGCGGCGCGCTGCCGGACTGAGTTGCGGCGTACCGTGCGCCGACGCTGGGCCAGATGGCGCATGAACTGACGGCGGGCCTGAATCATTTCCTGTCGGGTCTGCCCGCCGCCGGAGAGGCTGAGCTGGGACATGATCATGCCGAGGCTGGAGAGGCCGAAGAGCCCGCCGGTGACGTACGCCAGGGTGCTGCCACTCTGGCCGGCGAACATCAGCGCCATCGCCATCGACCCGGCGAGCATCGGCAGCATCATCATCAGCTGGGTCCACCGCCGGCCGCTCGATGCGGCGATCTCCGGAGGCGATTCCAGCAGGACCTCACCGGTGGGATATTCCGGTGCCGGCAGTCGCAGAGGTCTACGGTGGACAGTGACACCCACGGCCGGCTCCGCCTTTCCGCGCCCGTGCTCGCGGACCGGCCCGGGAAACGGGGTGTCCGCGGCGGTACTGCTTGCGGCACATGATAGGTCGACGACTGCTAATTTGGTCAGCCGCGCATCGAGTAAGCCGCAGTAGGCGGTGAGGCAGGGAGGCCGGCGTGGCGACGGACCCTGATGTCGGGCTCACCCGAGTGGTGGTCGTGGCGCCCCAGCGCCGCCTCGACCTCGCTCTTCCGGAACAGCTGGCGTTGGCGGTCCTGTTGCCGGCGATGCTGTCGCACGCCGGTGAGGAAGTCGTCGACCGTGCGGGTGAGCAGGGTGGGTGGGTGCTCCGTCGACGAGATGGAACCCGGCTCGACGTGGCGCGCAGCGTCGCGGCGCAGGGCGTACGCGACGGCGAGGTGCTGCACCTGGTCCAGGCGCACACCGACTGGCCCGAGCCGGAGTACGACGACATCGTGGAGGCGATCGCGGCCGGAGCCCGCCAGGGCGGCGCTCTGTGGGACGCGCGGGTCAGCCGCTGGGGCGGTGCCGTCATCGCTGGTGTACTGGTGTTCGCCGCGCTACTGGTGAGCCTGCTGAGCGGTCCACCCTGGACACCCGCCGCCGGGTGCGCGCTGGGCATGGCCGTTGTCCTCCTTACCAGCGGTGCCGTGTTGTCACGGCAGTACGACGAGCCGGAGATCGGTCGTCTGTTGGCCGGCTACGGGCTGGTGGCCGCGTTCACCGGCGGTCTCCTGCTGCTCGGCGGCACCCAGCCGCTGTCCCGGTTCGGTGCGCCGCACCTGCTCACCGGCTGTGCGGCGCTGTTGCTGGCCGGGCTGGCCGGATATCTGGGCGAGACCGGCCAGCGATGGTTGTTCGTGGCCGCCATGACCGCGGCGTTGACCGGCGCGGGTGGCGCTGCGGTGGCGCTCGGCCCGTTCGACGCGGTGGGCACGGCCGCGACCACCGGGGCGGCGTTACTCCTGCTCGCCCCGCTCTGGCCGGCCCTGGCCGCACGGCTGGGGCGGCTGCCGCTGCCCTCGGTGCCGCGCTCGGCGACCGACCTGCTCAGCGTCGAACGGGCCACACCGGCCGCCGCCACGCTTGCCGCTGTCACCCGGGCCGACGACATCCTGACCGGATTTCTTGCCGGTACGGCGGTAGTCGCCGCGATCGGGCTCGTCCTGCTCGGTCCGGCGGGTGGCGTCGCAGCTCCGCTGCTCACCCTGGTGCTGGCGGTGGCGTACCTGCTGCGGGCCCGGCTGTTCCCGACGGTGCGACACCGCCTGCCGATGCTGGCCTGTGGCCTGATCGGCCTGGTTGCGCTGGCGGTCGGCCAGGCCAGCACGATGGCCGACCCGGGATCGGCCTGGTACGCCGTGGCGCTTGGCGGTGCGGCGCTCGGGGCCGTCGCGGTGGGGCTGCGTACCGCCAACCGCCGGCCGTCGGTGTATCTCGCCCGGGCCGCCGACCTACTGGACGTCCTGTTGCTGCTCGCCGTCGTACCCCTGGCCTGTGGCGTCCTCGGCCTGTACGCGGCGATGCGCGGCGTAGCGGGCTGACCGGGCCGATCCGCTGGCCCGATTGTTCCTTACCTGAACGGCTACGACGCCGGACCAACGGCTCACGAGACCGGAGGAAACATGCCGACCCGCCGCGATCAGATGCAGTCGTACCAGTTCATCATGCAGCGGGTCGTGTCGGCGCTGGCCTATCAGGACATCGACCCGGTGCAGCCGACCGGCCGCCGGCTGGTTGGCGCCGGCCTGGCGGGGATCATGGTGGCGGTTGTCGGCCTGGCCGCGGTGGGTGTCTACGCCATGGTCCGGCCCGGCGGCAGTGACAAGTGGCGCGACGGTAGTTCGATCATCGTGGAGCGGGAGACCGGCACCCGGTACGTCTACCGGGAGGGTGTCCTCCATCCCATGGCCAACTTCGCCTCGGCGCTGCTCGCTCTGGGCGGTACGCCGAAGACCACCCAGGTCTCGGCCAACTCGCTGCTCGGGATCCCGCGTGGGGTGCCCCTGGGCATCGTCGGCGCGCCCGATGCCCTACCCCCTGCCGGCCGGGTGACCGGTGCCGCGTGGACGACGTGCGTACAGCAGGCCCGGGACGGTACCGGGCGGGTCGCGACGGCGACCGTGCTCCGGGTTGGCGGCGCTCCGGTCACCGGTCGGGAGTTGGGCGACGACGCGCTGCTCGCCGAGGAGGTGGATACCCATCGGCTGGTCCTGATCTGGCGTCGACACCGCCACGAGATCGTGGACCGGTCGGTGGTGCTCACCGCACTCGGCCTCGACCAGCAGCCCGCGACCCCGGTGGCGTCGGCCTGGCTGGACACACTTCCGGCCGGGCAACGTCTGGGTAGCCGCGCCGTTCTCGGGCGTGGCACGCCGTCGACCGCGGTCAGCGGTGCGCTGGTCGGCCAGGTGTACGTCATGAACGGTGCCGGCACCGACCGGCAGTACTACCTCGTCGCCGACGGCCAGCGGCTGGCACCGCTGACCGCCGTGGAGGCGAGCATCCTGCTCGCCGATCCGGCCACCCGGTCGGCGTACCCCGACGGGTGGCCAGTGGCCCGACCGTTGAGTCCCGCGCAGGCGGCGGGGGCCGACAAGCAGCAACCCCCGGCCCCGGACAGTGGAGCGCCACCGGCGACACTGCCGCGCATCACCGCCCCCGAGCTGCCGAACTCTGCGATCTGCGCCGAGTTCAGCGATGCGGCCAGCCCACCGCGCCTGGTGATCGCAGCCGGGCAGCCGACCCCGGCAGCGCCAGTCGGCGGTTCGCGGAGGTCGGCCGATGGGGCGTCCCTGGCGGACCGGGTCGAGGTCAGCCCCGGTTGGGCGGCGGTGGTCGAGGCCGTTCCCGCGCCGGAGGCACCGGTCGGTACCCGGTTCCTGGTGACCGATCTGGGGCTGCGGCATGCCCTGACCGATCACACCGTGCAGGGCCTGCTCGGTTACGCCAACGTGCAACCGGTACGTCTGCCGGCCGCGTTGGTCGCCCGGGTGCCGGAGGGCCCACCGTTGGACCCGTCCGCGGCCCGTCGACCCGTACAGGGTTGAGGACGCCGATTCGGTGACGGATGACGATGGTCGCGAGGGGGGCCGACGTCAGGTTTTGCCGGCGCTGTCTTCCGTGCGGTCGATGCGGTTGGGTACCTTCATATCGATGCCCCTGCATCCTGGGGTGTTTTCCCGTGCGAGTTGAGTCCCTTGTGGAGTGGAGGCGGTTCTGCGATGGCATCCGGCTTGCAAACCGATACCCAGGTCATGGCGAACGCGGCAACGCGCGCGGCGGAAATCGCCGGACAAATCAGCAGTACCACCGAGACCATGAGCACGCAGTTGAGCATGTTGGGAACGGCCTGGGTGGGGGCCGGCGGTACGGCCTTCCACAACGCGCACGAGGCGCTGCGCAGCGACATGCTTCAGATCAACGGGGCACTCGGCCGCCTGGTGGAGATGTTGAGCCGGATCGGCAGTGGCTATACGACGGCCGATGAGGAGACTCAGCAGACCGTCAGTCGGTCGGCGGCTGAGGCCGGCACCATCACCGCAGCCCTCAAGTTCTAACCACGCGACCGGGAGGCAGGATCAGATGTCGCAGATAACCGTCCAGTTCGGCGCGCTCGACATGGGTGTGGACACGCTGTCCTCGACGCACGCGAAAATGCTGGACCAGATCAGAGCCCTGGAAGAGGTGATGCAACCGCTGTCGGAAGCCTGGGACGGCACGGCCCAGGCCGCGTACCGGAGCTGCCAGTCCGACTGGGGTCGGGCCGCCCAAGAAATCGGCCAGGTGATCGGCAAGCTCAAGAGCGCGGTTGCCGAGGCCAACCAGGTCATGCAGGAGCGGGAGCGCGCCAACACCGCGATTGCCGGCGGCTGAGCTACCCCGGGCAGTGCGCGGCAGGCCCGGCCCGTCAGCTCAACTGGCTGTCGCCGGGCCGGTCGGCGGTGGCCGACCCGGCCCATCAGTTCGGGTGGGGTGGCTTCGGTATGGCGAAGTAGGCTTCTGGGGCATCCAGCGAATCGGTCGGGTCAGCCGGATCGCCTGACGCGAGCGTCCACCCGTCATCCGGCCGCCGCCGTCGCCGGAGGGCCCCGACGATCGTGACCAGCATCGCACCGCCGAGCGAGACAGCCGCGATGACAACGGCGGTGCGGGCCAGTGAGTTCCACCGCCGGTCGCTCTCCCGCCGGGCCGTGTCATCGGCCCGCGCCGCCATCCCCGGCAACACGATCGCCGCGCCACCGGCGACCGAGTCCGTCACGGCCCGGTACGGATCGAGCAATCCCCGACCGTAACCGGCGGAGTCGCTGCCACCAGGCCCCCGATTGGCGGTGGCCAGCAGTCGGCGCTGCACCTCGACGGCGCTCAGACCGGGGTGGGCGGCACGCACCAGGGCGGCTGCGGCGCTGACCGCCGGAGCCGCGATGCCGGTGCCCGACCAGTAGGCGTGTCCGCGTACCCGGGTCGCGGCGAGCACGTTGCCTCCCGGGGCCACGAGGTCTACCTGCGGGCCGATTGGCGAGTTGCGTAGCCGTACGCCCCGATCGTCAACCGCTCCCACGCCGAGTACGCCCGGGTAGGCGGCGGGATAGGACGGCGGGTCCGGCCGCGGTGGGTCCTCGTCGGCGTTTGCCTCGTCGGAACGGGTGCCGGCGGCAGCGACCAGCAGCACGTCGCGATCCTGTGCATAGGTTACGGCCGCGCGTAACGCCGCGCTGTCGTCGCCGGTGACGAGTGACAGGTTGATGACCTGGGCGCCGTGGTCGGTAGCCCATCGGATGGCCTGGGCGAGTGACGCCGAAATGTCGCGTTCGCTGCCGGCGCTGCCCTCAGTGACCCGTATCGGCAGGATCGAGGCCCCCGGAGCGACGCCGACGAATCCGATGCCGGACAGGGGACGGGCGGCGATGACACTGGCCACCGCCGTGCCGTGCGAGGTGCAGTCCAGGGTGCCCCCGGGCGTCGCGGTGACCAGGTCCCAGCCCTGCTTGACTGCCCCGTACAGCTGTGGGTGGCTGCCGTCGACGCCGGTGTCGACGACTGCGACGGTGACCCCCTGGCCAGCGGTCGATGGCCAGACCCGGCCAGCGCCGAGCATGAGTTGCTCGGGGGGCAGATTGGCGGCGATGTCGCCCGATGCCGGGACGTTTCCGGAGCAACCGGCTGCGACGGCCGGGCCGGCGGTTCCCGTGACGACCGCCACGACGCAGGCGACCAGCACGGTGACGCCAGTGACGAGCATCGCGAGCGAGCCGGCGGATCTGGCGAGTTGTCGGGATCGCGCCATCCGGGTCCTCCAGTGACTGGTGGGGTCGGCGAGCATGGTCCGAACGCGTTGTTTGTGTCGACGAGCTTCAGTATCGTTCCTATCAGGATCGGCCACGGTTCCGTTGTGGATGGCTACGCCCCTCGTGACTTCGTCGCCGCTGACGACCTGCACATCTAGCGCGGTTGCGACTGGGAAGAGACCTTCGGCGGGTTCGACGAACAGCTGGCGGCATCGTTCGAAGGAGGACGTCTGGTGAGTGGTAAGGAGACGATCCTCAGCGCGGACGTAGCAGCAGCGGGTGTGGCGAAGATCGACAAAGCCGCTGAGGCCTGCCGGCAGACTCTCTTTGGCCAGGTAGCGGATATCCGTATTGCCAGCAGCAGTAGTACGTGGGGCAATGACGAGGCGGGGCAAGCCTTCGGCGAGAAGTACGCGGCAGCACCGCTGGCGTTGGAGGCGGCGGAGAAGCTGACCAGGCTCGTGTGGGAGATGGGCCTCAGCCTGAAGAGTGGGCTCTCGGAGACGGTCAACGACGATGTCACGACTGCGGCGTTGGTCAAAGCGGTTCCAGTGAACGACGTCCCCGACCTGAAGTTCTGACGCCAGGCAGCGCTGGATAGCAGGGAGGAACGCGTGTCGGTTCCGATCCCCGACTTCGGCAGCGACCTGTGGAACAAGGTCCGCGATGCGATCCTCTTCGTCACGGGTTGGCCCGACGGCGACGAGGATCGGTTGCGAAGCCTGGGGGCGGACTGGGCTGCGCTGGAACGAACACTAAGGACCCTGCATCAGGATGCTGGCGCTGGTGTGACGCAGGTTCTCGGTGCCTGGGGTGGCGATGTCGGGCCGGCCCTGCTCAAACGGTGGCAGCTGCTCAGCGGTGATGAGGGTGGCCTGGCCGATGTTGCCGAGGTGGCTTCCGCTGCGGCTTCGGCGGCTAACGGCGCTGCGATGAACATCGAATTCGCCAAGCTCAACCTGCAGGCGATGCTCGCCCTCACGATGATGATCATGTATTTGTCGCTCCTGCTCAATCCGGCTGCCGGGGCGGCGGCACAGGCCACGGCGATTACCGCGGGCCGGGCTGCCGGGGCGAGGATCATGGCGGATCTCCTCCGCCGGATGGGTGGCAAGAAGATCGCCGGGGCGGTGGCGGTCCGGGTCACGAGCCGGGCAGCGGTGCCAACGGCCGCGCGGACCCTTCTCCCGCCGTTGACCCAGGTGGTGGTCCGCGACGTCACGTTGTCGACGTTGGGACGGGAGGCGTTGCTGGCGGCCGGAATGATGGGCACGGCCAACCTGGTTGCGCAGTCCATCCAGATCGCCCAGGGAAACCGGCCGGGGCTGGATCTGACGTCGTTGGGGCTCAGCACGTTGACCGGGGCGATCGCTGGCCCGCTGATGGTGACGACCCGAAGCGGGCTGAACAAGTTCCTACCGCCGACGGTGTTGCAGCGTGGTGTGCCGCTTTCCGTCCAGGTGCTGACGACGGCGGCTGCGGGGGCAGTGGCGTTTCCGGTGGCGGGCAGGTTGTCCGCTGGCGTGATTCATGGGGAGTGGCAGCGGCCCCACGGGTCGGAGTTTCTTGCTGCCGCGTTGATGGGTGGTGTCTTCGGGCTGGGGACCGCTGGTGCGGCGCGACTCGGGCAGCCGTTGGCACGGGCAATACGGCTGGTGGGCGTGGCCGAGAAGCTTCCGTTTCGGATGCCGGAGCCGGTGCGGGGGGTTGGTCCGGAGCTTCCGGCGGGGGTGACGCCGAAGTATGTCGGGGTGACCGCGAATGGGCGGGTCGTGTCTGTCACACCGCCGCCCGAGGCGCCACCGATGGCTGGCCGGTCCGCTGACGGGACGTGGTCGACGTCCGGGGCAGCGGGCCGCGGGACTGGTGGTGGCCCGACTGGTGGTGGCGGCCCGACTGGTGGTGGCCCGACGGGTGGCGGTACCGGCGGTAGTGGCTCGCTGGTGCGGACCGGGAATGGTGCGGCGGCGGGTGAGGGGCCGGCGGGGCCGATGCGGGGGGATGGCCGGGCATCCGCTCCCCTCGTGCCGAGGCCGCCAGGACCCACGGGGCCATCGGGGCCGCCTGGCCCGCTTGGTCCGCCTGCTCTACCTGGTCCGGCTGCCCTGTCTGCTCCGCCTGGTCCGTCTGCTCCGCCTGCTCCGCCTGGTCCGGTTGCCCCGGCTGGTCCGCCTGGTCCGCCTGGTCCGCCTGGTCCGCCTGGTCCGCCTGGTCCGCCTGGTCCGCCTGGTCCGCCTGGGTCACCCTCGACGAACGGGTCGGGCGGGTCGACGGTGGTGTCGGGCGGCATGGAGAGCCGACCACCTGCTGGTGGCGGTAGGCCGGCCGGACCGGAGGCCCAACCTGTCGAGTCTGGTCGGGGGACGGTGGGACGTGACGTTGCCGGTCAGGGGCCAAGCCCGTATCCCGGCGGGGGACGTGGTGGTGACCGACCTCCCGAGGTGACTCCCGACGGAACAGGTCCACGCCCCGGCGGGGAGAACGGCCGACCAGTGGGCGACGGTGAATCAGCAGGCCCGGCCGGTCCGCTCGACCGTGGCCCAGAGCCGACCCGAGATGGGGCCGAGCCGGTGCCTGGTGACGGCACAGGTCCAAAGCCGGGACCGGAGCCTGTGCCGCGTACCGAGCCAGCCGACAGCGCTGGCCCGAATGGAGGGCCGGGGCGCGGCGGGAACCCCACGTTCGCCCCCACCGCAGAGCGCCCGCCGCCAGCCGATGCCCCCTTCCTGACGTTGGACGAACTCCTCTCCCGAATGTTCGTGGAGCAGGCCGCATCCGGTGGCACGGTCGTGGTCCTGCACTCTGCGAGCAGCCCGCCCACGCCCGAGACAATCCAGGCCGCACGGCAGATCCAGGTGTCGACCGGTGAGGTGGTCGTGCTCGGCCATGCGACCAACGGCCGAGTCTTTGTGGACGAGGGCTGGGTCGACCCGGGCATCCTGCTCGCTGGGTTCCTCAAGCACGGCATCCCGGCCCCGTCCAACGGGTTCGTCCTCGCGATCTGCGAAGGGCTCACCGATGACGACGAGTCGTTCGCGGCACAGTTCAGCGAACTGGTGTACGCGCCGGTGGTGGCGAGCCGTGGCCCGGTCTGGTTCAACCCGCGTACCAGCCAGGTCGTTGCCGTGCCGGCGGTGGTCCTGCCTGACGGCAGCCTTCGGCCGAACATGCCTGCGGATTCGCCACCGTCGAGCACCTTCGAGACGGTCGGCCCGCCCTCGCCGCACTTCCCGGATGTCACCAGTGACCCGGCCCAGCACCTCAGTCGGCCTGCCTCCGACTATGACCTGGACGCCCCAGCGCAGCACATCGACACCTGGGAGATGCTGGGCGCCGGTCAGCCGCCGCACGGGCCACCGTCACCAGGAAATCCGGCGGCCCAGGCGGCGGCCCAGATTTCCCAGGCGGGCGAGGCACGTCTTGGCGGGTTGACCGACGCGCTGAACGAACTCGGCCTGCCGCCCGACACGATCGCTCCGCCGGCGCGCCGCAGCCCGACCGACCCGGGCTGGCTACGGCTGGCCGAGGTGCTGACCGACCCGCCGGCTGGTAGCCCGCACACTCCCGAGGAAACCGCCGCGATGCTCGATGCGGCGGCGCACTTCCTCTACCTGGCCGGCCAGGATCCGGCCATGCCGTTCGACCCCGGGACGGTGGCTGAAATCTACCGGTATGCGCGTGAGCGGCTCGACGAGCTGGGCATGCCGGCGCTGGAGGCCACCCCGGCTACCCAGGGCACGCCGGCCGGGCCGCCCCGGCTACCGGCCGACACGAGGCAACTGCTGTTTGCCGAACTCGCGGCGCAGTTCGGCCTGCTGCCGAGTGGGTTCATACCCGGGAGTGTCGACCTCGCGACCACCGCAGAGCAGACGCAGGACACTCTGCTGCAGGAGCGGGCCGCGTACGACGCGGTCCACAGTGAACCGCCGGCCGGTTGGTCCGATCCGCACCAGTACGGCCGTTCCTGGGGAGAACGGGGGCAGGTCGAGTCGATCGGTGGCCTGCGCCTCGAAGGCGGAACCAACGAGGCCAGGGTCGCCGAAGAGATCGCCGGTTCCATTCAGCTGAACTTGCCGGGACAGCCCACCCCACCGACCACCGAGCAACAGCGGCACATCGACCAACAGGTCCAGAACGGCATCCTCGACCTCTTCGACCGCCTCGGCAGCCGAGCGGCAGGCCGGCAGTTGGTCAGCGAGAACGGCGTACGGCTGCACCTCACCGACGGCCAGGGGAACAGCCATGAGGTAATGCTGCGCCTGGACCTGAGCGCCGCGACGATCCAGTGGCGGCATGCTGGCGAAGTCGAGGCAGAACTGTCCGGGTACGGACGGACAGCGGCCGGTCAGTCGACCCCGGGGGCCGGGCACGGGCAGGGGCATGGCACACCGGCCGACCAGACGCACGAGAATCACCTGGTCCAGAACACCGGCTATTCGAGGACGACCGGGCTCAACGCTCCGTTGGGTGGGTCGATCGGAGTCGTCGGAGGCAAGCTGACCCTGGGCGGGTTGACCAGCACCTCCGCCGGTCAGGTGACGGTGCGGGTGATGAGCGCCATGCGGCAGGTCGGCCGCAGCGGGGAGCGCGCCTATTTCGATCTCAAGGGTGCGCAGTGGCAGATCCAGGTCAGTTCACCAGGTGGTGCCGCGTCGACACCGACGAGCCACCCCGCGCCGAATCTGACCATCTCGTTTCCGATCGAGACCACCCGGCGCAGCGATGCAGCTGTCGAACCTGCACAGCCCGACATCGTTCTTCCGGCGAATCCCGCTCCGCAGCAACGGGAACAGACCCGCGTGGCGCTTGGCGCAGTCTTTACCGTGCCCGAGTCGATCTCCGGGCTGACTGCTCTGGCGCAGCGGGTGCTCAGCCTGTTTCCGGGGGCCACAGAGCAGTTCAAGCGACAGGTCGAGGAGGCGCTTTCCGAATCGGCCATGCTCCGGCGTTACTCGAGTCTGACCAGCAGCGGTGCCCCGACGGGGTTCCTGGAACCGACACCCGGCCACTGGCTCGGCATGGTCGTGCGCAGCGACGTGACGAAGGTGCGGCGGGTAGGCACATTGGGCAAGCAGGAATTCAAGATCGAGAGCCGACGCGGCCAGCAGTACGCGTCCAACTTCGGCGGCGGTGCCGGAGCCAAGGCGTCCATTGGTTTGGACAGCAAGTTAGGCCCGGACTCGTGGCGGGCGAAGATCAAGGCGCAGGGTGCCGGCTCGGTACAGCACAACAGATCCGATTCGGCGACCACCAGTGTCGGTGGCGGTGAGTGGCGTGCCCTCGGCTACCAGGACGACACCGTCGTCTTCGAGGTGACGGTGGACCTCAGCGCCGAACTGGCCTCGGATGTCGCTGGGCTGCCGGCGAGCGTGTCAGAAACGGGCACGGTGATCCTGCACGTGCCGCAGCGCGAGGCGGACCGCTTCGAGGCGCGGATGCGGGCCCTCCGGGACGGCACCGTACCGACGGTGCAGCGGGACGGGCCGGTACCCCTGGTCCCGTACCAGCCGCCCCGGGCGGTGGTCGCTGGGCAGGGGATCGGCACCGGAGCCCTGGACCGATTGGCCGGTGCCGAGGCAGTCGTCGATCGGGTCATCGCCCTGCTCCAGGATATGACGAACAACCCGCACCTGGCCGGGTACACCGCACGCGAGCTGCACCAGCTTCGCCTGGAGTTGGATGCGCTCCTGTCGACCGAAACCATGATCGCGCACCAGGTCGACCTGTTCCGGCCCGATCCGGGGGCGGACGTCACTGCCGCGACCCCCGGATCGGACGAGCCGTTCCTCGGCGGTCTACGGTTCTTCTCCACCCGCGAAGTCCCCGGTGGACAGCAGACGGTGGAGGTGCGGGTGCTGCCGGCCCGTAAGGGACCGGCACAGCTCAGCGAGCTGGACAAGGCCACAGTCAGTGTGGTGCCGACCTCGTTCACCGACATGGCGAACGACCGTGGCGTCACCGCCTCGGCGAGCGCCGGCGGTGGGGGGGAATTCACCCTGCCGGTTACCTGGAAAGGTCAAACGCTGACTTTCGGGGGTATGGGCAACCGGACGTGGAACTGGTCGGCCAACTCGGTGGCCGCCCGGTTCAACTTCGCCACCCGGGGCGCGGCGTACGAGGGTCCAGCCGTCACCTTCGACTGGGGCGTGGACCTCGTCGTGGACGTCCGGGTCCGGTTCGAGCCGAAGCTCGGCAACTTGGGGCGTGGTGACCGGGTACGGCGACTCGTTTCCCGGACCCACCGCCCAACGCTCGCCAACCGGACGGTGGTGGGGCGAACGGTGATCGAGGGCGGCATGATGCGGGTCGTCGTACCCAAGGGCCTGGTGCCGCTCGGGTCGCCGCCGCAGCCCGCCACGCCCCTGGGGAGCGCCACCCCACTGACCCCCGCGACCCAGCCGTTGCCGGCCAAGCCGCCGAGGAAACACCGGCCATTGCTGGTCCCGCCGGACCGGGCGCATCAGCTCGGGGCACCGGAGCCAATCACCGAGCAGGACATACCGACCGAGCTGTACGGCGGGGCGGAGCTGGAGAAGAACCTCGCCCAAATGCTCACCGACGCGGGGATCTCTCCCGCGTTGGCTTGGGAAGCGGCTCGGATGATCTCGGCCGCCGACCAGCAGATCTCCCACCTGCTTCGCGCGCCGGACGGCAGGTTGACGTTCGAGGTGCGCGAGCCGCACCGGGTGGCGCGGGTGCACATCCGGCTGACCACGCACGACCTGCGTCCCACCGGCGGACAGGTCCCGCTGAGCCGATTGGAGATTGTCGAGGCCAACCCGAAGTTCGAACACACCAAGAGCACCGGTCGGTCCCATTCTGTACCGGTAAACAGTCGCCTCAACGAGGTTCCGGCCGGCACCGAACTTGTCGCGCTGCCGGACGGGACCGGCACCTGGTCGAGTGGACGATCGGAGAAGAACCAACACCGCCTCCAGAGCACCAGCGGCCGGTGGTTGCCCTATCCGGCGAGCCCGCACGTCGAGCATTCGGCACACCTGCTCTACGAGTTGACCGTCGAGTCGGTGAAGGCAGGACCCCGAGCGCAGGCGAGTGCCATCCCGAAGATCGACGTCCGGTACCTGCTCGTCGAGGATGCCCTCATCCTCCAGCGGGAGACCCCCGGCGCACCGGTCCGGCGCGCCTCGGTCCCACAGAAGTTGCCCCCCGGCGAGATTCCGCGGCTCGCCACCACGGAACGCTTCGTCTGGGATCCCGCCCAGCCTCAGCCACCCGACGGGCTCAATCCCGTACAGCAGAAGGTGCGGGAGTTGCTCAAGGCCAAGGCGCCCTGGGCGTTGCGGGCCCACTGGGTCCCGGTCGCGACGACCGGACCCGGCGGGTACGTCCTGGCGGAACGGACGGCGCTGCCGGCGAACCTGGACACCATCCTCGCCGCCGGTTCGCTCAGCGGCGATCCGCATCTGTTGTACGGCAGCGGGGTGGTGTTGCAGAGCGTGGGACCGGGCCTGATCGGCGACCGGCAGGTGCACATCGTGCTTCGGGCCGAGCGGATCGGCGAATACGCCTACCAGGACACGATCCCGGACATGTCGACCGGCCACTTCGTTACCGGGTTCGCCAAACGGCCACGGCAGCACGCAACGTCGGCAGGTTTCAGTCATCAGTCCGGCACCGGCGACAAGCACGGCTTTCCGAAGGAATTCCTCCTGGCCGACGCGAGTGGGCGGGTGACCGGCACCCACAGCATCGGACGCAGCGCGACCACCGGTGAGGTGTCGACCCGTGCCCGCCGCGACACGTTACGGGTGGCCGACGACGCGCACCGCTACACCGGGCCGATGCGGATCACCATCGACGTAGTGCCGGCACGGGAGTGGAAGGTGTGGGCCAAGGCGCTCGGCCTCGGCCTGCCCGGGGTGGTACGCCGACCAGCGGGGTGGCCCGCCGCGCCGGACCCGGCGGGGAGCGGCTTCGTGGACCTGCGGGAGCAGGTGCTCATTCCCAACTCGACCATGTCGGACGGTCAGCGGCCCCCGAGACCCGTCGGCCCGTTGGTGCAGGTCGAGCCGCTCGCCTCCATGGCGGAGACCCTGCGGGCCCAGCCGGACGCCGTGCCGTTCATCCTGACCGGGCAGGAGGTCGACGCTCGGCGGGTGCTGCTCGCTGCCATCGCCCCGGACATCATCCGAGGCGTCTTCGACCAGGTGGTCGACACGGTGTCCCGACGGAACCCCCATCAGGCCGGGCGTGTCAAGCGGGCCGTCACCCAACTTTTCGCGCCGGGTGGTCTGCCCATCGACAACCTGCGCTCGGTGCTCTCCTACCCGACGTTGGTGCGCTACTTCGCCGAGGCGGTGGAGCCGCAGGGGTTCCAGGCACCCGGGATGAACCGGCCGGGCGGACTGGTGTTCCAGCTTGCCGGCGGAGTCACCGTCCGGATGGAGTTGTTCAACGTACGGCCGCAGAGCTGGCTGCCGGCATACCTCTACTCGGAGAGCTTTCACCCGAACGAGGCGCAGGCGGGCCGCACCGACAACCGCTCGGTCAGCGGTGGCCTGGGCGGTGCCGGGACCCGGCCGGTCGGCGACCGGGACGCCGAACCGGGCACGTGGGCCCAACAATCCGCGACGGCGGAGCCTGCGGTGAGTTACGGCGGCACCCGCTCGCTCGGTGCGACCGGTGTGGTCAAACACGTCAGCGGCGTGTTCGGCGATCGCAAGACGGCCTATCTGCGGGCGGAGGCCGGATTGCTCATCGAGGTCACGGTGAGCGGCCAGCGGGTACTTGGTGCGCGAACCCCCACTGATCCGTCCGAGTTGCGGGTCGTATTCCGCGCTGACAACGCTGGTGAGCTGCTCATCGACCCGGAGACCGTACTTCTCCGGCAGCACGATCTGCGGTGGGGCAGCGGTGTGCTCCTTACCCAAGGTATCCCGCTGACCGGTACCGTCGATCCGCCCGCGAACCAGCGGGTGGCCACCGGTGGCCGGTACTTCCCGGCGCATGACGGCACCGTGGACGGTTATCACAGTGCCAACGCCTTGCCTCGGTTCGTCAACACCTACACCGTCGCGGGCCACTACGACCGGGCCGCCGATTCGATGCAGGTCGGCGATACGGTGCTGGACCCGCGCGCCTTTGCCGAGTTGCTTATCCGGTCCCCCGACTTCCGACCCGTGGTGGCGGGCACCCGGGCCAAACAGGGGGCGGTGGTGGTGCTGGTCGTTGGCGGTGCCGCCGACCCGACCGTCTCGCCAACCGGCCGCTCGTACGCCGAACGGCTGGCTGCGGAGTTGCAGGATCTGCTCGGCAAACCGATCCGGGTGCTCGGTACCGCGGACAGTGTGGTGCAGACCGACATCGCGCAGGACGGCATCTCGCAGCAGCGTACCGGGCAGGCGTTTGCGGCACGCGTGCCAATGGGCGAGTCCGGCGCGCCGTTGCTCGACGGCATGCAACTCGGCACCTGGACGATGTACGCGGCCGAGGCCGGTGGCGGAGTCGGCCAGCAGACCCTGGGTGCGGACCTGGCCAGGGTGCTGAAGGAGACCTTCCGTAACCGTTTTTCGCAGCTTGAGGTCTACCGGGGCATCCGCCCACCGGCCGGGGGGCAGGTATGGGCACCGATCAACCCGACGACCGGCGGCCAGCCCACGGCAACGAGCACCCAGACGTGGACCAGCGACCAGCTCAAGCCGTACCTGGAGCGGATCTTCAGAGCCGACGGCACCGAGATCGTCTGGGTGCGCTCGTTGGCTGATGCGGCCAACCCCACCCTGCGGGCCGCCGTGTCCCAGACAAAGGTGCCGGCGGGGCAGGTCGGCGTGGTCATGCACGGTACGGGCGGTCGGGCGTTCGTCGACGGCGGCTGGGTGGAGCCGACCGTGCTGGCCGAGGTGCTTACCGACGCCGGGGTTACCGCCCCCGAGGGATTCACCCTGCTGGTCTGCGAGGCACTGGTCGGTGGAGCCAACTCGTTCGGAGAGAAGTTCCAGCAGGCCACTGGGCGGGCGGTGCAGGCGTCGCGGCATCCGGTCTGGCTGGGCCGCAACGGATCGGTCATCGCAGCGGCGGCAGCGATGAGCGATGGCCAGTTCCGGCCGCTGTTCACCGGGTACGGACAGCCGACCGGTGCGTTCGAGACCGTCCTGCCGTACGGGGTGTCACCCGCACCAGCCCGGCCGATGTACGAGCCGGACGACGTGATCGTGGCGCAGGACTGGTATCGGATGGGCGGCGGGGGAGAGCCCGAACAGCCCCCGGTCGGGGCTGATCCACCCGGAGGCCGCCCGGCCGAGGGCGCAACGACACGATCAGCGCCACCGGACGGCATGCTCTCGCCCGAAGCCCTGACGGAGATCTTCCAGACCCGGGTCGCCCCACAGTTGTCCGCCGGGCCACCCCGGGAGGCACCCACGGTGGTCATCACCCTGGGCCGCCCGGCGGGCGAACCCTCCGTGTTCGAGCCCCTTGTCGAGGACCGGTTCGGCGGGTCGGGGGCGGCAGTGGTCAATCCGTACCGGTTGCTGCCGCATCATCCCGACCATGCGACCGGGTCGGCGGGAGAAGGCGACCGTACGGCCGCCGATCGGTTGGGCCCGGACATCTCGGCGTGGGCGGAAATGGCCGACCGGCTGATCATCGAGCAGCGAGTGGACGCCGTGCGCCATGTCCCGTCAGCCGGCTACGAGGAGACCATGGCGGCGATCGACCACTACCGCGACGCGGGCTACCGGGTCGAGGTGACGGCGATGTCGGTGCCCAGCCTGTTGCACACCCTGGAACACCTCGAACGATGGTTGCCGGCGCTACGCGAGGGGGAGCACCTGCCGGATGTCGACGCCGAGGGGGAGCGGCTGATCGAGGTGTTCGCCCAGTTGGACGCGGCAGATCCCGGCCACTCCGGGGCCGTGGACGCGATCCAGTTGCTCGGCAGCGACGGGACGAAGCTCTACCACAACTCGCGGGATCCGGACGGCGGGTGGCAGTCGGATCCCGAGTCGGAAGCGATCGTCGACATCCATGAGATCAGCATCGAAGACTGGACTGAGCAGGAACGAGACCGCTTCCGGTCCATGGTGGTCCGACTGGCGGACGAAGTGGTTGGCCTACCGGAGGCGGGTAGCAGCCTCGCCGACACGGTCCGGATCTGGATGGACTGGCTGGCCGATAGCTCGGAGGGCCACCCCACCCCACCGGCTGCTGCCCCGACCCTGGTGCGGACCACGTATTCCGGTGGATTCATGCCGTACCCCGACCCGGACCGGATCCAGCAGGAAGCCCTCGCACGGCGGGCCGAAGCCGTGGCGATCGCCCTGCCAGGGGCAGAGGTGACCTTGGAACCGGAGTCCATGTGGGTGCGCCACGAGGGTCTGACCGCACGGATCTGGTTCCGGAGCGCCGATTTCGGCGACGACGTTGGGACACCGCCGGCTGTGGCCGGGGTGCCCCGCTATCCGCCAGCACCCGGGGTGCCGTTCTCCGTGCTCGTCACGGTCGCGTCGCGCCTGCCTGTCGGCCATGTGCGGGAGGCCATCGCGAGGGAGATCGGCGAACTGTTCCGTCTCGCTCACCAACCGACCCAGCTGGAGCGGCGCGTGCGTACCGTGTTCGTCGACTCCCGAGCCGTGCTCGAGACGACCGGCGAGCCGGTTGCGGACGACATGCTGGCCGGTGATGCGCGCGTGGGGCAGGATTTGGCCGCGCGGATCGACGATGCCGCTGCCCGACTGGCGGGTGCCGGGCTCGATCCGTTTGCCACCGGATCGGGCCAGCGTCTGATCGAAGCGCCGCGGGTGCTGCCGCTGATCACGGCTCTGCAGTACGCCGGTGCGGTGCTGGTGGAGGGGGGACTGCTGTTGCCCACGGACCGGACGGCGGACACGTTTTCCGTTGTCGCCCGGCGGTTGCTGATGCGGAATGCGGTCGGTCCGGACTGGCGCGGGGACTATCTGCTGGCCGTCTTCGATGATCCGGTTGGCGTCTTCGGCCCGGGGTGGCGCTCGGCGGTGGTGGACCGGGTGGTCGAGCAGCAGGCCCGGCCGGCGGCCGAGGGGGCGGCCGGAGCGGTGCTGGCGTGGGTCGACCTCGCCACCACCGCGTTGCGTACGCCGGGTCTGTCCGAGTCGCAGCGGGTCGAACTCGCCGACGGCGTCACGGCGGGTGCCGCCCTGTTCGCCGGACAGCTGTCTCGGGACGCGGCGGATCAACTGGCGGCGGCGGTACGCCAGCTACGCGACCTGGTGCCGGCGGCCGGGGACGCCGCCCCGTCGGCGGTACCGGCGTCGCCGCTGCCGGTACGGCTGCATGTCGACCGGCCGGACCTGACGGGATTCACACGGGAGTCGCGTTCACCGATCGCGTACCGTCCGCCGGTGGGCCTCGACGGACACACCCTGCCGCTGTTTGTTGGTCAGCCGCGACGTCATCAGGCCAACCAGGGAGAACTCAACGACTGTGGTGTGGTCGCCCTGCTGGGAGCGCTGGCAGCGTACCTACCCGAGGTGTTGCCCGGGTTGATTCAGGAGCGCCTGGACGGTGGCTACACCGTGCGGCTGCATGAGGCGACCGTGACCGGAAGCGTGACCTGGCCGACCGGCCGGCTCATCGAGCTGACTGTTTCGGCGGACCTGCCGTCGTATACGGCCTGGTACGACCCGTCTCCGGCTGGTGCTGATCTCAGACGGTCCGCAGGGCAGGCGTTCGCGCTGGATGCCTCGGGTGCCACCATCTGGGCAGCGCTACTGGAGAAGGCGGCGTCTGGTCTCGACATATTCGGTGCGCCCGGCGACTCGGGCTACGAAGGGCATCGACATGGTCATGGCGGCTTGGAGCAGGCGCTCTTCCTGACCATGCTCACCGGCCGCCCCGCGGAGATGGTGAGGTTTACCAACGACGCTGCGGAGGAGGTGTCGATCCGGTGGCGGGCACACCTTGACGCCGGGCGGCCCGTGATCACAAGTACTCGGGAGATGGCCGCCGGTGAGGTTCCCCCATACGGGCTTGTCGGGAACCACGCCTACGAGGTGGTCGCGGTCGCGGGCGGGGAGGTGGTGCTGCGTAACCCCTGGGGATACCAGCACGGACGGGTGCCGGTGACGGAAGTGGCCGACCTGTTCCAGCGGTGGTACGTGACCCAGATGGCGAACGACCCGCAGGCACCGGCCATATCGGCCGGCGTTGCCACCACGGACCTGCTGCCGCCGACCGCCAGCCAGGCGATCTTCGAGCATCAGATCGTGCCGAGTGTGCTGGCCGGTGTGGAGCCGCCGGACCGTACCCCGTCGGTGCTTCTGGTGGTCGCCCCGGCCGGAGCGGATGACCCGTACTTCACCAGAAAGCTGGCGCTCGCGAGTGGCATCGAAGACCACCTGATGATCGACGCCAACGAATTCCATGCCTACCACCCCGACTACGAACTGCTGGCCCGCACCGACGACCGTACGGCTGCCAGTCGAGTTCACGGAGACACTCAGCGCTGGGCGGACCTGGCTGACGGGTACGCGATCGAGCAGCGCGTCGATGTCATCCGGCAGGCCGTCCTGGCTGATCCCCAGGCTGCGACAGTCTTGATCGAACGGTACCGTCAGGCCGGATACGACATGGAGCTTGCCGTTGTCGTCACGCCCGAGCCGATCAACCGGCTGAAGATGCTCGATCGCTACCTTCGGGAGCGCGCGCTGCTGAACTACGGCCGGTACGTGCCTACCGACCGGCTGCGTGGCGATCACGAAGGGCTGCTGGCCAGCCTTGCGATGATCGATGCCGTGGCGGCGGGCGAACCGGGAGCGATCAAGACGGTGACGGCCTATACCTGGGACGGCCGCCTGCTCTACGACAATCAACGTGGTGAGGACGGGCAGTGGCACGTCGATCCGATCAGTCGGGAAATTGTGGATGGTCACCACGGCGCGCCGTGGAGCGCGCAGCAGGCAGAGAAGTTTCTGAGCGATCTGGCCCGGCTGGCGCAACGGGTCCCGGAGGATCTGTGGCCGGACGTGTTGGCGACGCTGGATTCGGCCGTGGATGCCGGATTGCTGCCGCCGGGGATTTCCCTGCCGCCCGTGCTCCAATCCCGGACAAGGACCGATCGTGACAGCGGTAACTGACCGGTCGCCGCATGGAGACGAGGTGCGCTGACATGTCGCCATTTCCGACTCCCGCCTCGGCACCCGGCACCACCGTCGTCGGTGGTTCGGCCGAGCGAGCCACACCGGACCCCGTCGATGCGACCCGACCGGATGCGAGCCCTCTGTTCCTCCGGTGGGCGGGACCGCTGGTGGCGGTACAGGGCATCGGCGTCGGGATGGCACTCGTCGCCGTGTCTCCCACCAGATGGTGGTCCTGGGCGACGTTGATCGGGATGCTGGTCTGTCTCGGCCCGGTGACCCTGCTGCCGGGCAGCAGGTGGCACTACCGCTCGCTGGGCAGATGGCGCAGGATGGTTCGACGACGTAGCCGTCTTGCTGCGCAGCTTTCGGCGTCCGCCGGCTCGTTCGCGGGTGCGGAACACCCGACGACCAGCGGCCCGCTGGCGGTAGCCGAGCCGGTGACGGTTGCGGGGCTGGTGACGGTTGCGGGGCCACTGCGGACGCGAACCGTCGAGCGCGGCGGCGGCCAGGTCGGCGTGGCTGAGGACGCCGGTGGCTGGTTCGCCGTCGCGGAGCTGGCACCCCGCGTCGACCTACGCTCCGATGACCGGGACGGGCCACCGACCGAGGTGCTTGCGCGGATCTTTCAGGACCGCGCGGATCCGTCTGCGATCCAGTTGATCGACCATATCGTCGGCGCACCGAGTGGCCTGCTGCCGGCCGGGGCACCAGCGGTCACGTCGTACCGCCAGTTGGTGGCCGGGCAGCAGACGGTGGCACAACGGTTTTCCTGGCTCTGTGTCCGAATCGACACCTGTGACAGCGCGGTGGTAGCAGCCCGGCACGGGGGCGACCCGGGTGCCGCTGCACGGGCGACGGCCACGGCGATGCTGCGGGCCAGTCGACTGCTTCGGCAGGCCGGCTACGCCTGCCAGATCCTTGGGGAACGGGAGTTGACGGCGGCGCTCACGATCACCGGACTCGTGCCCGATCGGCCGGTCGAAGTTGATGAACGGTGGCAGGCGGTACGGCTGGACGGGACAGCGCAGAGCGTCTACGCCGTCAGCGATGCCGGTGGTGCCGGTGGTGCCGGGCCGGACGTCACAGCCGTACCAGCGATCGCGACGACAGCAGCGGTAACCCTGGTGCAGGTGTCGGGGGAGTTGTTGGCCCGGCGGCTCGTTCGGGTCGTCGCGCTTGAGGGCGGGCTTGCTGCCTGCCAGAGCGCGGTACGGGACAGCGCACGGCGGGCCAGCCACACAGCAGTGCGACTCGACGGCCGGCACGCCCCGGCTGTCTACGCCGCCGGACCCACCAGCGCGGCGCTTCCGCCAACCGGCAGCTACGCCACCTCGGCTGCCGCTGCCGGGCTCGACCCGCTGGACGTGCCGTGGCAGCGGCTGCCAGCAACTGGCGGGCGGGTCGGCGGGGCTCGTCCGGCCGTGGGACTGTGGCTTGGCTACGACGTCGACCGTCGCCCCGCAGTGGTCCGGGTCTTCCGGGTACGCCCCACCGAGCTGACGCTGGTCGGTGGTGCCTGGACCGCCCGGGTGCTTGCGGCCCGGGCCCTCGCGATGGGTGCCCGGGTGCACCTGTTCACCGCGCATCCGGACGACTGGCACGAGTTCGCGGCGGCCACCGGACTGGCGGACCGACTGTTTGTCGGAGTGGAGCCGCCGGTTGTGGCGGATCCGCGGCAGCCGACGTTCATCGTCGATGACCTCGGTGCCGACGAGACCACTCCCCGGGCGGGCATGCGCCCCTGGCAGACCCGGCTCACCGTGCTCCGCCGGCTGACCAGTTTCAACGCCCGCCGCTTGGGGGAGGCGCAGCTGGTCGTACTGCACCGGCTGACCGACGATGAGGCAACGGTCGCTGCTGAGGTACTTGGCATGACGGGCGACACACCACGGGCGCTGACCCGGTTGCCGGACGACATGGTCGCGTTGGTCGGCGGCGGCGTCAACAGCTATGTGTGGCTGGAACCGACCGACTGGGAGCGGAGTTTCGGCGTACCAGGCCGGTTGATCCCGGACGTGGCGATGACCGGTGCGACCGTGGAGAGGGGCCAGCGATGACCGACTGGCTGCCGGACGAGCAGCAGGCGCGGCTGCTGCACGAGGCGGCGCGCAGTGGGGACGGGGAGGCCTACCTGGGCTCGCTGCTCGACAGCTGTCTGGTGATGCCCACCGATCCGGACGCCGATCGGTGGGCGGTGCTGCCGGTCGGCGATGACACGTGTGTCATCACCTTCACCACCGTGGACGGGCTGCGTGCCAGCCCGATCGGGGATGCGGATTCCCGGTACCTTGTCTGCCCGGTTCTTGATCTGGTGGCGACCTGGCCTGATCCGGCGTACTCGCTGGTTGTCGATCCGACCCTGGAGACCCAGGCGGTGATCGGGGCGGAACTCGTCAGCGAGTTGGCGACGCGCGCCTGTGCGGCGTACCCGCTGGATGCGGCACTTCGGGCGGCGCGTACCGAACTCGGCCCCTACCTGGAGGCATTGCTCACCTCCGAGGTGGTCGTGCCCATCTGGCCGTACGGGTCACTGTCCCGGGATCTGACCGATCCGGAGTTCGGCTGGTGGGGGGCGACGGCCGAGGATGCGAGCGTGCAGGTAGTCCTCTTCAGTGCGCCGGCCCGGGTGCAGGCCCGCCTCGGCGACGTGCCCTGGCTGATCGCGCCTTTCCACGAGGTGTTGACTCATTGGCCGCAGGGGTGCGATGCGCTCGTCGATCCGGACCAGCCCACCGGGGCACGGGTGCCTGGTGAGGTGCTGAAGGTGCTGGCCGGGCGGCTGATGGAGGCCGACCGCGAGGCCATGACGCAGCCGACTGATGTGCAGCAGACCGCAGCGCAGCCGACTTATGCGCAGACGGCTGAGGTGCACATCGCAGCGCAGGCGGCGGATGCGTCGGCGACGAGTTCTCGGGAACGTCCGGTCGGACAGCGGGGAGTGAGCGGTGAGTGACGGTATCTGGCTGCTGGCCAACCGGTCGTACACCGTGGGTCGGGTACGAATCGCCCCCCGGTACACCATCGTCGATGCCAGCGGTGCGCTGGCTGGTCTGACCGTGGCCGCGATGGATGGACGGGAAACTGAGCACGCGTTGCGGGAGGGAGACACCTTTCCGCTCGATGGGCACGCATGGATGGTCAGCGCGATCACCGCAGCCGGTACCAATGGGTACGCCGTACGGATCGAGCCGACCAACCAGCCGGACCAGCCGGCGTCCGGGGCCGAGCCGAATAGCGAGCCGCCCCGGGCCGTCCGGGACCGGCCTGCCGCCGGGCTGACCGATCTGGGTGCCTGGACCGAGGAGGAAGCGGCGCGCTTCGGGCTGGCCCAGCAGACCCTGTCGGCGCTGATCGCCTCGTGCTCGACCCGGCTGGCCAACGCCACCGACCCCGGGCAGCAGGAGCGGCTGAGCGCCGAGCAGGCCGGCTATGCGCGTGAGCGACGAGCGCTGCGGCCCGGTGACACCGAACAGGTCGACCAGATCCTGCGCGACTATCCAGCGCTGCTGCGTCGACTTCGCGACGACCACCAGAGCACGGCATCGGCTACCGAGGACCTGGCTGATCCTTAGTAGATGATCGTGACGCCACCAAATCAACCATGAATGTGGCGATTACTAGGATCGTCGCCGTGATCATTAAACGACGGCTTCCGATAGTCCTGTTAGGACTATTAGCCGCTCTTCCGACACTGGGCGTGCCTCCCGCGTACGCCGCCGAGCCCGAGACCACACCCGTCGAACCGCCCAAAATGGAGCTGGTGCTCGACGTCAGCGGCTCGATGCGCGCCAAGGACATCGGCGGACGTACCCGCATCGAGGTTGCCCAGGAGGCGTTCAACGACGTCGTGGACGCGGTGCCCGAGACGACGGACCTCGGCATTCGCGTCCTCGGTGCCACCTACGGTGGCGACGACAAGAAGGTCGGCTGCCAGGACACCCAGCAGCTCGTACCGGTCGGCCCGGTCGACCGGGTGAAGGCTAAGAATGCCATCGCCAGCCTGCGCCCCACCGGTTTCACCCCGGTCGGGCTGGCCCTGCGGGAGGCAGCCAAGGACCTCGGCACCGGTGAGACGACCCGTCGCATCGTGCTCATCACCGACGGCGAGGACACCTGCGCGCCGCCGGACCCGTGCGAGGTGGCCCGCGAGTTGGCCGCCCAGGGCACCCACCTGGTGGTCGACACGCTCGGCCTCATCCCCGACGAGAAGGTACGTAAGCAGCTCGTCTGCATCGCCTCGGCGACCGGCGGGACGTACACCTCCGCGCAGAGCAAGGAGGACCTGACCCGCCGGATCAAGCAGATCGTGGAACGGGCCAAGGACACCCACGCCAAGACCCCGGCGAAGGTGGTCGGCACCGACGTCTGCGCCAAGGCACCCGTACTTTCCCCCGGGGTCTACACCGACCGGGAGCGCTTCGAGGAGCACCGCTGGTACCGGATTCCGGTCAAGCCGGGGCAGGAGCTGCGGGCCTCGGTCAGCATCGCCCTGGACCGGCCGTTGAACCGGGACTACGGCGTACTGCTGCGGGCCACCGCCACCGACGGGCGGGAACTGGTCCGTGGCAACGACGCGGGCAGCGGCCGTACGGACGTACTGTCGACCGGCGTGCGCTGGTCGGCGGCGGACGATGAAGACGAGGAAGAGGCGGAGGACGACGAGAAGGGCGGGATCTTCACGAACTCGACCGAGAAGGCTCCCGAGCCCACCGTCGTCTGCCTGGTCGTCAGCAACTCCTTCTCCGCACCGGCCGGTGCCGGTCAGGCTCCGGGTATGCCGCTCGAACTGACCATCGACCTGGTCGACGCCTCGCCTGCCCCGAACAGCCCGGGTCTCGGCCGGGGTTGGGTGCTGCTGGGCGTACTGACCCTGGCGGGTCTGCTCAGTGGCCTGCTCGTCGGTTGGCTGACCCGCTGGTGGGTTGCGGTCTGGAGGACCCGATGACGATTCGGAGGACGCCGGCCTTGACGCCGGCCTTGACGCCGGCCTCGACCTCGGCTCGGCGGGCGGCGGTGGTGCTTGCCGCTGCTGGTATCGCCATCGGGCTGCCGGCCGCCGCCAGTGCGGAGACACCGACCCCGTCCCCGGGGGCCGCGACGATCAACAAGGCGGGCACCTCGTTCCTCACCGCCGCCGGGATCAGTCCCGGCCAACCGGTACGGGTCGGCGCCTCCATTGGTGACTACCTGTACTGGTCGTTCACGGCCAAGGCGGGGGAGACCCATCACGTGGCGGCGACCGTCTCGTTGCCGACGGCGGGTCGGCAGGGCGACTCCACCTGGACCGTGGAGGTCTTCGATGGGCTGCGCCGACGGCAGGCGTGTGTCGCCGGGGCGCAGACCCCGGTAGCGGCCAAGGCCGCCACCAGCGTCGAGCTCGACTGTGAACTGCGGCAGGTACGTTCATGGGCTGAGCCGTGGTCTGGTGACCCACTGCCGGGCACCTACTACGTCCGACTCTCCGGCAGCGCCTTGCCGGATCAGGAGCTGGGCCTGCCGATCGAGGTGAGCCTGGTGGTCGGCGTGGAGTCCGACGGGGACACCAAGCCGGAGGGCGGCGACCTCAAGCAGTCGCTGGCGATGCCGGTCGAGCCGGGCAAGGTGGTGGTCGACGATCCGACCCTCAGCAAGCCGGACCCGGCGGCGGCCGGTGACGAGGAGGACGGCTGGTTCGA
This sequence comes from Micromonospora sp. NPDC003197, assembly GCF_053590565.1. Taxonomy (NCBI): domain Bacteria; kingdom Bacillati; phylum Actinomycetota; class Actinomycetes; order Micromonosporales; family Micromonosporaceae; genus Micromonospora; species Micromonospora sp. NPDC003197. Next base: position 295,271 of record NZ_JBSFTE010000001.1, on the reverse strand, counting down.
CTGGGTACGGTGGCCGAACCTGTCGTCCCGCTGGTACTGGACCATCGGGGGCGGCATCCTGGCCGCCGTCGCGGGTGTGGTCGGTTTCGCCCTGACCCGTCCCCGTAACCGCGTCAGCTGACCCTCCGTACCTACCCCGCTATGCCGCGTTGATCAAGAGATTTGCGTCAACTTTTGGTTCTTGGCTGACGCAAATCTCTTGATCAACCGGGGTGGTCGGTCGGGGTGGTCGGCCGGGGTGGTCAGCGGATCGGGTCGAACTCCGGTACGGCGTGGCGCTGGAACAGACTGCGGACCTCGGCCGGATCACCGGTACGGCTGAGCGCGAGCAGGAGCAGCAACCGGGACTTCTGCGGCAGCAGGTCCTCGGCGGGGATGACCGGACCGGGAGTGTCGTACACGGCACCGGTGTTGTTGCGGTTCGCCGCGACCACGGCCATGCCCGACTGCATCGCCGACATGAGCGCCGCCGTCTGTGCCGGGGACGGGGTGCCGGCAGCTACCACGCCCTTGACTCCGGCCGCCGCCATCGCGGTGATCGACTCGCCACCGGCATCAGCGTACGAGTAGACGATCTCCACCTTGGCCAGCTGGTCACGCGGCATCGTGGCCAGGTCGAACGGCGTACGCCACTGCTTCGGCTGATCGCAGTCGCGGACCCGGGCGGGGGCGCGGTGCAGTCGTACGTTTTTCTCGTCCACCGTGCCGAGGACGCCCAGCTCGGGTGACTGGAGGGTGTCCAGTCGAGTGGTGCTGGTCTTGGTGGCGTCCCGGGCGGCGAGGATCTCGTCGTTCATCATGATCACAGTGCCGAAGCACTGGGTACGCCGACCGGCCGCGAGCGTGATGGCGTTGTAGAGATTGGGCGGCCCGTCGCTGCCGATGACCGTCCAGGGGCGCATCGAGCCGGTGACCACCACCGGTTTGGGGCTGCGTACGGTCAGGTCCAGCCAGTACGCCAGCTCCTCCATGGTCTGCGTGCCGGTGGCCACGACCACCGCGTCCGCCCGGGTCAACTGCTCGTCGACCAGCCGGGACAGGTCGTGGAACTCGGCGATCGTGTACTCGCTGGAGCCCTTTTCGCCGAAGTCGACCGAGGAGACGTCGGCGACCTGACCGACCTCCGGTTGCAGGAATTCGACCAGCTCGGCGACCGGCGTACGGCCGGGCTGGTAGCTCTGGAAGCCGACCCGGCTTTCGGACTTTCCGGCGATCGTGCCCCCGGTGCCGATGACGGCGACCTTCGGGCGGCTCTCCCGCTTCGGCGCTATGGTCGGCGCGCTGGCCGAGCCTGGTACTGCGGTTACCGTCAGGAATCCGAGGACGACCAGTGCCAGCATGCCTGCGCTGCGGGAACGCGACTTTGTCATGTCGTCAGCCTGCCGTTTGCCGGGCTGGAATTCGATCAAGCCAGCCCGACTCTTCAGGTAGCGGCCAGCCTGACTCTTCATGCTGCGGGTAGCCATACCCGTAGAGAAATGTCGTACGTGGCCCGGAGTGCCCATAAACAAGATCCTTAATTTCTGATCAAGTTTCTTGTCCGGTTTCGGGCGGTCTATCTACTGTGGACCAGCTTGGACGGCAGTTCGAGCCTGACCGCTGAGGAGTCGTCGGGATGCCAGCACAGCAGGGTGAACCAGAGCAACCAAGGATGTTCAGCCGTCGCGGGTTCGCGCTCGGTGCGGCGGGAGGTGTCGGCGCGTTCGCGGTCGCCGGTGCCTCGCCGGCCATGGCGGCCCCCGTGGATGCCGTGGGTGACGGCGTCTACACGATCAACGTCAGGGACTACGGTGCCAAGGGCGACAACACGACGGACGACTCCGACGCCATCCGGGCTGCGGTCGCGGCTGCGGTCGCGTCCCGGAACGGAGTGCACGTTCAGCGGGAGGTCTACTTCCCGCCGGGGCAGTACCGGGTCACCAAGAAGGACACGCTGATGTGGTCGCCGACCGCCGGCAAGTCCGACCAGGTCTTCGGCCTGCGGTTTCGAGGCGGTGGCCCTCGGGTCACGAACATCAACTTCGCGAGCAGCTTCGCCGCGAACGCCGACCCCCGCGAGAACAATTTGATCACCGCTGCGATGCGGCTGCGGTACGCCTACTTCTACGACATGAGCTTCAGCTCGACCAACCCGAACAACCGGTTCGCCTACTACTACTCTCGCGACGGCGACGACACCAACTACCAATACCCGGAGTACGGCTACGGCCAGAACCAGTACTTTGTCTATCAGAATGTCGAGTGGCGTGGTCAGTGGGACCGGGTCATCGGCATCGACGGTGACCAGCAGGCCAACAACAACAGCGAGCACCACTTCATGCTCTGCTCGACGGACACCGCCTCGGAATACACCGATGCGTTCCTGCGCTGCGGCGGCATCAGCCCCACGAACGACCAGCAGAACCAGTTCCTCAACTTCTTTGTGCTGTCGTGCAACTTCGCGCTGCGGAAGGGTAACTTCTTCCGCTTCGATCGCGGCGGATCGATCAACGTCTTCGGCGGTTCCTGGTCGATGGTCGGCAACAGCGACGGGACGCAGAACACCTGCAAGTACTTCTACCTGCCGCTGGCCAACGGCAACACGACAGCCGCCCGGCTGAACGTCAATGGCGTCCGGTTCGAGCCCCGGGCTACGGACAAGCACCGGATCATCGACTGTAACTGGAACAACGGATCGGTGACGTTCACATCCTGTTCCGACGTGGGGGCGGTGCAGGGGACCAACGGCAAGCCGTACAGCTTCCACGAGTACAAGGCCACCAGCAATCGGCTGCCGATCGTGCGCTACCAGGACTGCGTACTCGCCGGACGGCATCTGGTGAGCGCCAATGGCACCAGTCTCACCAACGGAAAGATGATCTACGAGGGCTGCCGGACGTACCACAACACCAAGGCGGTCGGCGGCACGTCCGACGCGGACGCCTTTCTGCAGTACGCCGGCACGCCCGCCCGGTACGCGTTCCGCGACAGCTGGGCGATCGCCGACGTCTCCGGCTGACGACGAGCATCCCCACTCCGGGCCGGTCGACCGCTACGGTTGATCGGCCCGCTTCGGTCGCAAACTCCGCCGACCACGTTGCCCCCCGACCACGTTGCCCCCCCCGACCACGTTGCCCCCCGGCTCGCGTGGAGGCTTCCAGCGTCATCACGCAACGTATGCGATTGGGAGAGCGGTCGAGCTGAAGTAGCGCTGCGTATCGGGGTGTAGAACCAGCCCCGTCAATAGAAGTGCAGTACAGCGCGTCGACTGTCGACTTTAGAGGAACTATTCCGGTTTTCGGCGATGGCGTTCCGTATAACGGCAGCCCTGTCACGCTTGCACAGAGCGTACACATGCCACTCTGGACACAAGTGGCCACGCTGCGACATCTATGCTGATCCGGCGCACCTGCCGGCTCTTCGCCCGTCTGCCCCTGGGCATCGCGTGATCTGCCGGCGAACCGGACCTCGAAACTGATATGCCCAGTCCGACCACCCCCATCCCTGCTTCAGGGACCGGTACCGAGGTAGTACACCGGGCTGGCGCACCAAAGGGGAGGAACAAAGCAATGCGTACCGAGCAGCCGACCCAATTCGGCTATCGGCAGGAACTTCGCCGCACATTGGGCTTTACGGACCTGCTGTTCTACGGATTGATCTTCATGGTGCCGATCGCCCCGATGGGCATCTTCGGGTCGGTCTACAGCAGCTCCGGTGGGATGGTCGTCCTGACGTACCTCATCGGCATGGTTGCCTTGGCGTTCACGGCATCGTCGTACACGCAGATGGTCAAGGCATTCCCCCTGGCCGGCAGCGTCTACAACTACGCCGGTCGGGGTATCGGCGCGCCGGTCGGCTTCCTGGCCGGTTGGGCGGTGCTGCTGGACTACGTACTGGTGCCGAGCATGCTCTATCTGGTCGCCTCGGTCGCCATGCACTCCACCGTGCCGGTGATTCCGGTGTGGGGGTGGCTGATCCTGTTCGTCCTGTTCAATACGATCGTCAACTACCGGGGTATCCGGCTCACCGCGGCGATCACGCGGATCTTCCTGATCGGCCAGGTGATCGTCCTGGCGGTCTTCCTTGCCGTGGGCCTCGTCGCGTTGTTGGAGGGCAAGGGCACCGGTTTCTCCATGGAACCGTTGTTCAACCCGGACACCTTCACCTGGCCCATCGTCTTCGGTGCGGTCTCGGTAGCGGTGTTGAGCTTCCTCGGCTTTGACGGCATCAGCATGTTGGCAGAGGAGAACCGGGGCGGCGCAGGGCAGATCGGCCGTGCCATGGCAGCGGCCCTCGGTCTGGCTGGCCTGCTGTTCATCACCCAGACCTGGGTCGCCGCGATGCTGCTGCCGAACGCGGCTGAGGTACTGGAAACCGGAGACCCGGACGGGGTCGCCTTCTACGACGCCGCCCGCGAGGCCGGCGGGGCGTGGCTGGCCACCCTTTGCGCGATCGCCACCGCACTCGCCTGGGGCTTCGCCAACTCCCTGGTGGCCCAGGTAGCGACCTCTCGGCTGCTGTACGCGATGGCTCGGGACCGTCAGCTGCCGAGGTTCCTGTCGAAGGTCTCTGTGAAGCATGGTGTACCGGCCAACGCCATTCTGCTGACCGCCGCCGTGTCGCTCGTGATCGGTCTCTACATGAGTGCACGCGACGACGGCATCTCGGTGCTGAGCAGCCTGATCAGTTTCGGCGCGCTTACCGCATTCCTGGTGCTGCACTTGGCGGTGATCTGGCACTACCTGGTCCGTCGGCGTAGCCGCAACTACTTCGTCCACCTGGTCATGCCGGCCGTCGGGTTCGTGATTCTCGCCTATGTCGTGATCAACGCCAACATCGCCGCGCAGCGTCTCGGCTTCGTGTGGCTCGGCATCGGCATCATCGTGTTGATCGGGCTGTACGTGGCCGGCCGCCGTCCGGTGCTGTCCGGCCTGGGCAACGAGGAGGACTCCGAATGACCCGTCTCATCCGTCACGCCCCATCCGGCGCTCAGCCGATCTACACGTTCGGCGGACACCAGCCGGTCGCGGAGGTCAAGCCGGGAAACGTCCTGGTCACCACCACCGAGGACTGCTTCGGCGGTGCGGTCCGCACTGTCGACGACCTGCCCACCCAGGTTTGCCAGGCATTCAACCCGGTCGTCGGGCCGTTCCACGTAGTCGACGCGGAACCGGGGGACACCCTGGCCCTGCACTTTGCCGACCTCACCCCGGCTCGGGACTGGGGCATGTCGGCGACCTTCCCGCACTTCGGTGCGTTGACCAGCACACACACCACCGCGACGCTGCAACCTCCGCTGGAGGAGCGGGTCTGGCGCTACGACATCGACGTTGAGGCGGGGATAGTGCGCTATCACGCACGCCGGTCCGACTTTACCGTTGACCTGCCGCTGGACCCGATGCTCGGCACGGTCGGCGTGGCACCGGCCGGTGGCGAGGCCCGCTCCACGATCGTGCCGGATGCCCACGGCGGCAACCTGGACACGCCGGAGTTACGTGCCGGCACCACCGTCTACCTCGGCGTGAACGTGCCGGGTGCGCTGTTCGCCTTCGGCGACGGGCACGCCCGCCAGGGGCAGGGGGAGGTCTGTGGGGTGGCCGTGGAGACCGCCATGCAGGTCACCGTCGCGGTGGAGCTGATCAAGGGGGTGACCACGCCGTGGCCCCGGATCGAGACAGACGACAAGCTGATCTCGATCGGTGCGGCCCGGCCGTTGGAGGATGCCTACCGGATCAGCCAACACGATCTGGTCACCTGGGCCGTCGACCTGACCGGCCTGGAACTGTTGGACGCCTACCAGTTGGTCTCGCAGGCGGGCTTGGCCGCACCCGGCAACGTGTGCGACCCGAACTACACGATGCACGCTTCGATCGACAAGGCCGTACTCTCCGGGGCGCCGGCCTACCAGGGCACGCATCAGCGTCTGCGGGAGTTGGCTGGGCGCTCCGGTAGGTCGGGATGAGTCAACCCTTCACATTGACGCCACCGCCCAACCGGCTGCCGCTGCGGGGCGAACTCTTCGTACTGGCCCACACCGAGGCAGGCGAGCCCATGGCCCACCGGCCCTCGCTCTCCATCGGGCTGGCCGGGGCGATCCTGATCGGACTGGTGATGCCGGTCGAACGGGTCCGAGTCATCGGTGGCTCAGCGGCGGTGGTGGTGGACCGTCAGATGACCGGTGACCCGGTTACCGACTGGGCGGTGACGATGTTGGCCGGGCAGCAGGCGTCGATCTCGGTGCCGGACGCGCTGCGGCTGCTCGCGGTTGATGCGTACCAGCGCACCAGCGCCGGGCTCATCGCTGGCGGCCTGGTGACCGAGACCAACCGCCGCCGGTTGCTCGTCCGCACTGTCGCTTACCCGCCGTCCGACTCGGCCATCATTCCTCGGGTACGGGGTCGACTTCGATACGTCCTACAGGGCGTCGAGGCAGCCGATCCGCAGACCGACGTCCTTGCCGGTCTGATTCGGGCCCTCGGGCTGGAGTCCACCCTGTACCTCGACGCGGGCGGTGAGGATGTCCGCCCGGTGATGCGGCGGATGCTCAACCGGGCCGCCACCGAGTACCCAGGGGTGAAGGAAATCGTCAAGGTGGTCGAGGGTCTGATCGGCGAGTCGGCCATCTCGGTGTACGGCTAGTTTTCCCGGCTTCGGCACGTGGGTCCCGCTCGTCCCGGGACTCATGTGACCGCCTGTGGGGTGGACAACGTGATAACCCCGAGCCCGCCCTCGTCGTCGCGGATCTGCACGTGGTGGTGTGCTGTGCGTTGTGCGCCGTCACTTGTACGCGGTGCTGGGCTGCGTTGTCTACTGGGGAGTCGAACCCCGCGTTGCCCGTCACGCGCCAAGAAAGGGTCGGAGACCGCCGACCTCGGTGTGTGCACGCCTCCGTGACGACTACCTGCTCACGTTGTCGCCCTGCGTCTAGTCCAGCAGGTCCGCCTCCCAGTTTGTGCGCTGGATCCGTACGTCCAACTCGCGGATCTCTCGGGCTAGTCGGTCGGCCTGTTCGCGTAGTTCCGCGACCGGAAGCGCGGAGATCATCATCAACTCGGACCTGAGCTGGCGCACGTACCCCCGCTGACTGTCGGCTGCAGCGTCCGCCGCAGCGGTGATCACCGAATGGCGGGTACGGAGGATGTCCCGACGGGCGAGCGCATCAGTCAACGTACCGTCGTCGCCCATCGAGACAGCGGCGTTGGTCCGGTTGATTCGGCGGATCAACGACTCAAGCGTCTCCAGCACGTCACCGACCTCGACCAGCAGCCGTTGCGCGTCCTCGGCCGGTGTTTCGCCCTCCTGGTACCGAGCGCTGGCGGTGATGCGCGCACGAAGTTGTTCCACCCGGCGCGCCGCAGCGCGTGCGGCCCACTCCGATGTCAGAGGCTGCTGGTATGAGTAGCCACGACATCAGGTAGCGGTTCGTGGTGGGGGAAAGCATGGAAACCCGGGAAGCGGCCCAGCGTTGGGCTCGGACGTGGGCGACAGCCTGGCCGGTCAAGGACGTGGAGGCGATCGTCGCCCTACAGGCCGAGCAGGGCGACCACTTCGCGTCGATGTTCCGGCCCTACCGGGGGCGGGACGGGCTTCGGGAGTACGTCACGGAGTGCTTCGCCGAGGAGACCCGCCCCGCCGAGACCTGGTTCGCCGAGCCACAGGTCGACGGCGCTACGGCGGCCGTGGAGTACTGGTCGGTGATCTATGTCGACGAGAAGCCGACCACCATCTCCGGCTGTACGGTGCTGCGCTTTGACGAGTCCGGCCTGGTGGCGGAGGCCCGGGACTATTCACACGTCAGGGAAGGGCGGCACCTGCCACCGGACGGCCTCTTCGACTAGACGCTGCCCGGTTCGCGCTGCACCCGGTAGAGGTTCTGTACCAGGCCGATCTCGGCGACGTTCTTGGTCAGCTCGATGTTTACCCAACCCGCCACGTCGGCCAACGTCAGCTTCTCGCCCCAGGGCAGCCCGGCGGTCCGTTCGACGGAGTCGAGGTCAGCATCGGTGAGGGGCAGCAGGTTTGCCTGCCAGTCGTCCCTCAGGCTGCGTAGCCAGTCTGCCGCCGCTGCCATGCTGCCCGGCCAGGTGATCTCTTCGCGCTCGGGTGCGCCGGACCCGAAGCAGTGCCCCAGCGTGGTCGTCCACCAGTAGCCGATGTGCCAGGTCACCCAGCCGATGGAGACGGCCGGTACGGGATCCGGCTCGGGCACCGCCCAGTCGGCCACCCAGCGACCGTGCTCGTCCGGTCGTACGGTCCAGCAGACCGGTGCCGGCTCCCAGTGGCAGACCGTGTCGTCGAGGTTGGCCAGGTGGTATTCGAACAGTGCCCAGGCGATGTCGAGTTGTCGGGTCAGCAGATCCACGCGAGTTGTCGGCATCCCGGGATCCTGGCATGCCGCCGACCATCTGCCGACCGGGTTTCTTCTCAGTCGCTGGCGACCTGGTTTCTCAGTCGCGAAGAATTCTTCGGAAGTCCAGGCAACCGATCCCGTCCCGGGGAGGCACCTACTGGTGAAGGGAGTCGGATGCGACGCGACGAGGATGAGGACAGGCGCCAGTTCAGCGAGTACTTCGCTGCTCGGCGCGAGGCGGTCCGGCATACCGCGTACCTGATCTGCGGTGACTGGCACTGGGTAGATGATCTCGCCGGATCGTTCCTGTTCTTCTCCGGTGTTTATCGGAGCCATCCTTTGCCGAAGACGGGTTCCATGTCTTTTTCGATCTTTCGCAGTGTGCCGTTGGGTATGTCGCATGATTCGGCGCCGATCCGGCCGCGCGTCGCCGCTTATCGGTTTTGCTCATCAGTCGGTCGATTGATGAGCGCAGCTCATTCTTTGTAAGACGGGAGTAGGCTCGCTGGGTCCTTGCCCCGGTAGTCGTCATTCATCGGCGGTGCGCGAAGCGGATGCCTCAAACGAAGTGTCGCCATCGAGGTAACGTCCCGGGGAAGTGCCGACGGTTCGCCGGAACGCCGCGAGGAAGGCGCTTGGCGTCGCGTATCCCACGGTATGTGCGACCCGGGAAACGGGCTGGCCCTCAGCGAGGAGGGGAAGGGCGGCACGCAGTCGCACATTGGTGCGCCAGCGGTCGAAGTTCATGCCGGCGTCATGGGCGAACAACCGGGTCAGGGTGCGTCGGCTTACGCCGACGGCCCGTGCGTGTGCGTCAAGGCTCCGGGGGTCCGCGGGGTTGGCGAGCAGCGCGTCGGCCACGGCGCGTACGCGGTCGTCGGCGAGGTCCGGCACATCGATGGGTGCGGCCGGCAAGGGGCGCAGGAGGTCCAGCACGACCGCCTCGGCCCGTAGCCGTGCGTCGTCGGGGAGGTCCTTGCGGCTGAGGTAGGCGATTAGGTGGGCCAGCAGCCCATCGACGCCGACCGGCATGGGTTCTGTCCAGCCCTGATCGCATCTGTGTGGTTCGAAGTAGAGGCTGCACAGCACCGCGTCGCGGGTCGCGCCGGTCCGGTGGACAACCCCTGCGGGTAGCCACAACGCCCGCGTGCGCGGCAGTACCCAGTAGGCATTGTCGACAGCGACGCTGAGTACCCCACGCCGCGCCCAGGCCAACTGGTGCTGCGGGTGACTGTGCGGGACAAACCACTGCCCAGAGGCCAGAGGAAAGTTCCCGACGACGATTGCGCCCACCCCGGCCGGGACGGGCCCCACGACGGCATTGGTCATACTTCCAAGCCTATGTCCTCAATGCGATATGACGTGGCCTCGTAGCGCATCGCGGCCAGCGCCGTTGGTGCATAGCGTCGTCCTATGTTGATCAAACGACCGCGCCATGGGTGCTACCACCGTTCGTACAGGCCGCTTACGGAGACGGGGCGCCCGGCATGACGTCCGTATCAACCACGGCCGCTGCCAATGTCGTTGGGCACCGCGGACTTGCTCTGGTGGTGCTGTGCTTCGTGCAGTTCATGCTTGTCTTGGACGACAACGTGGTGAGCGTCGCGCTCCCCAGCATGCGCGATCATCTCGGCTTCAGCGCCGCGGGCCTGGCCTGGGTCGTCAATGCCTACTTCCTCGCCTTCGGCGGGCTGCTGCTGCTGTTCGGCCGCATGGCCGACCTGCTGGGCCGCAGACGCGTCTTCCTTACTGGTGTGGCGCTGTTCGGTGTGGCGAGTCTGGTTTGCGGGCTCGCGCAGGAGCCCTGGCAACTGGTGGCTGGGCGGTTCGTTCAGGGCGCGGGTGCGGCCATGGCCAGCCCGGCCGCGCTGGCACTGATCACACTTCTGTTCCCCGGTACCGAGGAGCGCGCCAAGGCATTTGGCATCTGGGGCGGCATCGCGGCTCTGGGCGGCACGATGGGCCTGGTGATCTCTGGCGCGTTGACCGGCCTTGCGTCCTGGCGCTGGATCTTCCTGATCAACCTGCCGGTGGCCTTGGCGGCCGTTGCGCTACTCCCGCGCCTGGTCCCCGAGAGCCGGGCCGGGCGCGGGGCGCGCCTCGACGCACCCGGTGCAGTATTCGGCACCGGTGCCCTGGTGTCCCTGGTCTACGGTCTGCTCGGGATCGGGGAGTCGGGCTGGGGGGACCCGGTCGTTGTCGGCTCCCTGTGTTTGGCCGTGCTTCTGGCCGTCGCCTTCCTCGCGGTCGAGGCACGAGCTGCCGAGCCACTTGTGCCGTTGTCGTTCCTGTCCTTTCGGATCCGCACCGTCGCCAACGGGGCGACCCTGTTGTTCTCCGCCGCTATGTACGCGATGGCCTTCCTGCTGATGGTGCATCTGCAGACCGTTCTGGGCTACCGCCCACTCACGGCCGGCGTGGCCTACCTGCCCTACTGCGCTGGAATCCTTGCGGGCATGTGGCTCTCCTCCCGAGCGGTGGTCAGGTTCGGCATGCGCCCGGCCCTCGTCATGTCGTTCCTGATCAGCGCGGCCGGATTGCTGTTGCTATCCGGCGTGGCACCGAGCGACGGCTACGCCTCCGGGGTGCTGCCCGGCATGCTCGTCACGAGCCTGGGATGCGGACTGAGTCTGCCCGCCTTGACCGTCGCCGCGCTCACGGGCACCACCGAGGAGAACGCCGGGCTCGGGTCAGCCGTCCTGAGCTCTGTTCAGCAGGTCGGAGGCGCTGTGGGGGTGGCGGTGCTTGTCGCTCTGGCCACGAGCCGCAGCGACGCCCTAACCGCGAAGGGCGACCCCCTGCACGCCGCGACGCAAGGCTTCTCACTCGCACTCACCGTCGCTGCCGCCCTCCTTGCGCTCGGCGCTGTCCTCATAGCCACCTTGCTCGGGAAGAACCATCGCCCAGGACACGCGCTCGACGCCGGAGAAGCTCCGGCCACCCCCGGGAACCGTACGTAGCCACCATTTCAGTTGGCCCTTTTCTGGTGGCGCGTCCGAGCATTGATGGCTCAATGGGGGAGTGCCGCCGACTGAGGCAGCCGAGTGGGCCGGAGCGCTCGGCCACGACTGACCAGCGCCGAAACTTCGGCACGCATTTGGCACAGACGCCCGCGATGGGCCGCTGACGGCCGAACATTGCCGGACACACGATGAAGGCCGCTGACTAAGTTGCCTGGTCAGCGGCATTACGTGCTTTTTGTCGGTGGTGCCCCCGGCAGGATTCGAACCTGCGCCCCCGCCTCCGGAGGGCGGTGCTCTATCCCCTGAGCTACGGGGGCTCAGCGACTCAGGAACTGTAGCAGGCACCCGGTTGGTCAGCCCAATCGGTATCCGCGCATGTCGCCGCTGCATTCCGTTCGTACCTGCCCTCGGCTAGGTGTTCCGGCCGCAACTGGGCAGCGGGTGCAGCACGATGCGGGGCGGGAGTCGGCGTGGCCACCGGGCGATGGGCCACGAGCTGTCCACGATCGCGTGCACCGTACGGCCGGCCGCGCCACTGAGCCGCAACAGGAAGTCGCGGGGCAGGGGCGGGTTGACCGCCGGAGTGGCGATCATGAAGCGGGTACGGCCGCGTGCCGACGCCGCCGACAGGACATCAGCCGGTGGCACCACGCCGTGCAGGCGGGTCCGACCGAGCCAGTAGACGTCGGCGTGATGCTCCTGGGCGGATCGGAGAATCGCCGGGTAGGCGTGCTCCATCCACCGGGCGACCGAGTCGGCGCAGAGGCTGCAGGCCCGCTCCCGGGGTTCGCGCGGGCCGAGGCCCCACGCCCCCAGGTACGCCCCGACGTCGCGCAGGTCGAGGTCGAGTTGGAAGCGGCGCTGGATGAGGGCGGCCACGGTGTGCCGGGACCACAGTTCGTCGTCCAGGCCGTACCCGTCGGGATAGTTGCCCCGGATGGCCTCGATCAGTTCGAGTTCCTGGTCGCGGCTGAGCGTCCCCTGCGCGCCCGACCGTTGTCCGCGACGGACGGCTGCCACCGCCCCGTCACCGCCGATGGTGTGACGCCGGCACCAGTCGGTGACGGAACGTCGTGCGTCCTTGAGTGCAACCCCCACGTCTAGGACAACGACCCCGGATCATGCCTGGTCACGATATCTGTGGAGAAAACTCCTGAAAGCGTGCACTAGGTCTTAACTGGGCTATACCGACAAAATGGGTGAGATGTGGCAGTCGTGCAGATAAACGACGGCGGCCCTCACGCCCGAGGGGTGAGGGCCGCCGCGATTTCGACAGGTCAGGCAGCGCCCAGCTTGGTCAGTAGAGCCTGGATGCCGTCGATCTCCTTCTTCTGGCCGGTCACCATCTGCCCGGCCAGGTGGGTGACCTGCTCGTCGTCGCTGAGGTCGAGCACGGCCTGGGCCATGTGGATGCCGCCGAGGTGATGCTGGCGCATCAACTGGAGGAAGAGGATGTCGAAGTCGCGGCCGGTGGCGTTACGCAGCCGTTCCCGTTCCTCTTCCGTGGCCATGCCCGGCATCAACCCGTCGCGGATCATGCCCCCACCGTCGGGCATCCAGGCCATTCGGGCCTGGGAGCCGGTCGGGTTGAGGTCCCAGCTGCGTAGCCAGGTCTGCATGATGCCGATCTGGGCCTGCTGGGTCAGGGCGATGTCCGCCCCCAGAGTACGTACGTCCAGGTCGGTGCCCTTTTCGTGCGCGAGGATCGCCAACTCCACCGCCTGCGCGTGGTGGGTCGACATGTCCCGGGCGAACCCGGCCTCGGGCGAGGTGTCGCCGGGCCGGGTGAGTCCGGGTACGAGCAGCCCGGCGACCAGGCCGAGCGCCAGCCCGACCGCCAGGATCGCGGCCAGCCAGGCCGTACCGAAACGTCGGCCGCCGCCCCCGACGGTGGCCGAGGCGTCCGATCCGGTGTAGTCGCCGCCATCCGGGGCGCTGGCTGCCGCCGGCGTCTCGGTCTGCGTCGAGGTGCTGCTCACTGCCGCTCCCAACTACTGCTGCTGGTGGTCCCAACTACTGCATTTGCGGCTGTTCCTGGCCCAGATCCCGTGGCGTGGTGCCGGTCGCGGTGATGCCCCGGCCGCAGGTCGCGCCCTCCTCGACGTTGGCGTTCTGCCGCAGCGCCTTGATGAACTCGTCGACCCGGCTGTCGTCGGCCTTGTCGACCTTGAGCTGGTAGCCCCAGGCCTGCAGTGAGATAGGCGAGTCCAGGCCGTCGACCGGGCTCATCATCATGTATTCGTTGCCGCGCACCTTCTCGGCCAGCGCCGACACCTGGTCGGCGGGCAGGTCGGAGCGGTAGGTGACCCAGACCGCACCGTGCTCCATGCTGTGCACCGCGTGCTCGTTGGCGATCGGCGCGGCGTAGACGTCGCCCATGCAGTTCTGCCAGTTGAAGTTGTGCTTGCCGCCGACCGGCGGGGTGACCGCGTAGGTCAACGGACCCCAGGCGTGCTCCTGCGAGGTGATCGACTTGTCGGCGTGGTCGCGGTAGTTGACGATGCCAGCGATCTCCGCAGCGCGGTCCTCCCACGACCGGGAGCCCTTGAATGCCGCCCAGGCGCCGTAGCCGATGATTCCGGCCGCGAGCACGCCGACCGCCACGAAGAGCGCGATCGGACCCCAGGCCCGGCCCTGGCTGACCTTGACCGGGGCGATCGGCTTACGCGGCCCCTTGCCGCCGCCGGTCGGGCGGGTGCCGCCGCCCGGCTTCTTCGGGGGCGCGGTCTTGGCGGCCGTGGTCTTGGTGGCCGTGCTCTTGCCGGTGGAGGTCGACTTGGCATCGGCGCTCTTGTCAGCCGACGTGGTCTTGTCGACTGGCGCGGCCTTTTCACCAGCGGGTGGCTTCTTGCCGGCCGCCGGCTTCTTGCCGGTGCTGACCACGGACGGTCGGCGCTGATTGCCGCTCGGGGTGCTTATGCTCATGGTGCCTCGCCAGGTCGGTTGGTCGGGGGGTGGCGGGTCAGGTACGCACAGGGTCGCCGCCGAGCAACCCAGTCTACCCCCGGTAACATGTTTCGGTGACTCCTGCCAAACTCGCCGAGGTCGTCCTCTCCGCCGCCCACGCCGTCTTTATCGACCGTGGGCTGGATCACACTATTCTGCCGGAGACGACGGCGGTAGAGCGACCGCGCAATCCGGAGCACGGCGACTACGCCTCCACGCTGGCCATGCAACTCGCCAAGCGGGCCGGGGTGCCCCCACGGGAGCTGGCCACCGCCCTCGCCGAGCGGCTCGGGCAGGAGCCCGGGATCAAGTCGGTGGAGATCGCTGGCCCAGGCTTCCTCAACATCCGACTGGAGGCCGCCGCCGCCGGGCAGCTGGCCCGCGCGGTGGTCGAGGCCGGTCCGGCGTACGGGCGCAGCGACCACCTCGCCGGTCAGAAGGTCAACCTGGAGTTCGTCTCGGCCAACCCGACCGGCCCGATCCACCTGGGCCACACCCGGTGGGCCGCAGTCGGCGACTCGCTGCGTCGGGTCCTTGCCGCCGCCGGGGCCGAGGTGGCCAGCGAGTACTACATCAACGACGCCGGCGTGCAGATGGACCTCTTCGGCCGTTCCGTGCTGGCAGCGGCGAAGGGCGAGGCGACCCCGGAGGGCGGGTACGCCGGTGAGTACATCACCGACATCGCCCAGCGGCTGCTCGCCGCGCACCCGGAGGCGCTCAACCTGCCCGAGGAGGAGGCCCGGACGCTGTTCCGGGACGAGGGCTACCGGTTGATGCTGGACGAGATCCGGGCCAGCCTGGGCCGGTTCGGCGTGCACTTCGACGTGTGGTTCTCCGAGCGGGACCTGCACTCCGGCGGGGCGGTCGAGCATGCCCTGGACACGCTGCGCAAGCAGGGCCACGTCTACGAGGAGGGCGGGGCGATCTGGCTGCGTACCACCGAGTTCGGGGACGACAAGGACCGGGTGCTGCGCAAGGCCGACGGTGACTGGACCTACTTCGCGGCCGACTCGGCGTACTACGTCAACAAGCGGGAGCGCGGTTTCGACAAGTGCGTCTACCTGCTCGGTGCCGACCACCACGGCTACATCAACCGACTGCGGGCCATCGCCGCCTGTGCTGGGGACGACGCCGACTTCAACATCGAGATCCTGATCGGCCAGCTGGTGAACCTGGTGCGGGAGGGGCAGCCGGTACGGCTCTCCAAGCGGGCCGGCAACATCATCACGCTGGACGAGATCGTCGAGGCGGTGGGCGTGGACGCGGCCCGCTACTCACTGGCCCGGTCCTCCACCGACTCGCCGCTGACCCTCGACATCGAGGCGATCACCCGGAAGAACAACGACAACCCGGTGCACTACGTGCGGTACGCGCATGCCCGGATCGCCTCGCTGCTGCGGCACGCCGCCGACTTGGGCATCAGCCGGGGCGACGACTTCGACCCGGCGCTGCTCGACCACCCCAAGGAGAACGACCTGCTCAAGAGCATCGGTGAGTTCCCCACGGTGGTCGCCACCGCCGCCGAGCTGCGCGAGCCGCACCGGATCGCCCGCTACCTGGAGGAGCTGGCCGGCACCTACCACCGGTTCTACGACGCCTGCCGGGTGCTGCCGCACGGCGACGAGCCGGCGACCGACCTGACCCGGGCCCGGCTGTGGCTGGTCGAAGCGGCCCGGACGGTCCTCGCCAACGGTTTGGACCTGCTCGGCGTCTCCGCCCCGGAGAGGATGTAACCGGTGCGAGCACCAGGAAGCGGAGGTAGGTAATGCGGGCACATGAGGCCGGGGCGCTGCACGGCGAACTCGGCACCCGGGGGCCGGCGTGGCTGCGTACCCCGGCCGACGTCAACGCCCTCATGCCGCAACTGTGGCCGCGCAACGTGGCGCGGGCCGCCGACGGCGCGCTCACCGTCGGCGACCTCGGCGTCCGCGAGTTGGCCGAGCGGTTCGACACCCCGGCCTACGTCCTGGACGAGGGCGACCTGCGCGCCCGGTGCCGGGAGTTCCGGGCGGCCTTCCCGACCGAGGACATCTACTACGCGGGCAAGGCGTTCCTGTGTCGCGCGGTGGTGCGGGTCATCGCCGAGGAGGGGCTGCACCTGGACGTCTGCTCCGGCGGGGAACTGGCGGTGGCGTTGGCCGCCGAGATGCCCCCGGAGCGGATCGGCTTCCACGGCAACAACAAGTCGGTCGCCGAGCTGACCCGGGCGCTGGATGCCGGGGTGGGCCGGATCATCGTCGACTCGTTCGACGAGATCGACCGGTTGACCGCGCTGGCCCGCCAGCGGTCGGTACGACCCCGGGTGCTGATCCGGGTCACCGTCGGGGTCGAGGCGCACACCCACGAGTTCATCGCCACCGCGCACGAGGATCAGAAGTTCGGCTTCTCGCTGGCCGGGGGTGCCGCCCTTCAGGCCGCGTTCAAGATCCTCGACGAGGACGTACTGGAGCTGCGCGGGTTGCACTCGCACATCGGCTCGCAGATCTTCGACACCAGCGGCTTCGAGGTCTCCGCCCGCCGGGTGCTGGACCTACAGGCCCAGATCCGGGACGCGCGCGGGGTCGAGCTGCCCGAGCTGGACCTGGGCGGTGGCTTCGGCATCGCGTACACGACGCAGGACGACCCGTCCTCGCCGCACGATCTCAGCAAGCGGCTGAACAAGATCGTCAGCAGTGAGTGTGCGGCGGCCCAGCTCGCCGTACCGCACCTGTCCATCGAGCCGGGACGGGCGATCATCGGGCCGGCCGTCTTCACCCTCTACGAGGTCGGCACGGTCAAGGACGTCGACGGCATCCGCACCTACGTCAGCGTGGACGGCGGGATGAGCGACAACATCCGTACCGCGCTGTACGACGCGTCGTACTCGGCGACGGTGGCCTCCCGCAGCTCGACGGCCCCGCCGATCCTTGCCCGGGTGGTGGGAAAGCATTGCGAGTCCGGGGACATCGTAGTGAAGGATGAATTCCTGCCCGCTGACGTGCGGCCCGGAGATCTTCTTGCCGTGCCCGGTACGGGTGCCTACTGCCGGAGCATGGCCAGCAACTACAACCATGTGCCGAGGCCGCCGGTCGTGGCGGTCCGGGACGGTCAGGCACGTGTGATCGTCCGGCGGGAGACCGAAGACGATCTGCTGGCATTGGACGTGGGATGACAAGAGCTGTGCGGCTGGCGTTGTTGGGGTGCGGCACGGTCGGTGCCGAGGTGGTACGCCTGCTGCATGAGCAGGCCACCGACCTGGCCGCCCGGATCGGCGCTCCGCTGGAGATCGCCGGCATCGCCGTACGCCGGCTCGGCCGCGACCGGGGTCCGCTGCCGGTGGACCCGTCGCTGTTCACCACCGACGCCCTCGGCCTGGTGAAGCGGGACGACGTCGACGTGGTCGTCGAGGTGGTCGGCGGCATCGAGCCGGCCCGGACCTGGCTGGTCGAGGCGTTACGGGCCGGCAAGAGCGTGGTCACCGCCAACAAGGCGCTGCTTGCCGAGGACGGCGGCACGCTGCACGACGCGGCGCTCGACGGTGGGGCGGACCTCTACTACGAGGCGGCGGTGGCCGGGGCCATCCCGCTGCTGCGTCCGCTGCGCGAGTCACTGCACGGCGACACGATCACCCGGGTCACCGGCATCGTCAACGGCACCACCAACTTCATCCTCTCCGCGATGGACGCCACCGGGGCCGGCTTTGCCGAGGCCCTGGAGGAGGCCACCGAGCTGGGCTACGCCGAGGCCGACCCGACCGCCGACGTGGAGGGCTTCGACGCCGCCGCGAAGGCGGCGATCCTGGCGTCGCTCGCCTTCCACAGTCGGGTGGGTGCCGCCGACGTCTACCGGGAGGGCATCACCGAGGTCACCGCCGCCGACGTGGCCAGTGCCAAGGCGATGGGCTGCACCATCAAGCTGCTCTGCATCGCCGCACGCGGGCTGGACTCCACCGGCACCGAGTCGATCAGCGTCCGGGTACACCCGGCGATGATCCCGCTGAGCCATCCGCTGGCCAGCGTGGGTGACGCGTTCAACGCGGTCTTCGTGGAGGCGGAGGCCGCCGGCCAACTCATGTTCTACGGCCGGGGCGCGGGCGGGTCGCCGACCGCGAGCGCGGTGCTCGGTGACGTGGTGGCGGTGGCCCGTAACCGGCTCGCGGGAGTGCGCACGGCCAGCGAGTCGGCGTACGCGGCACTGCCGGTGCGGCCGATCGGGGAGGCGGTCACCCGCTACCACATCAGCCTCGACGTCGCCGACCGGCCGGGTGTGCTGGCCGGGGTGGCCGGGGTCTTCGCCCGGCACGACGTGTCGATCGCCACGGTACGGCAGGCCCCGGCCACGGGTGGTCCGGCCGGTCGGGGCGACGACGCGGTTCTGGTGATCGTCACGCACGCCGCACCGGATGCTGCCCTGGCCGCCACCGTGGAGGAACTGCGTGGCCTGGATATCGTCCAGTCGATCGCCAGCGTGCTGCGGGTGGAGGGCACCCCCTGACCGAGGCGCTGCGCTGGTCCCGCCGGGGTCGGCGCGTTGGCCCGGTGGCGCAGGTGGGAGCATCCCGACAGGTGGTTAATCGCGGGTGCGCCGCCGGCCGACCAGTCACGCTGAGGCAGGCTGGTGACCCGCCCGAGCAGGCGTGAGCAGGCAAGGAGACCGACATGTGGCGTGGTTTGATCGAGGCGTACCGGGATCGGCTGCCGGTCACCGAGTCCACGCCGGTCGTCACGCTGCACGAGGGGAACACCCCGCTGCTGCCGGCCCCCGCGCTCTCCTCCCGGATCGGCGCTGACGTCTACCTCAAGGTGGAGGGGGCCAATCCCACCGGGTCGTTCAAGGACCGGGGGATGACCCTGGCGGTCTCCAAGGCGATCGAAGCCGGCAACAAGGCCATCATCTGCGCATCCACCGGCAACACCAGCGCCTCGGCCGCCGCGTACGCGGCCCGGGCCGGGATCACCTGTGCGGTCCTGGTGCCCCAGGGCAAGATCGCGCTGGGCAAGTTGGCCCAGGCACTGGTGCACGGGGCGAAGCTGTTACAGGTCAGCGGCAACTTCGACGACTGCCTCACGTTGGCCTCGAAGCTTTCCCTGGACTACCCGGTGGCCTTGGTCAACTCGGTCAACATCGACCGGTTGCACGGCCAGAAGACCGCCGCGTTCGAGATCGTCGAGGCGCTGGGCGACGCCCCGGACATCCACTGCCTGCCGGTCGGCAACGCCGGCAACATCGCCGCGTACTGGCTGGGCTACCAGGAGGACGCGGCGGCGGGCAACGCCGGGAAGACCCCGAAGATGTACGGCTTCCAGGCGGCTGGGGCCGCGCCGATCGTCAACGGCACGGCGGTACGGGAGCCGTCCACGATCGCCACCGCGATCCGGATCGGCAACCCGGCGAGCTGGACCAAGGCACTGGATGCGCGGGACGCCTCGGGTGGGCTGATCGCGGCCGTGACCGATCGGGAGATCCTCAGCGCGTACCGGCTGTTGGCCCGGCAGGTTGGTGTCTTCGTGGAGTTGGGCAGCGCGGCCAGTGTCGCCGGACTGTTGCAGCAGGCTGAGGCGGGTCAGGTGCCGCGGGGCTCGACCGTGGTCTGCACGGTCACCGGGCACGGTCTCAAGGATCCGGAGTGGGCGATCTCGACCGCGCCCGCGCCGATCACTATCAAGAACGACCCACTGGCTGCCGCCCGCGCGCTCGATCTCGCCTGAGGCGTTGGGGAGTTAGGAAGGGCCCCTTCCTATGCAAAAAACGTTAGGAAGGGGCCCTTCCTAACAGCTGATCACTGAGAGTGGGCTGAGGAGCCCTACCTCGATGGGCGGGCTGGGCTGGGAAAATCATGCCCACCCGCCCCGGAGCCCGGGCCGCGCCCCCGCTCCCGAATCAGTTGCCCGGATCGGGCAGTATTTGTCGCCGAGCCTCCGCCGCCCGCTCTCGGGCGGTCTTTTGCCTAGCTTCCTCGGGAGGAAGCCCGATCATGTCGTTGCTCGCCAGATTCAGCCTCGTCAACCGAGGCCTGGTCGCCCTCATCGCGGTGGTTGTCACCGTGTTCGGCGTATTCGCCGTTCCATCGCTGAAGCAACAACTTCTACCGTCGCTGGAGTTTCCCGGCGCGTTCGTCATCGCCGCCTATCCGGGTGCCGCGCCGGAGATCGTGGAGGCGCAGGTCACCGAGCCGATCGAAGACAGCATCCAGGGGATCGCCGGAATCACCAAGGTCACCTCGACCTCTCGGGAGAGCGTGGCGACCATCCAGGTGGAGTACGAGTTCGGCACCGACATCGACGCTGCGGTCAACAAGATGCAGACCGCGCTCGGTCGGATCGCCAGTCAACTGCCGGAAGGCGTCGAACCGACGGTGCTCACCGGCACCACCAACGACCTGCCTGCGGTGATCTTGGCGGCCGGTGGTGGCGGGGACGAGCGCGCGTTGGTCGACAAGCTGCGCAACACGGTCGTACCCGAACTGGAGGGCATCGACGGGGTTCGTACCGTCGAGGTGACCGGGGCCCGCGACCAGAGCGTGGTCATCACCCCGGACCCGGCGAAGCTGGCCAAGGCTCGGATCCAGCCGACCGCGATCGCCACGGCGTTGCAGACCAACGGGGTCTCCATTCCGGCGGGCACGCTGACCGATGCGCAGCGGAGCCTGCCCGTACAGGTCGGCAGCCGGATCGATTCGCTGGACGAGCTGCGCGGCATCTACCTGACCGCGCCCGGCACGCCACCGGTCCGGCTGGGTGACATCGCCACCGTCGAGCAGCAGCTCGAAGCGCCGACCTCGTACAGCCGGACCAACGGCAAGGAGAGCCTCGGCATCGCGATCACCGCGAAGCCGGACGGCAACGCCGTACAGATCTCGAACGACATCCGGGACCGTCTCGCCGACCTGCGGACCGCCTCCGGGGCCGAACTCAACGTGGTCTTCGACCAGGCGCCGTACGTCGAGAAGTCGATCAAGAGCCTCACCACCGAGGGCCTGTTGGGTCTGGTGATGGCGGTGCTGGTCATCCTGGTCTTCCTGCTGTCGGTCCGGTCGACCCTGGTCACCGCGGTCTCCATCCCGCTGTCGGTGGTGGTGGCGCTGCTGGTGCTGTGGATCGGGGACTACTCGCTCAACCTGCTCACCCTCGGCGCGTTGACCATCGCCGTCGGGCGGGTGGTCGACGACTCGATCGTCGTACTGGAAAACATCAAACGACATCTCGGGTACGGCGAGCACAAGCGCGAAGCGATCATCAAGGGCGTACGCGAGGTGGCCGGCGCGGTGACCGCCTCCACCCTGACCACGGTGGCGGTCTTCGCCCCGATCGCGCTGGTCGGCGGTTTCGTCGGGCAGATCTTCGCGCCGTTCGCGATCACTGTGACGGTGGCGTTGCTGGCCTCGCTGCTGGTGTCGCTGACCGTCATCCCGGTGCTGTCGTACTGGTTCCTCAAGCCGGCCGGCGGTGGTGTGGACGCCGAGGCGGTACGCCAGGCGGCCGAGGAGAAGGAGCTGCGCGACCCGTTGCAGCGCCGCTACCTGCCGGTGATCGAGTTCGCCACCCGGCGGCGTTGGCTCACCCTCGGGATCGGCGTGTTGGTGTTGCTCGGCACGTTCGGGCTATCCACCGGGCTCAAGACCAACTTCCTGGACCAGTCCGGGCAGGACACCCTGAGCTTCTCCCAGGAGATGCCGGTCGGTAGCAGCCTGGCGGCCACCGACGCGGCGGCCCGCAAGGTCGAGGAGGTGCTGGCCCGTACGCCGGAGGTGGAGACCTACCAGGTCACCGTCGGTGGCGGCGGAATGCCCTGGGAGTCCGGCGGTAGCAACTCGAGCTTCTCGCTCACCCTGACCGAGGACACCGACACGGAACAGCTCACCGAGCGGTTGCGGAGCGAGTTGACCGCGCTGAACGCTGGCGAGATCAGCTTCGGTGCGGGCGCTGCCGCCGGCATGGGGTCGACCAACCAGGTTGCCGTTGTCGTGCAGGCGTCCGACCCGGAGGTGCTGGCCCGGGCGACCGAGCAGGCCCGGCAGGCGGTGGCGGAGACACCGGACGTGGCGGATGTGACCACCAACCTGACCGGGAACTCTCCCCGGATCGAGGTCGTGGTGGACCGGGCCGCGGCGGCCAAGGTCGGTATGTCCGAGGCTGCTGTCGGCCAGATCGTCGCGCAGGTGTTCCGGGGCAGCCCAGTGGGCAAGGTGGTGCTCGACAACGAGCAGCAGGACGTGGTGCTGCGGCTTGGTGCCGGACCGACCTCGGTCGAGGCGCTGCGGGCGTTGCCGGTTGGACCGGTGAAGCTCGGCGACATCGCCAAGATCAGTGAGGTCAAGGGGCCGCTGGAGATCACCCGGATCGACGGTGAGCGGAGCGCAACGGTCACCGGTACGGCCACTGGCAGCAACCTGGGTGAGACCACCGAGGCGCTGAAGGAGCGGCTGGAGAAGCTCGACGTACCGGGGGCCACCTTCACCGTGTCCGGCGTGAGCGCCGACCAGGAGGAGGCATTCGCCGACCTGGGGCTGGCCGTACTGGCCGCCATCGCGATCGTCTTCCTGATCATGGTGGCCACCTTCCGTAGCCTGATCCAGCCGCTGATCCTGCTGGTCTCCATCCCGTTCGCGGCGACCGGTGCGATCGGGCTGCTGCTGGTCACCGGCACGCCGCTGGGCGTACCGGCCCTGATCGGTGTGCTGATGCTGGTCGGCATCGTGGTGACCAACGCCATCGTGCTGCTGGACCTGGTCAACCAGTACCGGGAACAGGGCATGGGGGTACGTGAGGCGGTGATCGAGGGCGGTCGGCGGCGACTGCGGCCGATCCTGATGACCGCGATCGCGACCATCTTCGCGTTGCTGCCGATGGCCTTCGGGCTGACCGGCGAGGGTGGCTTCATCTCCCAGCCGCTCGCGATCGTGGTGATCGGTGGGCTGATCAGCTCGACCCTGCTGACCCTGGTGCTGGTCCCGACGCTCTACACGATGGTGGAGTACGCCAAGGAGCGGCGGCAGCAGCGTCGGGCCAACCGTTCCGGCGGCGCTGCGGCTGCTCCGGCCGCCTCCGCCGAGGTGGCCGAGGCCGTCCCGGCCACGGCGACCGTGAACGGCACGACGGCCCCGGGCCGGTCGACGGAGGAGGGCTCGGACCAGGCGGAGACGCCGGTGCCGGCCACCACTCCGGCAGCGGCCCGCCCGGCACCGTCCACCGCACTGGTGGAGGGTACGGACCAGTTCGAGGTGCTGCGGCTGCCGAAGAGCCGCCGGTCACCTTTGCCGCCTGCGGAGTAACGGCGCATCCTGCACGCAAACGGCGTCCCGCTGACGGTTATGGTCAGCGGGACGCCGTTGGTTTTGGGGATGGGGGACCAGGGTGAGCGTCGAGGGCAGAGACTCAGCTGGGCAGGGGCATGTACCCATGCCGCGCCGGCCCGCGCCGGAGGATGCCGGGCCGGACGAGGCCGGAGCGGGCGGGGACACCCGTCGCCGGACCATATTGCGCCGGGCTGCCCTGGTGGCGGCGGGCGCCGGCGTGGGGGCGGTGGCGTTTGCCGAGGCGGCCGACGTCGTCGACCGTAAGCTGCCGATCCGGGGCGGTGCCGCGGGCGCTACGGTGGCCAGTCGGGACCATCACCCGGGCGCGGGGCAGGTGCTGGTTACCTGGGCGGGACCACCCGACCGGAAGTTGGTGGCACTGACCTTCGACGACGGGCCGCGTCCAGAGTGGACGAACATGGTGTTGGACACCCTCCAGCGGTACGACGTGCCGGCCACCTTCTTCCTCGTGGGTCGCCGGGTACGCAAGTACGCGTCGGTACTGACCGGCCGGATGGACCGGCACGAGGTGGGTAACCACACCTGGAACCACCGGGACATGGCCCGGGTCGACGCCGAGGAGGCGTACCGGGACCTGTCCCGGGCGCACCAGGCGATCGCCGAGGTGACCGGGCAGGAGGCGGCTCTGCTCCGACCGCCGTACGGGCACCTGGGCGGCGGTGCGGTACTGGCGGCCGCGCGGTTGAACTATCGGATCGTGCTGTGGTCGTTGCAGATGTTGGAGTCGAAGTTTCCCGGTGATCCGGCCGGGCACGCCCGACACATGGTGGAGCAGACCGAGCCGGGGGCGATCCTGCTCGCGCACGACGTCGGACCCCAGGACCGGCTGGTGGCGATCCGTGGTCTACCCGACATGATCACCGGCTTGCGGGCTCGGGGCTTCGAGTTCGTGACCGTTTCCCAACTGATGGCGACGCAGGCCGCAGTCCGGGTCTGACCCCTCCGGTCGGCAGAGGGGGTCCGGAGTAGGGTTCCGGTACGTGGCGTCATCGCTTTCGGTCCTTACTCGTAACCGCGACTTCCGCAATCTCTTCTGCGCCGAACTGGTGGTCTTCGGGGCCGACTGGTTCGTCATGGTGCCACTGCTGGTGCTGCTGCCGGAGCTGACCGGCAGCGGTGTCTGGGGAGCGCTGGTGCTGGCCCTGGACACCGGCATCGTCGCTCTGCTGCTGCCGTACACCGGCACCATCGCCGATCGCGTGGACCGCCGGAAGATCATGATCGTGGCCAACCTGGCCGCCCTGCTCGGCGTACTGCTCCTGCTCGGCGTCCACAGTGCTGGGACCGCGTGGCTCGCCCTGGTGGCGATCGGGATGGTGGCGGTGGCGAAGGCGTTCTACTCGCCGGCTGCCCAGGCCGCGCTGCCCAACGTGCTGGAGCCGGCGGAACTCGCCGCCGGCAACGCCATCGCCGGCTCGGCGTGGGGCACGATGACGGTGGTTGGCGCGTCCCTCGGCGGGGTGCTGACCTCGGCGTTCGGGCCGTACGCCTGTTTCTGGATCGCGGCGGCCTTCCTGGTGGTGGCCGCGTTGCTCGCGGGGCGGATCCGTCGCCCGTTGCAGGCACCCCGGGACGATGCGGCGCCAAGGCCACGCACTTGGGCGGCGATCAGCGAGGCGCTGCGCTACATCGGTCACCGCCCGCGGGTGCTCGCGCTGGTCACGGTGAAGTCGGCGGTGGGGCTGGGCAATGGGGTGCTGACCGTCTTTCCGCTCCTCGCCGGCCTGTACGGCGTCGGCTCGATCGGCACCGGCCTGCTCTTCGCGGTACGCGGCGCCGGGGCGCTGGCCGGGCCGATGCTGATGCGTCGGGTACTCAGCCACCGGTCCTGGCTGCTTCCCGGCCTGGCGTTGTCGATGACCGGCTACGGACTGTCCTACATCGGGGTGGCAGCGGCTCCCTGGTTCTGGCTGGTGTTGGTGCTGGTCTTCGTTGCACACCTGGCGGGCGGGGGCAACTGGGTGCTGTCCAACTTCGCGTTGCAGGGCGAGGTACCGGACCGGCTCCGGGGTCGGGTCTTCGCCACCGACATGATGCTGGCGACGTTGGCGGTTTCGATCAGCCAACTGGTGGTGGCCGCCGTGGTGGACCACATCGACGCCTGGATCGTGCTGGTCGGCTGCGGCCTGACCACGGTGGTGTACGCGATCGGCTGGCGGATCGCCACCCGTCGACTGTCGCTGACCGACGACGAGGTGACCGACGACGAGGTGACCGAGCCGGTCGCTACTGCCTGAATTTGCAGGGACTTGTGTGGCCGGCGAGCCGTTGGATACCTTGGTGATATCACTTTGATGGCAAGGAGATGTCATGGAGAGGCGCGCGTTCCGACTGTCCGGTTTCCTGATGATCGCGATACTGGTGGCGTTGGCCGGTGTGGTGCTTGCGGCGATCGTGGCGATGGCGGGCACCTCGGCCGCCGTCCTGTGGATCATCGTCATTGCCGTCAGCTATGCCGTGCTCCTCGTCGTCGCGGCGACCGGATTTGTCATCGTCAACCCCAACGACGCCCAGGTCGTGCAGTTCTTCGGCCGCTACGTCGGCACCGTCCGAGAGGCTGGGCTGCACTGGACCTGGCCGCTGACCGCGCACCGGAAGGTCACCCTGCGGGTGCGTAACTTCGAGACCGCTCGGCTCAAGGTCTCCGACGCTGACGGCAACCCGGTGGAGATCGCGGCCGTCGTCGTGTGGCGGGTGGTCGATTCGGCCAAGGCCATCTTCGCCGTCGACAATCACGTCGAGTACGTCGCGGTGCAGGCCGAGGCGGCGGTCCGGCACCTGGCCACCAGTTACCCATACGAGGCGCACGACTCGGGGCGGGCCAGCCTGCGGGACAGCCTCGCCGTCAGCGACGAGTTGACCCAGGAATTGCGCGAGCGAGTGGAACTGGCCGGCGTCGAGGTGCTGGAATCACGGACCACCCACCTGGCGTACGCGCCGGAGATCGCCCAGGCCATGCTGGCCCGGCAGCAGGCGAACGCCATCGTCGCGGCCCGGTTCAAGATTGTCGAGGGAGCGGTGGGCATGGTTTCCAACGCCCTGGAGCGGTTGAGCGAGGAACACATCGTCGACTTGGACGAGGAACGCAAGGCGCAGATGGTGTCGAACCTGCTCGTCGTACTCTGTGGCGACCGGTCGGCCCAGCCCGTCGTCAACGCCGGTTCCCTCTACAGCTGAGGCGGTTGCCGGCTGATGGCCGAACGCAAGAAACTGTTGCTGCGGCTCGATCCGCAGATCTACGAGGCGATCGCCAAGTGGGCCGCTGACGACCTGCGCAGCGTCAACGCACAGATCGAGTACGCCCTGCGGCAGGCGTTGCGGGCCGCAGGGCGTACGCCGAAACAACCACCGTCCGCGAAGTCACCGGACGAGTGACCTCCGGCCGTCGGATCCGGGTGTGGTGTGGTGGCCGTCAGGACCTCGGCGGCGTCCACTGGGTCGGCGCCGGCGGTGCGGCGGCCGGCGGGTACGGTGCCGGCGGTGCGGAGCTTGGCGGTGCGGAGGCCGGTGCGGCGGCCGGAGGGTAGGGCGCCGGCATCGCCCCGGCTGGCATTGGCGTACCCGGCCAGGCAGGGGACGGGGCCGCTGGCATGGCCGGCGGTGCAACCGGAGCGGTACGGGCGGACAGCAGCGCACCGATGAGTAGACCGAACCCGGCTGCCTGCATGAGGCTCAACACCACGGTGACAAAAAGGTTGTACCGATTGAAGTCGCCGTAGGCGAGATGGCCCTCCCTGATCAACGTGGGTATCGCCAGTGTCCAGGCCATGCCGAGGAGCAGACCCACGGAGAGGATCGCGCCGCCCAGGACGGCCAGCACCCGGGCCCGACCAGGCAGCCGCTTGCCAGCCACCAGCACCAGGATCAGCCCAACCAGCAACACCAGCAGGGATGGCAGTGTGCCCAACAGCGGCCCGAGTACGTCTCCAAACACAACTTCCTCCACGCTCCCAGGATTATTGGGACACCTTACCGGCGATGGTCGATACGCCCGCGCGGCGAGACAGTAGGCATACCGGCGCTAGTGGGGAGCTGGATGCGGCCTAACATGACCGCATGCGGCTGTCCTTCGTCTCCGGGCCGGCGCGGGTACGCGTGCCCGCGACGAGCGCCAACCTCGGACCGGGCTTCGACGCGTTGGGCCTGGCACTGGCGCTCTACGACGATGTCACCGCCCAGGTCACCCCGGCCGGTTGCCGGGTCGAGGTGACCGGCGAAGGTGCTGGTGAACTGCCTGACGACGACACGCACCTGGTCGTACGCGCCATGCGGACCACCTTCGACGTGCTCGGTGGCCAGCCGACGGGCTTGGCCGTCGACTGTGTGAACCGCATTCCGCAGGCACGTGGCCTGGGGTCCTCGTCGGCGGCGATCGTCGCTGGCGTACAGCTCGCCCGTGCGCTCGTCACCGACGGCGGGCAGCGCCTCGACGATGCCGGTGCACTGCGGTTGGCCGCCGAGATCGAGGGGCATCCCGACAACGTCGCGCCCTGCCTGCTCGGCGGGTTTACCATCGCCTGGACGGAAACCGCGCAGTCCGCGACGCGTACCGGCGTTTTGCCTGGCGCCCGGGCGATTTCCCGGCCGATGGCCCCGACCGTGCAGCCGGTGGTGTTCATCCCCAGCGAACGTGGGTTGACCTCGGTGGCCCGCGCGGCGTTGCCGGCCGCCGTGCCGCATGCGGACGCCGCGTTCAACGCCGGGCGTTCCGCACTACTCGTACATGCCCTCACTGCGGAGCCCGGTCTACTCCTTGCCGCGACCGAGGACCGGCTGCACCAGGACTACCGGGCGGCGGGCATGCCCGGCACTGCTGCCCTGCTCACGGCCCTGCGTGCGGCGGGTGTGGCAGCTGTGGTCAGTGGGGCTGGACCGACGGTCCTGGCGTTGACCGACCTGCCGGAAGGGTTCGATCCGGGAATGGATTGGATCTCTCAAAGGTTGTCGGTAGATGTCACCGGTGCCCTGGTCGAGGGGGGTAGACTGGGACACGCCGAGCGGGACCCTGTTGCCGCAGGTCGGAAGAGTTGATTACGCTCTAGACTTAGCACAGCCGCGAAGCACCGCGATCTCCTGCGGGTCGGCGCACCCCCGAAGCTTTCGGCGGTTAGCCCGTCTACCCCTGCCTAGGCCCACGCCGCACCGCAGTTCTCCAAGGTCGCCGCAGAAGGCGAGACTCGCTCACCAGTTTTGGTGAGTCGAAACCGGCCGACTGCTGTGTTACAGACTCCCGTTACGTGTCATGCGAGGCGGGTGCACCGAGGCCGCCCGGCCACCTGTTCTTCGACCCCGGGCAGCCCCGGCCTTATCGAGGGAAGGAATCCATTGAGCGACACCACCGACGTGACGTCGGATGTTTCCAACGTCGCTGGCGAAGCCACCACAGGTCCCGCCCGCCGTCGGCGGACCGGCACTGGACTTTCGGCAAAACTGTTGCCGGAGCTCCAGAGCCTGGCCGCGTCGCTCGGCATCTCCGGTACGGCCCGGATGCGCAAGGGCGAACTGATCGCCGCTATCACCGAGCGGCAGGGCGGCGCTGCTGCTGCGGGCAGCGCGCCGCGTCCTCGGGCTGAGGTCGCGGCAGCGGCAGCTCCCGCACGAGACGAGGTCCGCGCCGAGGTACGGGACGCTGGTGAGCGGCGTGGCGACACGACGCAGGCACCGGCCAAGCCGGCGGCCGAGGCTGAGGGCGAGACCCGCCCCCGCTCGCGCCGGTCCCGGAGCGCGGCTGCCACGGCCGTTCAGACCGACTCGCGGGCCGAGGAGGCCCCGGCTCAGGCTGGCGGTCGAGGCGAGCGTGCCGACCAGGCGGAACGGTCCGAGCAGGCCGAGCGGGGCGACCGCACCGAGCGGGGCGAGTCGCGCACCGGTCGGGATCGCGGTGACCGTACCGAGCGCGGTGACCGTGCTGAGCGGGCCGAGCGCGGTGACCGTGGCGACCGTACCGAGCGGGCCGAGCGCGGTGACCGTGGCGAGCGCGGTGACCGTGGCGAGCGGGCCGAGCGCGGTGACCGGGGTCAGCGCGGGACTGCGGATCGGGACCGCGACAACGACGGGGACGACGACGGTGAGGGCGGCGGTCGCCGCGGTCGCCGTAGCCGGTTCCGCGACCGTCGTCGTGGCCGGGGCGACCGACCCGAGGGCGAGAGCGGCGGCCGCGAGCCGCAGGTCAACGAGGACGACGTGCTCGTCCCGGTGGCCGGCATCATCGACGTGCTCGACAACTACGCGTTCGTCCGCACCACCGGCTACCTCTCCGGCCCCAACGACGTCTACGTGTCGATGTCGCAGGTCAAGAAGTACGGCCTGCGGCGCGGTGACGCCGTTACCGGTGCGGTGCGTGCCGCGCGCGAGGGCGAGCAGCGTCGGGACAAGTACAACCCGCTGGTCCGGCTGGACGCGATCAACGGCATGGACCCGGACGAGGCCAAGCGTCGGCCGGAGTTCTACAAGCTGACCCCGCTCTACCCGCAGGAGCGACTGCGGTTGGAGACCGAGCCGCACATCCTGACCACCCGGGTCATCGACCTGGTCATGCCGATCGGCAAGGGCCAGCGGGCGCTCATCGTGTCACCGCCGAAGGCCGGTAAGACGATGGTGTTGCAGGCGATCGCCAACGCGATCACCCACAACAACCCCGAGGTGCACCTGATGGTCGTGCTGGTCGACGAGCGGCCCGAAGAAGTCACCGACATGCAGCGTTCGGTCAAGGGCGAGGTCATCGCGGCCACGTTCGACCGGCCGCCGCAGGACCACACCACCGTCGCCGAGCTGGCGATCGAGCGGGCCAAGCGCCTGGTCGAGCTGGGCCACGACGTGGTCGTACTGCTCGACTCGGTGACCCGGCTCGGCCGGTCGTACAACCTGGCGGCCCCGGCCAGTGGTCGGATCATGTCCGGTGGTATCGACTCGACCGCGCTCTACCCGCCCAAGCGCTTCCTGGGTGCGGCCCGCAACATCGAGAACGGCGGCTCGCTGACCATCCTCGCCACCGCGCTGGTGGAGACCGGTTCCATGATGGACACGGTCATCTTCGAGGAGTTCAAGGGCACCGGCAACGCGGAGCTGAAGCTGGATCGGAAGATCGCCGACAAGCGGACCTTCCCGGCCATCGACATCCACCCGTCCGGTACGCGTAAGGAGGAGATCCTGCTCGCACCGGAGGAACTGGCCATCACGCACAAGCTCCGTAAGGTGCTGCACTCGCTGGACTCGCAGGCGGCGCTGGACCTGCTGCTCGACAAGCTCAAGCAGACCCGCACCAACATCGAGTTCCTGATGCAGATCGCGAAGTCGACGCCGGGGGAGTAGTTTCCAGCCCCTGCTCGTCTTCAGTTGTCAACGGCGTGCGCCGGACCCCGAGTGGTCCGGCGCACGCCGTTTCTGGCTTCGCTGCTTCGCGCTTTGCTGTCCCGCGCTTTGCCGCGCTGTGTTCCCCGGGCGGCGCGGACCATGATCGGTGCGGAATTTTCCTTCAGTTCAATCGGTAGGTATTGAAACTTCTATTCACCTTCCGGTTGACTACCCGGCATGCGTACCCGCAGTCGACCCGCCCACCTCCTCGGTGCCCTGCTGCTGGCACCGCTGCTGACCTTGCCTGGCCCGCTGCCGGCCAGCGCCGACCCGGCACCCGCCGGCGGCCTGCCGGCCGGTGTCACCGTCGCCGAAGACGGCCCGATCGCCTCCTCCTATCCAGCCCGGTCCTCCTCACTGCTCGCCGCCGAACCGGCCGGTGGCTTCGACACCGACCGACGCACCCGACCCGTCGCCCCCGGGCTGACCCTCACCTCGTTCGACCGCTTCGACTCCGCCGGCTGGCTGCGGGCCGACGCGCTGACCGCCGACCTCTCCGGCAGTCTCACCGTCGACTACGTCAACTCCGGAGAGGTCGCCAAGACCGAGCCACTGCGGCAGGCCGCCGACCGGTCCCGCGCCGTGGCTGCGGTCAACGGCGACTTCTTCGACATCAACAACTCCGGCGCCGCCCAGGGCATCGGCATCCAGAACGGACAGCTCGTCCAGTCGCCGGTCGCCGGGCACCACAACGCCGTCGCCATCACCGCCGACGGAATCGGCCGGGTGATTCAGGTGCACTTCGAGGGCACCGCCACCCTGCCCACCGGCCCGGTGCCGTTGACCCAGTTCAACAACATGATCCAGGCCAACGGCATCGGCGTGTTCACGCCGCTCTGGGGGTCGTACACCCGGGGTCGGGCGGTCAACGGCGCCGCGCGCGTCACCGAGGTGACCCTGGTCGACGGTCGCGTGGCCAGCGTCACCGACACCGCCGGCAGCGGTCCCATCCCGGCCGGCACCACCATCCTGCTCGGCCGCGACGGCGGGGCGAACGCCCTCGCCGGTCTCCGCCCGGGGGACCAGGTCGACGTCACCTACCAGCCGCGCCCCTCCGCCGGTGGCGCACCGCACGCCGCGGTCGGCGGTGCCAACGTGATCCTGCGCGACGGCGTACCGCAGGACATCGCCGATGTCACCCTGGCCCCGCGTACCTCGGTCGGGTTCTCCGCCGACGGCCGGAAGATGTTCCTGCTCACCGTGGACGGCCGGCAGGTCGACAGCCGGGGCGTGACGCAGACCGAGCTGGGCCGGATGATGGCCGAACTCGGCGCGCACAACGCGCTCAACCTCGACGGCGGCGGCTCCTCCACGCTGCTCGCCCGGGAGCCGGGTGCCGCCACCGTACAGGTGGAGAACAGCCCGTCGGACGGCTCCGAGCGGCCGGTGCCCAACGGCCTGGCCATCTACGCCCCTGAAGGCAGCGGCAACCTGACCGGCTACTGGGTGGAGACAGCCATCGACCCGGCCGCCGCCCCCGGCGTCGGACCGGTACGCGGTGGACGGCCGGACCGGGTCTTTCCCGGCCTCACCCGGCGGCTCACCGCCGCCGGCCACGACGAGACCTACGGCCCGGCCGCCGGCCAACCCACCTGGCAGACCAACCCGGCGGTACGGGGCACCGTAAACGCCGACGGCGTCTTCCGGGCGCTGGTGCCCGGTGACGCGACGGTGACCGCCGCCCGGGGCACTGCGCAGGGCACTGCTCGGGGCGAGGTGAAACTCACCGTGCTCGGCCCGTTGGACCGGATCAGCGGCACGGTCGACCGGGTGGGCCTGGTCGGTGCCGGGGCGACCGGACTGATCGGGGTCGTCGGGTACGACGTCGAGGGCAACACCGCGCCGATCGAGCCGGCCGACGTGCGGCTCGCCTACGACCAGAACCTGTTCGAGATCACGCCCACCGCCGAGGGCAACCTGTCAATCAAGGCCCGGGCCGAATCCGGTGCCGGACTGGTCACGGTGCGGGTGGGCGGTGCCAGCACGGTCGTACCGGTCACCATCGGGTTGACCGACGTGCCGGTGGCCACCTTCGACGACGCGGCCAACTGGACGTTCAGCGCCGCGCGGGCCACCGGATCGGCCGCCCCGGCTGCCGGCCACACCGGCACCGGCCTGAAACTGTCGTACGACTTCAGCCAGTCCACCGGCACCCGGGCCGCGTACGCCAACCCGCCCGCCTGGATCGAGGTACCCGGCCAACCACAGGCGTTCGGCATGTGGATCTACGCCAACGGTCGGGGTGAGTGGCCGAGCCTGCACCTGCACGACGCGCTGGACCAGCAGCACGTGCTGCGCGGGCCGGACCTGGACTGGACCGGCTGGCGCTACGTCGAGATGGCGGTGCCGGCCGGCGTGCAGTACCCGGTACGGATTCGGCGGTTCTACGTGGCCGAGACCGACGCCAGCACCGCCTACCAGAACGAGGTGGTGGTGGACGACATCGTGGCCCGGGTACCCCCGACGGTCGACGTGCCGGCCGAGTCGCCACGCACCGACCGGGTGGTGCTGCGCGACGGCACGGTGGACGGGGCACCCTGGCGCTTCGCGGTGATGTCCGACACCCAGTTCGTCGCCGCCAACCCGGACAGTGACCTGGTCGCCCAGGCCCGTCGTACGCTGCGGGAGATCCGGGCCGCGAAGCCGGACTTCCTGGTGATCAACGGGGACTTCGTGGACACCGCCTACCCGGCCGACTTCGCGCTGGCCAAGCAGATCCTGGACGAGGAACTGGCCGGGACCGTGCCCTACTACTACGTCCCCGGCAACCACGAGATCATGGGCGCGCCGATCAGCAACTTCAAGGCGGTCTTCGGTGACACCCACCGGGTCTTCGACCACCGCCCGGCCAGCGGCGGCACCGCCACCCGGTTCGTGACGTTGAACTCCGCCACCGGCACGTTGCGCGGTGGCGGCTTCGACCAGATCGCCGCGTTCCGGGCGGCCCTGGACGGGGCCGCGTCCGACCCGGCGATCGGCTCGGTGGTGGTCCTGCACCACCACCCGCCGCGTGACCCGTCCCCGGCCAAGGCCAGCCAACTCGGTGACCGCAAGGAGGCGGCGCTGGTGGAGGGGTGGCTGGCCGAGTTCCAGCACACCACCGGCAAGGGTGCGCTCTTCGTCGGTGGACACGTCGGTGCCTTCTCTGCCGGGCGGGTCGACGGTGTGCCGTACGTGATCAACGGCAACTCGGGAAAGAACCCGTCGTCCGCCCCGCACCTCGGTGGGTTCACCGGCTGGACGATGTTCGGCGTCGACCCGGTGACCGAGGCCGAGGCGTCCCGGGCTCGACGGAACCCGTTGGTGGAGGGGCCGCAGTGGGTGACCGCGCAGATGCGCGCACACGTGGACGGGTTGACGGTGACCGCCCCGCCGACGGTCACGCTCGGTACGCCGGTCCAGGTGACCGCCACGGTGACCCAGGCTGGCGGTCGACAGGTGCCGGTGGCGGCCCCGGTCAGCGCCGACTGGTCCGCCTCGCCGAGCGTCCACATCGGATCGCCGTTGGGGCTGCGCCCCTGGCACACCGCCTGGTTCGACCCGGCGACCGGTCGGCTGACCGCGCTGCGGTCGACGGGCTCGGTGGTGGTGGCGGTGACGGTTAACGGCGTACGAGCCGAGGCGACGCTCCAGCTCGCGTCCCGGGCAGCCGCCCCCGCCGCTTAGTGGTTAGGAAGGGCCCCTTCCTATCGTTTTTTGTATAGGAAGGGGCCCTTCCTAACACCCTCGCTGCCCCCGCCTGCTGAGCAGCCAGCTCAGGTTCGACCCGGTCGGTTGCGGAGGGTGACGTCAGGGTGTCGGTGGGCGTTATAGTGCGCTGAATAACCAGCGTCTCCGACGAGGGCGCTATGGATCTGTCGGCGTTAATCCGAGGGCTGCCCCGACGCTTGCTTGACGAACCGGTCGTGGTGCAAGCCCTGGCGAAACCGTGCCTTCGCAGCAATTTTCGCGCTGCCAGGAAGGCGGCTGGGATGAGCTTTAACGCTATCGCCGCCGCGCTGGGCTTCAAGGCCGAGCGGTTCGGCTTGGTCGCTCGCGGCGAGGCGCGCATCGCGGGCATAGACACCATCGAACGTGCCGCAGACGGTCGTTGCGCCTGGATCTGCTGCCGTTGTCGCGCATCCAGGCGTTCATCCCTGGTGCGATGTAAGGCCTCGCCGCGCGGCCCTGGGAGCACGACACCGCCATCGGACCACAGCCCGCGAGAACGGAGAAGCCCATGCACCGTCGCGAACTCCTGCGTACCACCCTCGCTGCTGGCCTGACTGCCACTCCGCTGCACCACCTCGGCGATGTGTTGGCCGAGGCGAATCGGGCCTTGGCT
Source organism: Micromonospora sp. NPDC003197 (assembly GCF_053590565.1). Lineage (NCBI taxonomy): Bacteria > Bacillati > Actinomycetota > Actinomycetes > Micromonosporales > Micromonosporaceae > Micromonospora > Micromonospora sp. NPDC003197. Next base: position 260,061 of record NZ_JBSFTE010000001.1, on the reverse strand, counting down.
GTTTCCGGCCCGGCCGAACTCGCGTATTTGCAAGCGATCACCGAGCAACACAGCTACGGCTACGCTGGTCGGGCTCCCATTGGCGTCCTTGCCGAGCTGATCGACGACTTTGGCGATGTCATCGCGTTGTTGCAACGTCCTCAACCGGCAGCCACCCGCATTGCCTTGACCCGGATCATGGGACAAGTCGGTGGAATGGCAGCCGTTGTCCTGCACGACCTTGGCAACCGGCGTGAGGCAAACACCTGGTTTGTCACCGCAGCCCGCGCTGCCGCGGAAGCCGGCGACCGGTCGTTGCAAGCCTGGATCCTCGCCCGCAAAGCGATGGTGCCCCTAAATTTCGGCGCACCCCAAGCATCCGCTGATCTTGCTGAGAAGGCATGGCAGATAGCCGGAACAACACCGACGGCCGCCGCTGTTCTCGCCGCCGTCGTCACCGGCCGCGCCTACGCACTAGCCGGCCGTGCCGACAAAGCCGGCTTCGCGCTCCGCGCTGCTGACCAGCTCGTCAACATGCTGCCCGAGGCTGAACGCGCTGATACATGGTTTGGCTTCTCTGAACAGAAGTATCACGTCCATCTTTCCCATGCGCTGACTGCTCTCGGCGAGACGAGCCGGGCGCGGGAAAGCCAGGCTCACGCCCTAGCCCTGTCCGCTCCCACCAGCAACCTCACCCGCATACTGTTGCGTCTTGACGCAGCGACCTGCCAGCACCGTGACGGTGACACCATCGCCGCTTGCCAAGCCGCTACTGCCGCGCTGATCGATGTCCCTGCCCGCTACCGAATCGGCCTTACCCACAGCCGTGCCATTGACCTCTACCGCAGCATTCCCGCTGATTTGCGCTCGACGCCCACGGTACGGATGTTCGCCGAAGTCCTCGCTGCGTGTCGTTCTACGCCGCTTGGGCGGCTGGGGCAGGCCTGAACACGCACCGTCTGGAGCGACCGAATCCAGGCTCGTCCGCATCGACCAGGCCGCTTGCGCCATCAGGGCTGCTGCCCAAGGCGGCCGCCCCCGCCGCTTAGTGGTTAGGAAGGGCCCCTTCTTATGCAAAAAACGATAAGAAGGGGCCCTTCCTTACACCTCAGAAGTCGCCGTCGGCGACCTGGAACACGGTCAGGCCAAGATCGCGCCACATGCGTACCACCTGCATCCGGTCGTCGAAGACGCCAACCACCCGGTATCGGTCGCGGATCTCCCGCTCGAAGATCTCCTTCTTGACGACGGAGTCCTTGCGAGAGTCACCGACCGCCCGCATGTGCAGCGCCAGGTAGGGGACGCCGACGTGCTCGGCCAGCCAGGTTTCGGTCACCTCCCGGCAGGAGGCATCCCGACCGGAACAGAAGACGACGCCGTAGCCGGCGGCGTGCATCGCCCGTACCGCCGCGATCACGGCGTGGTTGGGCCGATCCTCACCGACCCGGGTCATGTCGTACGGGCTGCGCCCGCTCATCAACGCGACCGTGCCGTCGATGTCGACCAGGACGATCTCCGGTGCCCCGGTCGGCGGGCTATAGACGGTGGCCGGCCCGCCCGGGGAGACGTACGGCACCGGCAGGGGCAGCTTGCGCCCAGCCAGGTAGCGCTCGTGCAGTCGCCGGATCGCCTCCTCGCCCACCCGGTCCTGCTCCGGCCGTACGGCGTCGCGGCGGACACACTCGTCCACCGGTACGTCGGTGAAGTCGTGCACCTCGAACGTCGCGCCGAGCCGGGCGGCGAGTTCGGCCCACTCCCGTACGGTTTTGGACCGCAGGTTGGTGTCGTCCACGCAGACGTCGACCCGGGCCCGCAGCAACGCCTCGACCTGCACCCGCTGTGCCGTGGTGACCTGGCTTTCCGCCCAGTGCACGAAGAGCCGCTCGCCGTGCAGCATCCGGCGTAGGTCGTCGCGGTTGACCCGCACCACGCTCGGCTGCAACTCACGGGCGAAGGTCGTCTTGCCGGAGGCAGGCAGCCCCCGGGTGAGGATCAGGCGCGTCACGGCGATTACTCCGGCTCGGGTAGCGTCGGTCGGTCCCACCGTACGCGGAATCGATCTTTACAGCGTGACAGTTTCTGGTGTCACTGCGCCCGTAGCCAGGTCACCCACTCGTCGGCCTCGGTCAGCGGAGTGAACCCGTTCAGCGCGGCAGCCGCCAGTCCGGCCGGCAGCGCATCGCGGTCGCGTAGTTCCCGCCACTGGGCCAGGCTGAGTTCCAACACCCGGAGTCCGGGCAGCTCCGCTACCCGGTGCAGATCAGTCACGTCGACCTCGGACAGGTCGAGGTGGGCGAGCGCCGGCAGTTCGGCCAGCGGCGCGATCGAGATCGGGGAATGGGCAGCGAGCCGCATGCCCCACAGGGTCGGATGGCTGCCCAACGGCGAGAGATCGACCTCGGCGGCGTCGATCGACAGCCACTCGACCGGTACGTCGGACGGGAGTGCCGCCGTGACCACTGTCGCCCGGTTGACCGAGACAGAGCGCAGGTGACGTAGCGGCGCGAGCTCCGCCAGCTGGAGGTCGGCCCCGCCGAGGTAGAGCTCCTGTATGTCGAGCCCCGCGACGACGTCCGCGACCCGCCGCTCGCCCACCCACTCCGAGTGGTTGTACTGCGGGTCATCCGAGTCGCGCCGGGAAGTACCGTCGTCGCGCAGCGCCGCGAGTGCGTTCTGCAGCGCCACAGTTACGGATTCGGCGACGTATCGGACCGGCCCATAGACGTCTCTGCCGTACTCGATGATCTGCCCTGCGGTTCCCTCCGGCCCGGGATCGAGGTCGATCGCGCAGTAGTTTCCACCAAAGTCGGCGCCGATCTCCACCCACCAGTCGCTGCGGAACACCCGCCGCACCCGGCCTGGCGGGTACGCCTCGTAGACGACCGGGAACACCGCGAACAGATCATCGAACCCGGTGTCGACCCCGGGCCCGTTCTCCTGGTAGCCCGCCGCCACGGAGTCCAGCGACAGCAGGGCCCCTGTACCGAGCAGCCGGTATTCATCGTTCGAAACGGTCCGGTAGAGAGCCCGAAGGTCCTCGGGTAACCGTAGGCCCATGGCCGTCTCGGCGGCGTGGATCTCCGCTTCCGAGTGCCCGGCACCAAATTCCGGCGTACGCCCGGACGTCCGCAGATATTCGGTCGAGAACTCCGCGACCAGGCCCCGGATGGTGGCGAGGACCTGCGGGTCGGTGGGTCTGTCGGTGACGACCACGCCGGGCGGCACCGGCATTGGTGTGGTCGGGTGGTTGGGGTGCCGGTAGTCCGGGTCGAGTACCAGTCGTACCGGTGCCACGCTGGGCAGGTCGAAGGTGTAGCAGAGCGCGGCGCGTCCGGTCCCGTCGCGGGCGAGTTCGACGACGAGTGGGCGGTCCTCCCCGGCCGGGCGTAGCACCTCGTCCAACTGGCGGAGCAGGTCGTGCATGACGAACCCGGTGTTGGCGGGCGTCGACCGGCCGGCGGCGTCGAACTTGTGCAGCGAGCTGCCGCCCTGGGGGTGGTGACACCCTTGCAGGACCGCTACGTCGGTGCCGGCCAGCACCGACGCCATCTCGCCCACCAGCCCTTGCAGGTCTGTCATCGCCGATCTCCTTCGCCGAGTCGCGAGCAAGATAGCGAGGGTAGGGGAAGGCTGTGACGTTAGCGGGACTGGAGCTGCTTGACGTTGTCGCCGAACGTCCAGCCACGCGACCCGTCCCAGTTCAGGGACCAGGTCATCAGCCCCTTCAGGCCGCCCTGGTAGTTGTTCCACGCCTGGGCCACCAACGATGTGGACATATGGCCACCCCCGGCGCCGGGTTGGGCGGGCAGTCCGGGCACCTGCTTGTCGTACGGCACCCGGATGGTGGTGCCCTGGATGACCAGTCCAGCGTTGAGGCAGTTGGTCTGTGCGATGAAGCCCTGGACCGTGCCGGCGGAGTACGAGTCGCCGGAGCAGCCGTACATGCTGCCGTTGTAGTACTGCATGTTCAGCCACCAGAGGCGGCCGTTGTCGGCGTACTTCTTGATGATCGGCAGGTACGCGCCCCAGATCGAGCCGTACGTCACGCTGCCCCCGGTGACGTACGCCGTCTCGGGTGCCATGGTCAGGCCGAAGTTGGCGGGCATCGCGGCGAGTACGCCGTCGATGATGCGGATCAGGTTCGCCTGCGACGGGGAGAGTTGGTTGATGTTGCCGCTGCCGGTCAGGCCGGTCTCGATGTCGATGTCGATCCCGTCAAAGTTGTACCGCTTGAGGATCGGCACCACGGTGGCGATGAACCGGTCGGCGACGGTGCTCGAGCTGAGGTCGATGCCGGCCGTCGCGCCACCGATGGACATCAGGATCGTCAGGCCGGATGCCTTGGCCTGGCACATCTCGGCCGGGGTGGCGACCTGCACGGTGGCGTCCATGCCGTCTTCCCAGAGGACTGTGCCGTCCGAGCGGATCACCGGGAACGCCGCGTTGATCACGTTGTAGCCGTGCGCGGGGATGCGGGGGTCGGTGATTGGGATCCAGCCGAGTGGCGGGTGTACGCCGTTCACCGCGCCGTCCCAGTTCTCCCAGTAGCCCTGGAGCACCTTGCCGGCTGGTTTCGACCTGACCGGGCAGGTCTCGGTCCCGGGGGAGGAGGTGGGGCTCACCGTCGGCGACGGCGAGGCGGTGGGGCTCGCGGTCGGGCTGACGGTGGGGGACGGGGAGGCGGTACGGGTCGGCGTCGGGCTGGGTGACCCCCCGCCGTCACAGGCGCCGAGGTCCCGCCAGAGCGAGGCGGCAGCCACCGGGTTCCAACCCGCGCCGACTGGCGGGGTGTGCGTCACCAGGGCCTCGTACAACCGGCTGAGGTAGGTCACCTGACTGCCCGCCGGATAGCTCGTGCCCTCGGCCCAGGCCGGCGCTGAGCAGGCGACGAGCGGTACGTTCGCGGAGGCGTCGACCGCCCTGGCGAGTCCGTACGGCGCGGACACGAACCCGACCAGGACGGCCGTCGCCGTGCCCGCCACCAGCGCGATCAATTCTCGACGAAGTCTCATGGCATCCCACCTCGGTTGGGTGCGGGAAGCCTATCGGTTAACTTTCTTTAATGTAAGTATCTCAATGCGTTGAATGCGTCGGGGTGGGGTCCGGGCAGCCCGCCGCCGAGTACGGGGTCCATTCCGGTGCCGGCCGTACCCGCTGCCAGAGCAGGGGACGGAAGTCCTTGCCGTCCAGCCGCAGGAACAGCTGTCCCCGGTCGGGATGCCCCTGTACGGCCTGGGCGAACTCCCGTCGGGTCCAGCCCTCCGGCAGCGCGGCCACGATCTCCTGGTACGCCGCCTCGATCTCCACCGCCTGCGCCTCGACGGTCGCGGTCAACGTCGCCACGACCTCGCGTACCCAGGTGTGGAACTCGTCGGGCAGCGGCTCGACGAGCGCGGCGAGATTCCCGCCGTTGACCAGCACGTCCCACACCGCGCGGGCAGTCAGGCCGGTCACCAGACGGTGCAGTCGCAGGTAGTCGGCGTACTTGATTTTCACCCGCTGGTCGGTCTCCCGGCAGTGCACCACCAGACCCTCCCGGTTGTCCCGGGGCGGGGCGGTCAGCGCCTCGGCGAACGTGGCATGGTCGAGCCGGTCGACCACGGGGCCCGGCCAGTCGGGCACCGCCTCCGGCCCGTGCGTACGACCAGAGGCGATCTCGACCGCACCGAGCAGCACCAGGTCGTCCAGCCCGCCGTAGTCCAGCACGATCCGGTTGGCCGGGTAGACGATCTCCACCAGTACGGTGAGCCCGGCCGGCGGGACGAAGTCCGGGTACCGGTCGCGCAGTACGGCGGTGGCGTGCTCAGCCTGGCTGGAGGCGAACGACCCCCGGGTAGCGACCGCGATGCCGCCGTCCGGGTCGGGATAGAGGATGCCCAGCGAGCCGTCCGCCTTGTCGGTGACCGTCACCGGCGCGTCGATCCGCAGCGTCGGTGCCTCGGGCTGGTTGTGATTGAAGAACTTGGCGAAGGGCCGGGCCAGCACCATTTCGGTACGGTCGTCCACGATCAGCCCCCGGCAGGTCGTCGTCACCCGTGTCCAGACCTGTCCGTACGTGCACGCTTCGGTGTAGTTGTAGATCGACAGCGGGTGCTCGGGGTGCCGCTGGACCCGGACGTGCCCGGCGGTGAGCGCGTCAGCCAGGGCGGTGGCGTCGAGGACGTCGGTGAGTCGGGTCGTCGAGGTGCGTACGGGGGTGGTCACGGGTGTGCCTTCCGGCAGGGCGGGAAATCGACAGGTAGCCCGCTCAAGGCGGATCCGGTTCCGCGACAAGGGCCGGGGAATACCTGAGGGGCGCAGGTTAGCCGTCACGGGAACCGGTGTGCAGTCCGATTTCGCCGCGCCCGACGGTGCATGGCACACTGGTCAATCGGCCAGGGTTCCGGTTCACGCCCGAGTACGTCACGCGAGCGGTTCGTCACGCGGACTGCGGTGCGGCGAGGGCGACCCGGCGACCGTCAACGAAAGGACCGAGGCGACATGAGGCAAAACATCCACCCGGAGTACGTCACCACCGAGGTCACGTGCTCCTGCGGCAGCTCCTTCACGACCCGCAGCACCGCCAAGGGCGGCTCGATCCACGTCGAGACCTGCAGCGCCTGCCACCCGTTCTACACCGGTAAGCAGCGCGTGCTCGACACCGCTGGTCGGGTCGCGAAGTTCCAGCAGAAGTACGCCAAGGTTCAGGCCAAGAAGGCCAAGTAGCTGCGTCGACGGCGCCCGCGTCCGGTTTCGCACCGGACGCGGGCGCCGTCCGTCTTGGGCCGGGCTGATCTGAGCCGGTCCGTCTTGGGCCGGTCGGTCGTTGGCCGGTCCGTCTTGATCCGGTCTGGCAGCGAGCCGACCGGCGGCGTCGTGGTTCCGGTCTCGATCGAAGGAGTACGGGTATGAGCGAGCGAATCGTCGGGGCCGGCGCATGAGCAACGAACGCCTGGCCGGGCTTCTTGCCGAGTACGCGGAGCTGGAGAAGCGCCTGGCCGATCCCGCCATCCACGCCGACCAGGCCACCGCCCGGCGGGTGGGCCGACGCTTCGCCGAGCTGACCCCGATACACAAGGCCGCCGGTGAGCTGGAACAGACCCGGGCCGACCTGACCGCCGCCCAGGAGTTGGCCGCCGAGGACCCGTCCTTCGCCAGCGAGGTGGACGAGATTACCGCGTCCCTGCCGGCGCTGGAGGAACGGCTGGCCGAGCTGCTCATCCCGCGCGACCCGCACGATGCCAAGGACGTGATCCTGGAGATCAAGGCCGGCGAGGGCGGTGAGGAATCCGCCCTGTTCGCCGGGGACCTGCTGCGGATGTACACCCGCTACGCGGAGCGGCACGGCTGGATCACCGAGGTGATCGACGCGCAGGACTCCGACCTCGGCGGCGTCAAGGACGTCTCGCTGGCGGTGAAGACCAAGGGCGTACCCGAGGGCGGCAACGGCGTCTGGTCGCGGCTCAAGTGGGAGGGTGGCGTGCACCGCGTACAGCGGGTGCCGGTCACCGAGTCGCAAGGCCGGATCCACACCAGCGCCGCCGGGGTGCTCGTCCTACCCGAGGCCGAGGACGTGGACGTCACCATCGACCAGAACGACCTGCGCATCGACGTGTTCCGCTCGTCTGGCCCGGGTGGCCAGTCGGTCAACACCACCGACTCGGCGGTCCGGATCACCCACGTGCCGACCGGGATCGTGGTCTCCTGCCAGAACGAGAAGAGCCAGTTGCAGAACCGGGAGCAGGCGATGCGGATCCTGCGGGCGCGGCTGCTGGCCGTGGCCCAGGAGCAGGCCGACGCCGCCGCTTCCGACGCCCGCAAGGCGCAGGTGCGTACGGTGGACCGGTCCGAGCGGATCCGGACCTACAACTTCCCGCAGAACCGGATCACCGACCACCGGATCGGCTTCACCGCGTACAACCTGGACCTGGTGCTCGCCGGGGAACTGGACGGCGTCCTCGGTGCGCTCACCGAGGCGGACCGGACGGCCCGGCTGGCGGGGGAGACCGAGCTGTCCCGTCGCTGACCGGAGGCTCGGCCGCTGACGGGGGCCCGGCCGGTCAGGCGGGGCGCGGCCGGTTGTGCTTCTCCCGGTCGGCGAGTTCAAAGGCGAGACCCAGCGCCTGCTGGAGCGGGGCACCGGGGCGTACCTCGGCGAAGCCGACCCGCACGTCGATCGGGGTGCCCGGCACCAGCGACTCCCAGTCCTCGGCGAGGATCGCGTGGGTGATCCGCCGGGCCACCTCGGTCGCCTGGGTCATCCCGGCCCCGGGCAGCAGCAGTACGAAGTCGTCGTCGCCGTAGCGGACCACCAGATCACCCCGGCGCATCACCCGGTTGATCACCCCGGCGATGCGCTGTAACACCAGGTCACCGGAGTGGTGGCCGTGGGCCGCGTTGACCGCCCCGAACCCGTCCACGTCACAGACCCCGATCACCGCCCGATCGCCCCGGTCGATCAGGGCGGCGACGTACCGTTCCAGCCGCCGTCGGTTGGGTAGGCCGGTGAGCGGGTCGATCAGCGCCTCGCCGCCGTACCGGGCGGTGTCCCGGCGTACCTCCTCGTGGTCGATACGAGCAGCGATCCCGTCGACGTAGACGTCCCGCAGTCGGTCGTTGCGCTGGGTGGCCAGCCGGAACGCGTACCGGTCGGTCCGGTGCGCCGCCGCGTGGTCGCCGGCCAAGGCGTACGTCATGCTGCGCAGCCGAGCCTGCTCGGCCGCGCCGAGGGTCTCGACGGAGACGGTCATCGCGTCCAGTTGGGTCATCGCCTCGGCCGGGCGGCCGGCGGCGATGGCCAGACAGACCGCGCCGAGCAGGCGCATGTCCCGGGCCCGGGCGCTGTCACCACCGTGGCTGAGCAGCTCGGCGGCGTCGGGTCTACCGGCCGGACCGGTCGGGTCGCCGAGCGCCGCCCCCCGGGCGATGGCATAGCCGTAGGCGACCAGCCCGCTCGGGCGGAGCCGGGTGGCCCGGCCGCTTTGTTGGAAGCGTTGGAAGTCGCCGCCGATGTCCCGGAGCACCCGCAGACAGCCGTCACTGTCCCCGTTGTGGTCGAGGGCGACGGCGTTGCGCAGCCGGATGCCGGGCGCGGCGAAGGTCTCCTCCGGGATGCCGGCGGTGCTGCCCAGTTGGCGGGCGCGCTCGATGGCGCGCAACGCGTACCCATGGAAGCTGAGGTACGAGTACGCCATGGCCAGGTCGTGCCAGGCCCAGGCGGTGGCCCGGCCGGGATCGTCCACGGTGCCGAGCGCCCGCTCGGCGCGGACCAGGTGGGTGACGCAGCGGTCCAACGCCCCCTGGTGGTGCGCGGCGAGCCCGGCCAACGCGTGCAGATGCCCGATCAGGTACGGATCGGCGAGGTCACGGGCGGCGGCGAAGGCCTGCTCGACGGCGCTGGTGTACGCGGCGGTCCGGCCGAGATTGATCAGCGCGGAGAGCCGTTGCAGCATCGCCTCGGCCCGGGTGTACGGGTCCGTGGTGGTGCTGATCACCAGTTCGAGGGCCAGGCACGCCTCGGCCGACCGGTCGCTCTCCTGGAGCTGTTGGGCGCGCAGGATGACATCGGCCTGGTCATTGACCCGGTCGAGCCAGCTCACGGTAACCTCCCCAGCGGTCGTGAGCGGTACGCCCCCGTGGCGCGTCGTCGTTGCCGACGTTCCATGATTATGTCGTGACAGGACGCGGCGCAGGCTCCGGCAGCGGGGCGGAATTGCTTCGACCCTCCCGGGCGGTGGCGGTCGCGACGGCGGCGCTGGCTGGGGCGGGTATCGGACCGGCCCGGGTCGAGGCAGAACTTCTCGCGGCGTACATATTGGGCGTGTCCCGGGGGCGGCTGGCGCTGGCCGGGGATTTCACCCCCGAGCAGTACGACCGGCTGGCCGAGCTGGTCGCCCGACGGATCCGCCGGGAGCCGCTCCAGCATCTGCTCGGCTCGGCTGCGTTCCGGCACGTCGAGGTGGCGGTCGGGCCGGGGGTGTTCGTGCCCCGGCCGGAGACCGAGCTGCTCGCCGGCTGGGGGATCGAGCATGCCCGCGCAGTCCCGCCGACTGGCCCCGCCCTCGTTCTCGACCTGTGCAGCGGCAGCGGCGCGATCGCCCTGTCGGTGGCCGACGAGGTGCCCGGGGCCCGGGTGGTGGCGGTGGAACAGTCGGCTGCCGCGCTGGACTGGCTACGGCGAAACGTGGCCGCTGGCGGCTCTCGGGTCGAGGTGCTGGCCGGGGATGTGACCGATCCGGAGCTGCTGTCCGGGTTCGCCGGGCAGGTGGATGTCCTGCTGTGCAACCCGCCGTACGTGCCGGCGGCCACGGTCGTACCGGCCGAGGTGGCCGAGCATGATCCAGCTGAGGCGGTCTTCGCCGGAGCGGACGGGCTATCGGTGATCCGCCCGGTGATCGCCCGCGCCGCTGAGTTGTTGCGTCCGGGGGGCGTGGTGGGGATCGAGCACGACGACAGCCATGGCGAGGCGGTGCCCGAGCTGTTCCAGGCCGACGGCCGGTTCACCGAGATCGTCGGGCACCGGGATCTGACCGGCCGGCCCCGGTTCGCCACCGCCCGCCGGATCTAGCCACCGCCCGACCCCGGTTCGCCGCGCTGCGGCGGGCCTGACCGCGTCCCGGTTCGTTACTGCCCGGCGGGCCTGACCGCGTCCCGGTTCGTTACTGCCCGGCGGGCCTGACCGCCACCGCCCGGGGAGCCGCCGGACCGTTGGGATGAGGTGGCTCCGGCAACCCCGGGCCGGCCGGGGCGTGGCAGACTGGCTTCCCGTGATGCTCTATGACTGCCGTTCGCTGGCCGAACGGGACCGAGGCATCGCCGCGGCGATCGAAGCGGTCAAGAACGGCGAACTGGTCGTGCTGCCCACCGACACGGTCTACGGCGTCGGCGCCGACGCCTTCACTCCGTACGCGGTGAAGGCGCTGCTCGATGCGAAGGGCCGGGGCCGGCAGATGCCCCCGCCGGTCCTGGTTGGTTCGCGACACACCCTCGACGGACTGGTCTACTCGTTGCCGACGGTCGCCCGTGAACTGGTCGAGGCGTTCTGGCCGGGTGCGTTGACCATCGTGGTGGAGCATTCGCCCAGCCTTCAGTGGGACCTCGGGGACACCGACGGCACGGTCGCGGTGCGGATGCCGCTGCACCCGGTGGCGCTGGAGGTGCTGCGGGAGACCGGGCCGATGGCGGTCTCCTCGGCCAACAAGACCGGCCAGCCGGCGGCGGTGACCGCTGTGGAGGCCCGCGACCAGCTCGGCTATTCGGTGCGGACCTACCTGGAGGCGGGACCGTGCCCCGATCCGGTGCCGAGCACGATCGTCGACGTCACCGGGCAGGTCTGCCGGGTGCTGCGGCAGGGCGCGATTCCGCTGGAGAAGCTTCGTGACGTGGTGCCGGACATCCAGGGGCAGGTGACCTGAGTGCCGCCCTTCACCGTCCTGCACGTCTGTATGGGCAACATCTGCCGTTCGCCGATGGCGGAGCGGTTGTTGACCCTCGCGGTCCGTACCCGGGTGGCCCGGTTGGTCGGTTCGGCGTCCTCCGTCGAGGCCGTGACGCCTGACGAACTGCTGCACAGTCACAGCGCCGGTACCGGCGGCTGGCACGCGGGTGAGGAGATGAACCCGCCGGCCGCCCGGCAGGTGCGGGGCCGGGGCGGTGACATCACCGGGTTTGCGGCCCGGAAGTTGCGGTCGGACCAGATCGACGCCGCCGACCTGGTGTTGACCGCAACCGCAGACCAGCTGGAGTACGTGGTGGCGCTGCGGCCCGACGCCGCCGCCCGGACGTTCGTGCTGGGGGAGTTTGGCCGGCTGCTGGCCGGGGTGGAGGCTGCGGCGCTGCCCCCGGTGGAGTTGACCCCCGACTCGGTGTACGCCCGGGGCGTCGCCCTGGTCGAGGCGGTCGACGCGGCCCGGCGGGGAGTCGCCCCGCTACCGGCGGACGACCTGGACGACCCGTGGGGTCGCGGGGACCAGTGCTTCAGCCGGGTGGCCGACGAGATCGAGGAGACAGTGCAGCCCTTCGCGGCCGTACTGCTGCCCGGATAGTGTGAACTTCCTGCTGATTAACCGAAAACGCGGCCTTACCAGATAGTTCGTGGCCATTCTGAACTGGTTCTAACGCTTCTACGCCGTTGCGAGGGGTAAGCGTATGACCCGGTTTCGGGCACGGTTACGGTCACGGTCACAGTCCCGGTTGCGGTTCCGGTTTCGGTCCCGACCGAGGTCTCGGTCTCGGTCCAGGTCTCGGTCCCAGCGCCGCAAGATCTGGTTTCTGCTGGTTGCCGGGATGGTGGCGGGCGTAATTCTCGGGGTGGCGACGATCCCGTCCGGTGCGCTCTTCCTGCTCGGGCTGGGCTCGATCAGCGCCGGTTACGACGATCTGCCTCGCGACCTGTCGACCCCGCCGACGGCGCAACGGTCCTACCTCTACGCCAACGACGGCAAGACCCTGATCACCTCGTTCTACGCCGAGAACCGGCACGACGTGGCGCTCGACGCGGTGGCACCGGTAATGCGCGAGGCGATCGTGGCGGCCGAGGACATCCGGTTCTACCAGCACAGCGGAGTCGACCCGCGCGCCGTCGTCCGGGCGTTCGTCGCGAACCAGCAGAACGGTGAGGTCCGGCAGGGCGCCTCCACGCTGACCATGCAATACGTCCGCAACGTGCTGAAGAACGACCCCAACCTGACCGAGGAACAGCGGGCGGCGGCCACCGAGACGACCACCGGCCGCAAGCTCCAGGAGATGCGGTACGCGTTGGCGTTGGAGCGCCAGCTCACCAAGGAGGAGATCCTCAGCCGCTATCTCAACATCACCTACTTCGGGGCCGGGGCGTACGGCATCGCGGCCGCGAGTCAGCGCTACTTCTCCAAGCCGCCCGGCAAGTTGACCCTCGCGGAGGCGGCGCTCCTGGCCGGACTCGTCCAGTCGCCGCACACCGACGACCCGATCAGCGGCGACGTCGGCGCGGCGCTGGGGCGCCGGTCGTACGTGCTGGGCCAGATGGTGGAGATGGGCATGGTGTCGGCCGCCGAGGCGGCGACGGCGAAGGCGGAGAAGCTCCAGCTCCGGCCCAGCACCGAGCCCAGCGACTGCGTGGGAGTGCCGGCCAAGCACGACGACTGGGGCTTCTTCTGCGACTACTTCCAGCAGTGGTGGAACGCCCAGCCGGCCTTCGGGGAAGACGTACAGCAACGGCAACGGGCACTGCGCCGGGGCGGGTACGCGATCACCACTTCGCTCGACCCGGGAACCCAGGCGACCGCGCTGGAGGAAGCCCTGGCGGTGTACGACTACGACAACCCCCGGGCCGTACCGACCGCGGTGGTGCAGCCGGGCACCGGCCGGGTGCTGGCGCTGGCGGTCAACCGGCACTACAGCTTGGCCGAGAACCCCGATGGCCAGGAGAACTACCCGAACACGGTGAACCAGCTGATCGCTGGGGGCGGAGCGATCGAGGGCTACCAGGGGGGCTCGACGTTCAAGCTGTTCGCCATGTTGGCCGCGCTGGAGGACGACCTGCCGCTGAGCACCGGCTACGACTCGCCCACCCGGCTGGTCACCAAGTGGTCGGTGACCGGATCGGCGAGCTGTGGCGGCTACTGGTGTCCGCGTAACGCCAATCCGGAGCGGATGGACGGCTATCGCACCATGTGGACCGCTTTCGGGCGTTCGGTCAACACCTACTTCGTACACCTCGCGGAGCGAATCGGGGCGGAGGCGGTGGTGGAGATGGCCGAGCGGTTGGGCATCACCTTCCGGTCCGAGAGTGACGCCGAGCTGGCCCGAAACGGGGCTCGCCAGTGGGGGCCGTTCGTCCTCGGGGTGGCCGCCACCACACCGTTGGACCTGGCGAATGCCTACGCCACGGTGGCGGCGGAGGGTCGGTACTGCGATCCGTTGCCGGTGGTCACGATCAAGGATGCCGCCGGTCGCCCGGTTCCGGCCGGCAACCCGTCCTGCAAGCAGGTGCTGCACGCCGACATAGCCAGGGCGGCCACGGATGCGGCGCGCTGCCCGGTCGGTGACCAGTCGGAGTTCGGCCGGTGCAACGGCGGCACGGCGACCGGCGTGTACGACATCGTGAAGCGCCCGGTGGCCGGCAAGACCGGTAGTTCGGACAACTACGCCACCGAGACGGTAGTGATCTACTCACCGCAACTGGCGGTGGCCGCGATCGCCGCCAACCCGGACGATCCGCAGGATCTGGTCGGCTCTCGGGTGCAGGCGAAGGTGGCCGATGGGGTGGCCCGGATCATGGTGGACGCGTTGCGCGACGAGCCGAAGCGGAGCTTCACGGCACCCAGCCTGGACCTTGCCTTCGGGGTCGAGGAGTGACCCGGCCAGCTCAGGGCCATTGCGTGGCGAGGTGGTTCGCCGGGGCGGCCTAGACTCTGGTGTCGTGGGGAACTCGACGAGGAGTTGGCGATGAGTGGGCCCGATGCTGCCCGTGGCGGTCGGGCGGTCGGCCCGGGCCAGTTCTGGGGGCCGGATTTCGACCAGCTCCAGACGACCGATCCGGAGATCGCCTCGGTGGTGCTGGGTGAGCTGGACCGACTTCGCAGCGGTCTTCAGCTGATCGCGAGTGAGAATCTCACCTCCCCGGCGGTGCTGGCGGCGCTCGGTTCGACGCTGACCAACAAGTACGCCGAGGGCTACCCGGGGCGGCGCTACTACGGTGGCTGTGCGGAGGTGGACCGGGCCGAGGAGATCGGCCTGGCCCGGGCCCGCGAGCTGTTCGGTGCCGAGCATGCCAACCTGCAACCGCACTCGGGTGCCAGCGCCAACCTGGCCGCTTACGCGGCACTGGTGCAGCCGGGGGACACGGTGCTGGCGATGGACCTGCCGCACGGCGGTCACCTGACCCACGGCAGCCGGGTCAACTTCTCCGGCAAGTGGTTCACCACGGTCGGCTACCGGGTCCGGGAGGACACCGAGCTGATCGACTACGACGAGGTACGTGACCTCGCCCTCACTCACCAGCCGAAGATGATCATTTGCGGTGCCACCGCGTACCCGCGACTGATCGACTTCGCCCGGTTCCGGCAGATCGCCGACGAGGTCGGGGCCTACCTGATGGTGGACGCCGCCCACTTCATCGGTCTGGTCGCCGGTCGGGCGGTCCCATCCCCGGTGCCCTACGCCGACGTCGTCTGCGCCACCACGCACAAGGTGCTGCGCGGTCCCCGGGGCGGGATGATCCTCTGCCGGGAGGCGCTGGCCCAGCGCATCGACAAGGCGGTCTTCCCGTTCACCCAGGGTGGTCCGTTGATGCACGCCGTCGCGGCCAAGGCGGTCGCGCTACGCGAGGCCGCGATGCCCGAGTTCCAGGCGTACGCCGCCCAGGTGGTACGCAACGCCCGCGCGCTGGCCGCCGGGCTCGCCGCCGAGGGGATGCGTCCGGTCTCCGGCGGCACCGACACCCACCTGGCCCTGATCGACCTGCGCGCGATCGAGGTGACCGGCCAGCAAGCTGAGGAGCGCTGCGACGCCGCAATGATCACGTTGAACAAGAACGCCATTCCGTACGACCCGCGGCCACCGCTGACCGCCTCCGGCATCCGCGTCGGTACGCCCAGTGTCACCACCCAGGGCATGCGGGAGGGGGAGATGCACCAGATCGCCGCGCTCATCGCGCGGGCGGTGCGTACCGACCCGACCGCTCCGGGGGGCACCGACACCCTCGCCACGATCGCCGGTGCGGTCGCCGACCTGACCGCCGCCTTCCCGGCGTACCCCCGATGAGCGCGCCACCGGCCGGACAGCCCGGCGCGATTCGTCAACGCATGCCCTATCTGCGGACCACCCTGCTCGCCTCGGCGGCGCTGTTGGTGCTGGCGGTTCCGGTGGGCGCGGTGCTGCGCGGCCCGACCGGCGCGGCCGGCGCCGCCGCCGGGGTGGCACTGGTGGTGCTCAGCTATCTGGTCTCCGGGTTCTCGATCGCCTGGGCGGATGCGGTGAACCCGAAACTGATCATGTCGGTCGGCCTGGTCACCTATGCAACCAAGATTGTCATTCTCGGTGTGGTGATGGCGGCGATCGCGGCGACCGGTTGGTCGGGTCTGGAACCGATGGGGGCGGCGATCATCGCGGCGGTGGCGGTCTGGACCATCACCCAACTGGTGTGGACGGTCCGGGCACCGCTGCCCTACGTGCAGCCGACTCAGGACTGACCAGCGATTTTTCTGGTCAGTGGGGTGCTTGGGTAGGTGCTGACCAGCGATTTTTCTGGTCAGTGGGGTGCTTGGGTAGGTGCTGACCAGCGATCTTTTTGGTCAGTGGGGTGCTTGGGTAGGTGCTGACCAGCGATCTTTTTGGTCAGTGGGGTGCTTGGGTTAAGGGCTGACCAGGGGTTCCCACTCTGTTGAGGGTCACCCGATCGGGTTGACCTCTGCGTCCTGCGTCGGCCGTTCGGTTGTCGGAATTTTGCCGGGTATGGCACGGCGTCAACCTGTCCCATGGGGAGTAACGTGTGCGGGGGTTGACGCGCCTTTGGTTCCCGTCCCGCACACCTGATGCCGTGTGGGGGGTGCCCCGCACCTGCGCGTATCCAGGCTGATATCGTTCGCCACGTCATGGCCGACAACCTTCACCCCCAGAAGTCCGACGACGAGTCGTCGGAGGGTGTGGCCGGTTCTGTCGTGGGTTACCTGATCGCCGGAATCGGCGTGTGGGGATTCCTCGGCTGGTTGGTAGATCGATGGTTTGATCTGCCGTCCGGCGTCGGGCTCGTGACGGGCATGATGATCGGCGCGGTCGGAGCGATCTACCTGATCATTAGGAGGCTCGGTGCCTGATGTCAGCGTGCCGGTCTTGTCGAATGCGGAGGATGACACGGTGAGCGGACAGCTGGTCGTCGCCCAGGATTTGCCCTGGCCCCCCAGCGTCGGGGACTTCTATCCACCGAATGTGGCCGGCCCCTGGGTCACCAAGTTCGGCATCATGGTGTGGATCGCGGTCGCAGCCCTGATCATCTTTTACATGGTGGCCTACCGGAAGCCGAAGCTGGTTCCGGGTCGGACGCAATGGGCGGCCGAGGAGATCTACGGGCTGATCCGTAACAGTGTCGCCAAGGACCAGATGGGCGCGGCGGGCATCAAGTTTGCCCCCTATCTGACGGTGCTCTTCAGCTTCATCCTGCTGACGAACCTCTTCAGCATCATCCCGGGCTTCCAGATTTCCCCGAACTCGCACATCGCGTTCCCGATCGTGCTCACCGCGGTCTCCTACGCGTTGTACAACTACATCGGCGTCAAGAAGCACGGGTTCTTCAAGTACGTCAAGATGAGCCTGATCCTGCCGGGCGTGCCGTGGCCGATGCACTTCCTGCTCATCCCGATCGAGTTCCTACAGAACTTCATCATTCGCCCGGTCACCCTCGCGCTGCGACTCTTCGCCAACATGTTCGCCGGGCACCTGCTGTTGCTGGTCTTCACCGTCGGTGGGTTCGTGATGCTCGCCTCCGACAGCCTGTTCATCCAGGCGACCTCGGTCTTCTCGTTCCTGATGGCGATCCTGATGGCCTTCTTCGAGTTGCTGGTCGCCGCCCTGCAGGCATACGTCTTCGTGGTGCTGAGCGCGAACTACATCTCCACCTCGATGGCGGACTCACACTGATTTGGCGGGCCGGCCGGCACCGTCCGAGAACTTTGGTACTGACTTGTCGTACGCGTGAACAGTCACGCGCGAACTAGGAGGAATCCTCGCAATGAACGTACTTGCCGAGATCGCCGGTAGCGTCAACACCATCGGCTACGGCCTCGCGGCCATCGGCCCGGGTATCGGTGTCGCACTGGTCTTCGCGGCCTACATCCAGTCCAGCGCCCGTCAGCCCGAGTCGGCCGGCTACAACCGGACCTGGCTGATCCTGGGCTTCGCTCTGGTCGAGGCGCTGGCGCTGTTCGGCCTGGTGCTCGCCTTCGCCGTCGGCGGCGGCGAATAAGCAACGGTCCGCACCGTAACCGGGAGGTCTGAGATGTATCTCGCTGCCGAAGGACACAACCCGATCCTGCCGATTTGGCAGGAGATCGTCGTCGGTTCGATCTCCTTCGCCATCCTCTGCTTCGTCCTGCTCAAGTTCGTCATGCCGAAGATGGAAGGCATGTACCAGGCTCGGGTGGACGCGATCGAGGGCGGCCTGAAGCGCGCCGAGGCGGCCCAGGCCGAAGCCAACCAGGTGCTGGAGCAGTACAAGGCGCAGCTCGCCGAAGTACGCACCGAGGCGGCCCGGATCCGGGACGACGCCCGCGCCGACGCCGAGGCGATCCGTAGCGACGTGCTGGCGAAGGCCCGCGAGGAGTCCGAGCGGATCATCACGGCTGGGCGGGAGGCCCTCGCCGTCGAGCGGCAGACCCTCGTGCGCGAACTGCGCACGGAGGTGGGCACGCTCGCCGTCGACCTGGCCAGCAAGATCGTTGGCGAGTCGCTGGCCGACGAGGCACGGCGCAAGGGCACGGTCGAGCGGTTCCTGACCGGGCTTGAGAGCGCGGGGGCCCGCTGATGCAGGCAGCCAGCCGCGAGTCGTACGCGGCCGCCTACGAGCGCTTCGAGGCGTACGCCGGCAGTGCCGAACCGGCCTCGCTGGCGGACACCGCGGAGGCGCTGCTCTCCGTGGCCGCGCTGCTGGGGCGCGAGCCCCGGCTGCGGCGGGCGTTGGCTGACCCGGCCCGCCCCGGCGAGGACCGGGCGGGCCTGCTCGCCAGCCTCGTCGCCGACAAGGTCAACGCCGAGGCGCGGGAGTTGCTCATCGCACTGGTGTCCGGCCGTTGGTCGGCTCCGTCGGAGCTGCTCGAAGCGACCGAGCGGCTGGGGGTGGAGGCGCTGCTGGCCAGCGCCGACCGCGCCGGTGACCTCGGCGAGGTCGAGGACGAGCTGTTCCGCTTCGGCCAGCTGGTCTCCGGTGACCCGCAGCTGAGCAGCGTCCTGTCCGATTCCATCGCTCCGCCGGCCCAGCGGGCCGAGCTGACCCGGACGCTGCTGGCCGGCAAGGCCAAGCCAGCGACGGTCCGCCTGGTCGAGGTCGCGCTTGCCGGCTTCGGTGGGCGGTCCTTCTCGGGTTCGCTGACCCGGCTGGTGGAGCTGGCCGCCGATCGCCGGGACCGGCAGGTGGCCTACGTAACCGTCGCGGCGCCCCTCAGTGAAGACGAGGAGCGTCGTTTGGGTGCCAAGCTCGCCGAGCTGTACGGCCGGGAGGTTACCGTCAAGCAGACGGTCAACCCGGAGATCCTCGGCGGGATGAGCGTCCAGGTCGGTTCCGATCTCTACGACGGCACAGTCCTGCGTCGCCTCAACGACACCCGTAACGCGCTCGCAAAGCGCTGAGAAGACATCCACGCCGTTCCGGTTCTCCGGGCGCTGAATAGAGGAAGCAGAGGATGGCCGAGCTGACCATCTCGACGGAGGAGATCCGCGGCGCCCTGGAGCGCTATGTCTCCTCCTATTCGCCCGACGTCTCCCGCGAGGAGGTCGGCACCGTCGCCGACGCCGGTGACGGCATCGCCCACGTCGAGGGCCTGCCCTCGACCATGACCAACG
Organism: Micromonospora sp. NPDC003197; assembly: GCF_053590565.1. Classification (NCBI taxonomy): domain Bacteria; kingdom Bacillati; phylum Actinomycetota; class Actinomycetes; order Micromonosporales; family Micromonosporaceae; genus Micromonospora; species Micromonospora sp. NPDC003197. The sequence continues at coordinate 240,570 of NZ_JBSFTE010000001.1, read as the reverse complement.
AGCTGCTGGAGTTCGAGGACGGCACGCTGGGCGTGGCGCTGAACCTCGACGTCCGGGAGATCGGTGCCGTGGTGCTCGGCGACTACGCCGGCATCGAGGAAGGACAGCGCGTCAAGCGGACCGGCCGAGTGCTCTCGGTGCCGGTCGGCGACGCGTTCCTGGGCCGCGTCGTCAACGCGCTCGGCCAGCCGATCGACGGCCTGGGTGAGATCGCCAACGAGGGTTACCGCGAGCTGGAGCTCCAGGCTCCGAACGTGATGGCCCGGCAGTCGGTCTCCGAGCCGCTGCAGACCGGTCTGAAGGCCGTCGACGCGATGACGCCGATCGGCCGGGGTCAGCGGCAGCTGATCATCGGTGACCGGAAGACCGGTAAGACCACGGTCGCCCTGGACACGATCCTCAACCAGCGGGACAACTGGCGCTCCGGCGACCCGAAGAAGCAGGTCCGCTGCATCTACGTCGCCATCGGCCAGAAGGCCTCCACCATCGCCTCGGTGAAGGGCCTGCTGGAGGAGCAGGGCGCGATGGAATACACCACCATCGTCGCCTCGCCCGCCTCTGACCCGGCCGGCTTCAAGTACATCGCCCCGTACGCCGGCTCGTCCATCGGACAGCACTGGATGTACAACGGCAAGCACGTTCTGATCGTCTTCGACGACCTGAGCAAGCAGGCCGAGGCGTACCGGGCCGTGTCGCTGCTGCTGCGCCGCCCGCCGGGTCGTGAGGCCTACCCGGGTGACGTCTTCTACCTGCACTCCCGGCTGCTGGAGCGCTGCGCGAAGCTCTCCGACGAGATGGGCGGCGGTTCGATGACCGGTCTGCCGATCATCGAGACGAAGGCCAACGACATCTCGGCCTTCATCCCGACCAACGTCATCTCGATCACCGACGGCCAGATCTTCCTCGAGACCGACCTGTTCAACCAGGGCGTCCGGCCGGCCATCAACGTCGGTACCTCGGTCTCCCGGGTCGGTGGTGCCGCCCAGGTCAAGCCGATGAAGAAGGTCTCGGGTTCGCTGCGGCTCAACCTGGCCCAGTACCGCGAGCTGGAGGCGTTCGCCGCCTTCGCCTCGGACCTGGACAAGGCCTCGCGTAACCAGCTGGACCGTGGTGCCCGTCTGGTCGAGCTGCTCAAGCAGTCGAACTACGCGCCGGTCCCGGTGCAGGAGCAGGTCGTCGTGGTCTGGTCCGGCGTCGAGGGCAAGCTGGACGACATCCCGGTCGGTGAGGTTCGCCGCTTCGAGTCGGAGTTCCTGGAGTTCCTGCGGCACAAGCACAACGCCACGCTCCAGGCGATCGCCGACAACAAGTGGGACGACGAGATCATCGCGGCCCTCGACGACGCCATCGCGCGGTTCAAGCAGACGTTCCTCGGCAAGGAGGACGAGCTGCGGATCAACGAGCCGGCGGCCAAGCCGGCCGAGGGTCCGGAGAACCGTGAGACGGTCACTCGCTACCGGGACGGCGCTCCCGCTGACGAGAAGCAGTAAGGGCTGATCCATGGCAGCCCAGGTTCGCGTTCTTCGTCAACGGATTCGCTCGGCGAAGTCGATGAAGAAAATCACCAAGGCGATGGAGCTCGTCGCGACGAGCCGGATCGCCAAGGCCCAGGCCCGGGTGGCGGCGTCCCTGCCGTACGCCCAGGCCATCACCGGGGTGCTCACCGCGCTGGCGTCCAACTCGCAGATCGACCACCCGCTGCTGACCGCCCGGCCCAAGGTACGGCGGGCCGGCGTCGTGGTGGTCACCAGCGACCGGGGACTGGCCGGTGGCTACAGCACCAACGCGATCAAGGCTGCCGAGTCGCTGGTCGCCCGGTTGAAGGCCGACGGCAAGGAACCGGTGTTGTACGTCATCGGCCGCAAGGGCGTGACGTACTACCGGTTCCGTAACCGGCCGATCGAGGCGAGTTGGACCGGCTTCTCCGAGCAGCCGTCGTTCGCCAACGCTCGGGAGGTCGGCGAGACCTTGATCAAGGCGTTCACGCACGGCGCGGACGACACCGAGGATGGTGCCGGGCTCGACGGGGTACGCGGTGTCGACGAGTTGCACATCGTCTACACCGAGTTCAAGTCGCTGATGACCCAGAACCCGGTGACCCGGATCGTCGGTCCGATGGAGGTCGAGGACCGGCCCCGGTCCGAGGCCGCGCCGGGCCTGCTGCCGGCGTACGAGTTCGAGCCGGACGCCGAGGCGCTGCTCGACGCGCTGCTGCCGAAGTACATCAACACGCGGATCTACGCGGCGTTGATCGAGTCGGCGGCCAGTGAGTCGGCCGCCCGGCGGCGGGCGATGAAGAGCGCCACCGACAACGCCGAAGAGATGATCGACAAGTACACGCGTGAGATGAACTCGGCCCGCCAGGCCGGGATCACCCAGGAGATCAGCGAGATCGTCGGCGGCGCGAACGCGCTCGCCGCGTCGGGAAGTGAAGTGTGATGACTGTATCCGCAGCTGCTGGTGGACCAGCTGAGACCAAGACGGCCACGGGTCGCGTGGTCCGGGTCATCGGCCCGGTCGTCGACGCCGAGTTCCCGCGCGACGCCATGCCCGACATCTTCAACGCCCTGCACGTCACCGTCGCACTCTCCGGTGGAGACAAGCTCCTGACCCTGGAGGTCGCCCAGCACCTGGGTGACAACATGGTCCGGGCGATCTCGATGCAGCCGACCGACGGTGTGGTCCGGGGTGCCGAGGTCCGGGACACCGGCGGCCCGATCAGCGTGCCGGTTGGTGACGCCGTCAAGGGTCACGTCTTCAACGCGATCGGCGAGTGCCTCAACCTGAAGCCGGGCGAGAAGCTCGAGGCGTCGGACCGGTGGGGCATCCACCGCAAGGCCCCGGCCTTCGCCGACCTGGAGCCGAAGACCGAGATGCTGGAGACCGGCATCAAGGTGATCGACCTGCTGGCCCCGTACGTCAAGGGCGGCAAGATCGGTCTGTTCGGTGGTGCGGGTGTGGGCAAGACGGTGCTCATCCAGGAGATGATCACCCGTGTCGCCCGGAACTTCGGTGGTACCTCGGTCTTCGCCGGTGTGGGTGAGCGGACCCGTGAGGGTAACGACCTCATCGCCGAAATGACCGAGTCCGGGGTTATCGACAAGACCGCGCTGGTCTACGGCCAGATGGACGAGCCGCCGGGCACCCGTCTGCGGGTCGCTCTCTCCGCGCTGACCATGGCGGAGTACTTCCGCGACGTGCAGAAGCAGGAGGTGCTGCTCTTCATCGACAACATCTTCCGCTTCACCCAGGCCGGTTCGGAGGTCTCCACCCTGCTCGGCCGGATGCCGAGCGCGGTGGGTTACCAGCCGACCCTGGCGGACGAGATGGGTGAGCTGCAGGAGCGGATCACCTCGGTCCGGGGCCAGGCGATCACCTCGCTGCAGGCGATCTACGTTCCCGCCGACGACTACACCGACCCGGCGCCGGCCACCACCTTCGCCCACCTGGACGCGACCACCAACCTGGAGCGGTCGATCTCCGACAAGGGCATCTACCCGGCGGTGGACCCGCTGGCGTCCTCCTCGCGGATCCTCGCGCCGGAGTACGTCGGTGCCGAGCACTTCGCGGTCGCCAGTGAGGTGAAGCGGATCCTGCAGAAGTACAAGGACCTGCAGGACATCATCGCCATCCTCGGTATCGAGGAGCTCTCCGAGGAAGACAAGCTCGTCGTGCAGCGTGCGCGGCGGATCGAGCGCTTCCTGTCGCAGAACACCTACGCCGCCGAGCAGTTCACCGGCGTACCGGGCTCGACGGTCCCGATCAAGGAGACCATCGAGGCGTTCAAGAAGATCAGCGAGGGCGAGTACGACCACTTCCCCGAGCAGGCCTTCTTCATGTGCGGTGGTCTGGAGGACCTGGAGCGCAAGGCCGCCGAGCTGATGAAGGGCTGACCCTTCTCGTACGGACAAAAGGGCTGCACCGGTGAAAACCGGTGCAGCCCTTTTCGTCGTAAATGTCGATGACTGCTCCAGTGCGGTACCTTCATTGGCTGGTTGAAAACAATCCACGTTAGTCTCAGCAACGAATTTGTGGCGCGTGCCCGTCATTCCTATGGGCAGAACGTGACTATCGGAGGTTCTGGTGGCAAAGGCCGTCGACGGTGAGCGCCGCGGGAAAAGGCGTTTTGGGCCCTGGTGGGCCTGGCTGTGTACGGTCTTCGGAACAGTGCTGATCGTGCTGAGTGGAGTTGCCCTCGTCGGGGCCCAGGCGCTGTCCGTGCGCTACGAGGGTGCCGTCGCCAAGGCGGACCTCTTCGGTGACCAGGCGGCTGGTACGCAGACCCAGCGCAAGGAGATCACCGGTCCGCTGAACATCCTGCTGGTGGGGATCGACCCCCGCGAGCCGGAAACCCCACCGCTCGCCGACTCGATCATGATCATGCATATGCCGGCCTCGCTCGACCAGGCGTACCTGTTCTCGTTGCCTCGGGACCTGATCGTCGACATTCCGCGGTTCGAGAAGGCGGACTTCTCCGGCGGGCAGGACCGGCTCAATGCGGCCATGTCGTACGGCAGTCGGGTTTCCGGCAAGAACCCGGACGCGGCCCGGGGGTTCGAGTTGCTCGCCATGACGATCAGCAAGTACACGGGGATCGAGCGGTTCGACGCCGGGGCGATCATCAACTTCAGCGGTTTTCAGAAGATCGTCGACGCCATGGGGGGCGTCACGATGTACATCGAGCGGGACGTCGTGTCCGAGCACCGTAAGCCGGACGGCACCCACCGGGACGGCAATCCCTACGGGGAGGGCTACATCGGCCCCCAGGCGGAGTACAAGAAGGGTATGCAGCACCTGAATGGCTGGCAGGCGCTGGACTACGTCCGTCAGCGCTACCCCCGTAATGGCGTTCCGGACGCCGACTATGGCCGTCAGCGCCATCAGCAGCAGTTCGTCAAGGCAATGGTCGACCAGGCATTCAGTCGGGACGTGGTCACCAACCCACTCAAGCTCGACTCGGTGTTGCGGGCGGCCGGTAAGTCGCTCATCTTCAACGGCCGTGGAAATGACGTCGTCGACTTCGGGTTCGCGTTGCGGGGAATTCGCTCCGACTCCATCAAGACGGTCAAGTTGCCCGGTGGCGGCGTCGGAATGGGCAGTGCCTACCAGGGGGAGCGGTTGGAGTCGATCGCGGAGGACTTCTTCGCCGCGGTGCGGGCCGAGACGGTCGCCGAGTTCCTGCTCGAACATCCTGAGCTGGTGAACAAGGAGCCGTAGCGAGAATGTGCGCCTGGCCACCCGCCTTGGGTGCCGACCAGGTGCGGGATTAGACTCGGGTCAACCCCGCCGCCGCAGAGGAGACAGCGTGGCAAAGCCGCTACAGGTCGAGCTGGTAGCCGTTGAGGAAAAGGTATGGTCCGGTGAGGCCGAGATGCTTCTCGCCCGGACGACCGAAGGTGAGCTCGGTGTGCTGCCCGGCCACGAGCCGCTGCTGGGCCAACTTGCTGAGCCGGGCCAGGTCCGGATCAAGCGGGCCGGTGGCGAGGAGATCACCTACGAGGTCGCGGGTGGCTTCCTGTCGGTGACCCCCGACGGCGTCACCATCCTGGCCGAAGAGGCCACCCCGGTAACCGCCGCTTCGGCACGCTAGTCGGGTACGTCGATGCTGGTCTTGAAATGGATCGGGGTCGGCGTCCTCGCCCTGTGCCTCACGCTGGCCGTATTGTTCGTCCGGCGGGCGCTGGTGACCCGCGCTGGCGGGATCATCCGACTCAGTGTCCGGGTCTCCACCCTGCTTGACGGGCGTGGCTGGTCCCCAGGCTTCGGCCGGTTCGTCAACGACGAGCTGCGCTGTTACCGGATGTTCAGCTTCGCGATCCGTCCGAAGCGGGTGTTGACCCGCCGAGGGCTCGCGGTGGATCTTCGTCGGCTGCCCGAGGGGCAGGAACGGCTTATTATGCCCGCCGACTGGGTGATCCTCCGGTGTACCAGTCACCATGCTCCGGTGGAGATCGCAATGGCGGAATCCACCGTGACCGGATTTCTTTCGTGGCTCGAGGCCGCCCCGCCCGGGGCGGCCTCGCCGCGTCTTGCCGTACAGGACTGGCCAGCGGCCTAGGTGCGCCAACCGCCGCGACCCCGGCAGCGATAGCGGCTGGCGCTGGCTGTCGGTTGACCGGCTACGGCTCTTCGCCGACGAGTTCCACCTCGTACCCGAACCGGTCCGCCAGGTAGGCCGCGTAGTGCTCCGGCCCGCCCGCGTACGGGTGTCGGTCCGGAAACAGCAGCGTCCAGCCGTACGTCGGCGCCTGCGTCACCAGCCGGTCCACCTCGGTGGTGGAACCGGCGTGGAAGGCCAGATGATTCAGGCCCGGGGCGAGCCGGTCGTGAACCTGGCCGGCCCGGGCTGGCGATTCCTCCAGCACCAGGTAGGTGCTGCCCAGCCGCCAGGAGCGGCCGGCCGGCCAGTCCTGGAACGGCTGCCAACCGAGTTCGGTGAGTAACCAGTCCCAGCCGGGGTATGCGCTGGCCAGGTCCGGAACCCAGAGTTCGACGTGGTGCAGTGCACCTCGGGTCAACGCTTGCCGCCTGGGACCCATAGCACATCGCCGGCCGGATTTGCCGTTCTTGCCAGGATGAACAACAGATCCGATAGCCGATTGAGATACTTTGCCGGAAGAATGCTAGTTCGTTCCGAATCGTGGGTAATCAGCGACCAAGCCGATCGCTCGGCCCGGCGTGCGACAGTTCGCGCCACGTGTAGCAGCGCCGCACCCGGGGTACCGCCCGGCAGGATGAAGGAGTCGAGATTGGCCAGCCGTGCGTTGTATTCGTCGCACCAGCCCTCGAGGCGGGTCACGTACTCCTCGGTTACCCGCAATGGCGGATATGCCGGGTCCGGCTCGGTCGGGTTGGACAAATCGGCCCCGACATCGAAAAGGTCGTTCTGGACCGTGGCGAGAACCGAACGCAGGTCGTCGTCGAGTTGCCCGAGCGCCAGCGCCACCCCGATCGCCGCATTGCACTCGTCGACGTCGGCGTACGCGGTGATCCGGGGATCCGTCTTGGCGACCTGTTCGTTGTTGCTCAACCGGGTCATGCCGGCGTCGCCGGCCTTGGTGTAGATACGCGTGAGGTGGACGGCCATGACGCAAAGCGTACGGATGTCCGCCCGGCCACTCCCAGCCCGGTCATCGGCCAACGGGGTAGGCGGCGAGCCGGTGGGTGACTGGCCAATGCCGGTGGGGCCGGGTGACCCAGGCTCGTCCGGCTCGGCGGATGCCGACCTGCCGGGTGACCCGGGCTCGTCCGGCTCGGCGGATGCCGACCTGATTCGGGTCAGCGGGGGCGCTCGGCTCGCCGGGCAGGTCCGGGTGGCCGGGGCGAAGAACTCCGCGCTCAAGCTGATGGCGGCAGCGTTGCTCGCGCCCGGCCGGAGTGTCATCACCAACGTCCCCCGGATTACCGACATCGCCATCATGGGCGAGGTGCTCCGCCGACTGGGCTGCGAGGTTTCCTTCGCCGAGGACGACACTCCCGGGCCGGACGGATGCCTACCCGCCGAGGCGGCCGGAACGGCGCAGCGGTGCCGGGCCATCACCATCGACGTACCGGAGCAGCCGGGAGCGGAGGCGGACTACGACCTGGTCCGTCGGCTGCGCGCGTCCATCTGCGTACTGGGGCCGCTGTTGGCCCGCCGGGGCTACGTTCGGGTGGCCCACCCGGGCGGCGATGCGATCGGTTCCCGAGGCTTGGACATGCACGTCTCCGGCCTGGCCCGGATGGGGGCGGAGATCACCGGCGAGCACGGCTTCGTCATCGCCTCAGCGCCGGACGGGCTCTGCGGGGCGACCATCTGGTTGGACTTCCCCAGCGTCGGCGCGACCGAGAACCTGGTGATGGCGGCGGTACTCGCCAAGGGCGTGACCGAGATCGACAACGCTGCGCGCGAGCCGGAGATCGTCGACATCTGCGCGATGTTGTCGCAGATGGGGGCGCGGATCGAGGGAGCCGGTACCTCGACGATCCGGATCGAAGGGGTGACCGAGCTGCGGCCGGTCCGACACGCCACCGTCGGCGACCGGATCGTCGCCGGCACCTGGGCCTTCGCGGCGGCGATGACCCGAGGCGACGTTACCGTGACCGGGGTGAGCCCCGCCTACCTGGAGATCGCCCTCGACAAGATCGTTTCGGCTGGTGGCCTGGTGGAGACCCGGGCCGACTCGTTCCGGGTACGGATGGACCAGCGCCCCACGGCGGTGGACGTGGTGACCCTGCCCTTCCCCGGATTCGCCACCGACCTGCTGCCGATGGCGATCGGACTCGCCGCGGTCAGCGAGGGGCCCTCCCTGATCACCGAGAACATCTTCGACGGCCGGTTCATGTTCATCAACGAGATGTCCCGGCTCGGCGCAGACATCAAGACCGACGGCCATCACGCGGTGGTACGGGGCCGGGAACGGCTCTCCAGTGCACCCGTACGCGCCACCGACATCCGGGCCGGCGCGGGACTGGTGATCGCCGGCCTCTGCGCGGACGGCACCACCGAGATCTCCCACGTGCACCACGTGGACCGGGGCTATCCGGACTTCGTGGCGGACCTGCGGGCCCTCGGGGTGGAGGTCGAACGGGCCGTCGCGCCCGAGGAGACCACGTTCACCCTGTGACCTGGTCCGCGGCGACCCGCTCCGGTGATCGGTCGCCGAGACGGTGGCGCAGGGCCAGGTCGCCGAGACGATGACGCAGGGCCAGGTGGAGCGCGAGTCGGGCGTCGGGGTCGTCGAGGGCCGGACCGAACAGTTCGCGGAGCCGACGCATGCGGTATCGCACGGTCTGTGGATGGGTGTGCAGGAGTTCGGCGGTCGGCACCACCTGTCCCTGACTGCACAGCCACGCCAACAGCGTTTCGGCCAGGTTCTGCCGGGCTGCGGGCTTGAGCTGTGCCAGCGGGGCGAGGACGTTCGCGGCGAGCCGGTCGACAAGGCCGGGTTCCCAGGCGGTGAGCAGGGTGAAGAGGTGCGCGTCGCAGTCCACGACGCCGTCGCGGAGGGTGCCGACCCGCTGCAACTGTTGCGCGCGTCGGGACAGCCGGTACGAGTCCCGCGCCTCCCGCAGGCCGACGGTCGGACCGATCGCGGCCAGTCGGCCGATGACGGCCCGCCGCAGCTGGGCGAGGCGACCCGGCGTACCGGGCTCGGGTAGGACGAGCCGGACGGCGTTGTCGATGACGGTGGCGATGGCGTTGCCGCCGGTGGTGCGGGCGAGATGTTCGGCGTCGGTGCCGTCGACACTGACGACGGCGACCGTCTCCGGCAGCGGCCAGCATGCCGCGTCGGCGGCGGCGTGCAGGGCAGCCTCGCCGGGTGGGTCGGGTTGCACGAGCAGGGTGATGAGTCGACGCCGGGTGGTGGCCCAGTCGCGGGCGGCTTCCCGCTGTTCGTCGAGGTAGCCCTCGGCGGCGGCGCCGGCCAGCGCGTCGCTGTAGCCGAAGAGCGCGGCGGCGATGACGTACAGGTCGGCTGGTCCCAGTCGGGCCGGGGCAGCGTGCTCGATGAGGAAGGCCCAGATGTCCCGGGCGCCGATGGTGAGGATCGACCGCAGCGCGTCGACCCGGTGGCCCTCGCGGTATTCGGTGCGGCCGAGCACCTGGAACACCGACCTGGTCTGGTCCAGGTCCCGCGTGGGGTCGGCGACGGCTTCGACGAAGGCGTCGACGGCGGTCTCGACCCCGAGGGTGAGACCGCGCCCCTGGCCACCGGTCAGGGACCGACCCTGCGCGCGCATGGCGCTCCGCACGGTGTGCAGGATCCGATCGAGCAGTTCGGCCTTGATCGCGCGGAGGTGCTCGCCGACGTGCGGAGCGAGGCCGGCGAGGCCGGGTTCGAGGTCGATGAGAGCTTGTGGCATTGCGGCTCTGCCTCCACCTACCGGAAATTTGTCATCCTGATGACAAGCTAGCGTACGTATTCTGCCTGGGCGGCGACGAAATTTGGCAGCAACGTACCTACGGTGGATGGCGTGGAAGCGGACGTGATCGTCATCGGAGCGGGACTGGCCGGCCTGGTCGCCACTGCGGAGTTGGCCGACGCGGGCCGCCGGGTGCTTTTGCTGGATCAGGAACCGGAGCAGAGCCTCGGCGGCCAGGCCTTCTGGTCGTTCGGTGGGCTGTTCCTGGTCGACTCGCCCGAGCAGCGGCGGATGGGTATCCGGGACTCGGTCGAGCTGGCGTGGCAGGACTGGCTGGGCAGCGCCGCGTTCGACCGGGACGAGGACCACTGGCCCCGGCAGTGGGCCGAGGCGTACGTGCAGTTCGCCGCCGGGGAGAAACGCGCCTGGCTACGCGCGATGGGGCACCGGCTGTTTCCGGTGGTGGGCTGGGCCGAACGTGGTGGCGGCGCGGCCGACGGGCATGGCAACTCGGTGCCCCGGTTCCACATCACCTGGGGCACCGGACCGGGCGTGGTGGAGCCGTTCGCCCGCCGGGTCCATGATGCCGTCGCCCGTGGACTGGTCCAGCTTCGGTTCCGGCACCGGGTCGACGAACTCGTCACAGCGGGCGGCGTCGTCACGGGTGTCCGTGGGCGGCTGCTCGAAGCCAGCGACGTGCCACGGGGGCAGAGCAGCTCGCGGGTGGAGGTCGGCGACTTCGAATACTGCGCGCAGGCGGTCATCGTCACCTCGGGCGGCATCGGTGGTGACCACGACCTGGTACGCAAGGCGTGGCCGGCCCGGCTCGGCTCGCCGCCGAAACGCATGGTGGCCGGGGTACCCGCACATGTGGACGGGCGGATGCTCGCCATCACCCAGAGCATCGGTGGGCAGGTCATCAACCCGGACCGGATGTGGCACTACACCGAGGGCTTGCAGAACTGGGATCCGATCTGGCCCAACCACGGCATCCGGATCCTGCCCGGCCCGTCGTCACTGTGGCTCGACGCCACCGGTCGTCGCCTGCCCGCGCCGCTCTTTCCCGGCTTCGACACCCTCGCCACGCTGCGGCACCTGATGGCCACCGGGTACGACTACAGCTGGTTCGTACTCACCCAGAAGATCATCGAGAAGGAGTTCGCCCTCTCCGGGTCGGAGCAGAACCCCGACCTCACCAACCGCAGTATTCGGCAGGTTCTGCAACGGGTCCGCCCGGGTGCGCCCGGCCCGGTGGAGGCGTTCAAGCAGCACGGGTCGGACTTCGTTGTCGCCGGCACGCTGGCTGAGCTGGTCACCGGCATGAACGAACTCGCCGCACAGGTCGACGGCCCCGCCATCGAGCTAGCCCAGATACAGCGGCTCGTCGAGGCCCGGGACCGGGAGATCGACAACGTGTTCAACAAGGACGCGCAGGTCACCGCGATCCGTGGAGCACGCGGCTACCTGGGCGACAAGCTGATCCGGGTCGCCACCCCACACCGGCTGCTGGACCCTAAGGCCGGCCCGCTGATCGCCGTACGGCTCAACATCCTCACCCGCAAGACCCTCGGTGGTCTGCACACGGACCTGTCCGCCCGGGTGTTGCGCTCCGACGGGCAGCCCCTGCCCGGGGTGTACGCGGCCGGAGAGGTCGCCGGGTTCGGTGGCGGTGGCATGCACGGCTACAACTCCCTGGAGGGGACGTTCCTCGGTGGTTGTCTGTTCTCCGGCCGGGTGGCCGGGCGGGCAGCCGCCGCCGCAGTCGCTTGATCCAGGAGCGGGGGAGACGTTCAATGGATGGTCGGCGGCGACCCGGACCGGTCGCCGGCCCGGCCCGGAGGTGGACGTGCTGCGGAAGCTGTTCGGCAGGGCGGGCAACAGCGGTACCGACCGGCCCGACCCGATAGGGAACAGCGGTGCCGACCGGCCCGGCCGGGAAGGGCCTCGGCGGCCGGACGACCCACGCTGGATGCTGCCCGCCGCTACACCCGATACCCGACTACGGGTGACCTTTCTCGGTGTCTCCACCCTGTTGATCGAGGACGAGGAGACCGCGCTGCTCGTCGACGGCTTCTTCACCCGGCCAGGCAAACTGCGTACCCTGCTCGGTCGGATCGCGCCAGACCCTGCGGTGATCGACCGGAGTCTCCACCGCGCCGGCATCACCCGGCTTGCCGCCGTGATCGTCGGACATTCGCACTACGACCATGTCATGGACGCGCCCCTCATCGCCGCCCGTACCGGCGCGGTGCTGGTCGGCTCGCCCTCCACCCGGATGGTCGCGCTCGGTGCCCGGGAGGCGAATGGTCGAGCCGGCGGCGGCCCTGCTCTCGACGATGCTCAGCTGCTCGTGCCGGCCGAGGGGGAGCCGCTCACCTTTGGCCGGTTCACCGTCACGCCGATTCCGTCCGAGCATGTCCCGCCGCATCGGTTCAGTGGCGAGCTGTCCCACCCGGTGATCCCGCCGGTCCGGGCCAGTGCCTATCGGATGGGCCAGTGCTATTCCCTGCTTTTCGCCCACGACCAGGGCCGGATCCTCGTCCAGGGCAGTGCCGGATTTCGACCTGGTGCCCTGGTCGGGCAGCAGGCGGACGTCGCCTATCTGGGCATCGGCACCCTGGCCCGGCAGCCCCGGGACTACCAGGAACGGTACTGGCGGGAGACGGTCGAGACCGTCGGTGCGCGCCGGGTCATCCCCATCCACTGGGACGACTTCTGGCGACCACTGGACCAGCCGCTCGTCCCGCTCCCCGCCCTCGTCGACGACATACCGCGCGCGTTGGATTTCCTGTACGCGAAGGCCGGCGTGGCCGGGATCGAGCTGCGGCTGCCCACCAGCTGGCAGCCCACCGACCCCTTCATCGACCTACCCGCGCGCCGATCCGGGACGGGGCCGGATCAGCCGTCAGGATCAGCCGCCTGAAGAAGCGTTCAGGCGGGCCGGATAAGGTGCTGCAAGGCAGCACAACCAGGCGAGGGAGTGAAAGAGATGGCGGGTCGACTCGCGGTCGTCGGAGCCGGATTGATGGGTGCGGGCATCGCCCAGGTATCGGCCCAGGCGGGCTGGCAGGTGACGCTTCGAGACCTCGACGACGCGGCGACCCAGCGGGGGCTGACCGGCATCCGCAAGTCGCTGGAGAAGTTCGCCGAAAAGGGCAAGATCAGTGCTGAGGATGTCGAAGCCACGCTCGGCCGTATCACGCTGACCACCGACCTGGAGGCTGCCGCAGAGGCCGACATCGTGGTCGAGGCGGTGTTCGAGCGGCTCGACATCAAGCACGAGGTCTTCCGTACGCTCGACAAGATCTGCGGTCCGGATACGGTCCTGGCCACCAACACCTCGGCCATCCCGATCACCCAGATCGCGGCCGTGACCCAGCGGCCGGAGGCCGTGGTCGGCACCCACTTCTTCTCGCCGGTACCGATGATGAAGCTGTGCGAGCTGGTCCGGGGGCACAAGACCAGTGACCAGACCCTGGCGACGGCCCGCGCCTTCGCGGAGGAGATCGGCAAGACCGTCGTGGTGGTCAACCGGGACATCGCCGGTTTTGTCACCACCCGCCTGATCACCGCGCTGGTGATGGAGGCGGTCAAGCTGGTCGAGTCCGGAGTGGTGTCGCCGGAGGACCTGGACACCGCCTGCAAGCTCGGCTTCGGGCACGCGATGGGGCCGCTGGCGACCACCGACCTGACCGGTGCAGACGTGCTGCTGAACGCCACCAAGAACATCTACACCGAGACCGCCGACGAGAAGTTCTTCCCGCCGGAGCTGCTCCAGCGCATGGTCACCGCCGGTGACCTGGGTCGCAAGACCGGCCAGGGCTTCTACTCGTACTGAGCCTGCCGGTCGTACCGGGCTTGGGCCGCTCGTACTGAGCTTGGGCAGCCTTGCCCCGGCTCGGCTCGCCGAACTGCGGATCGGGCACCCCACCATCTCTGGCTGGGGTGCCCGATCGTGTTCGCTCCGGGTGCGCGACGCCGCTGTCAGGCGGGTCAGCGTTCGCCGATGACCTGCACGAACGACCGCCAGGCGGCGGGTGGGAAGACGAGCGCCGGGCCGTGCGGGTCCTTGCTGTCCCGTACGGCCACCGCGCCGGGCAGGTTGTCGGCTACCTCGACGCAGTTGCCGCCGCTGGCGCCGCTGCGGCTGGACTTGCGCCACCGGGCGTCGGTCAGGTCCATTGCTTCATCATCTCCTTGATCAGGTCCAGCGACTGCCGGCGCGACAGCGCCTCGTTGCGCACACCATCCCACCTACTCAGCAGCGCGGCCAGACCCTCCTCGCTGTCCACCAGGAAGCCGCCGAGTTGGGTCTCCAGGTGTCCCACCCAGCCGCCCTCGGGGGACCGGGCCAGGGCGAACGGACCGGACTGTCCGATGTGGAAGACGACGTCGGAGGGGATGACGTGGATGCTGATGTGCGGCTGCTCGGCGCATTCCACCAGGTGGGCGAGCTGTTCGGCCATCAGCGCGTCGTAGCCCTCGCCGGTGCGCCGCAGTGCCCGCTCGTCGAGGACGGCGAAGAACTCCGGCGGGTCGTCCCGAGTCAGGATCGCCTGCCGTTCCAGCCGGTTCGCCGCCAACTGTTCGACTTTCCCATTGGTCAGTGCGCCGTCGGTGCGCAGGACGGCGCGGGCGTAGGCCTCGGTCTGTAGCAGGCCGGGCACCAAGGTCGGCTCGAAGCAGCGCAACTGGGCCGCGCTCCGTTCGGCGTCCAGCCAGGGGCGGAACCACACGGGCTCCCTATCCCGCCGCGCCAGCTCCCAGAGCGCGACGAAGAGCCCACCCGTGTCGAGTACGGTGTCGGCCCGCGTCAGGAAGGGCAGGTCGAGCGGACGCTGACCCAACTCCACGGCCGACACCATGGAGGCCGAATAGTGCATGAGCCGGCCGAACTCCTCCTGGCTGTATTTGGCGGCGAGGCGCATCCGGCGCAATTGAGCGCGGATCAGTTCGATGGTGGGTACGGATTCGCTCTCCACACTTCCTCCACAATTCGAGTAGACGCTCCACGGCGTAGGGTCAGCTCACTGTTTTATTGCCGGAGGGGCGAACCGGTTGAGCTGGCCTTATCGGCTGAACGTAGTCGGCTGGTCAACGGATTGTGAAGGGCGCGAATGGTTGCTTCTTTTGTCGATGATCGGCCATCCTCGACCGTGGAAATGAGTGGGTAAATCGGCGCGAACCGCCAGGTGCGCGACCGCCAGGTGCGCGACTGGCCACGTGGGCGAGTCGGTTGCGGAATCGCTGCCGATCAGTCCGGCGGCACCGGCGGCGTGACCGAGGTTTGTGCGCATCTAGCGTTGTTCGGGCAGCATGAACTGCGCACAGTGTCGAGTGGCCAAGCCATCAGCCTCGACGTGGCGATCTTCAACCCTCGCCTCGACCCCCGATGGACGAATCGCCGCGCGGCTGGTCGAGTGCTACGCCGAGGTTTGTCAGTGCTGAGCGACGTCAGTGCTGACCGCGTCAGTGCTGACCGACGGCGGCTGGCCGACGGTAGTTGGCAGACGGTAGTTGGCCGTCAGCTCAGCCGTCGCGGCGGGTGGTCCAGCGGAAGGTGAACAGGCACAGGACCAGCCCGATGACACACCAGACCCCAAGCATTACCGCGACCATGCCCAGCTCGTAGGAGCCGGCCGGCTCCTGGGTGCCGAACGAGGCGGGCAGGAACACCGACCGTAGCCCCTGGCACATCCACTTGAGCGGGAAGACAGCCGCGATCTGCTGCATCCAGCTGGGCAGTTGGGTGAAGACGAAGAAGACCCCGGAGATGAACTGGAGCACCAGGGCGACCGGGGTCGCTGTGGCCGAGGCGCCACGCCCGCTACTGGCCAGCGATGAGAAGGCGATACCGCAGAGGGTGCACGCGGTGATGCCGAGCAGCGAGACCCAACCGAAGGTGAACCACTTGCTCGCCGTGTTCGGCAGTTGCAGGTCGAACAGCAGCACGGCGACCAGGAGCAGCAGCGCGATCTCGGCCACCCCGATGACCGCGACCATGACGACCTTGCCGGCGAAGTAGACCCACTTCGGCATGGGCGTGCCGCGTAGCCGCTTGAGCACGCCCCGGTCCCGCTCGATCGGGATCTGGATGGCCAGGCTCTGGAAGCCCACCGTCATCAGCCCGGTCGCGATCATGCCGGTGATGAAGTATTGCGTGTATCCCACCCCGCCGCCGATCTCGCCTTCGAAGATCGACGCGAAGATCAGGATCATGATGACCGGGAAGGCCATGGTGAAGACCACTGACTCCCGGCTGCGCAGGAACTGCCGGATCTCCAGCCGCCCCTGGCGCAGGCCGAGGGCGACCGGGCCGACCCGGCGGGGGGTGGTGGTCTGGCGCGGCGGTGCCGCTGTCGTCGTACTCACCGGTGCCCAATCATCCGTAGGTAGACGTCTTCCAGCGTCGGGCGGGTCACGGTGAGCCCGGGAATCTCCCCGTCCTCGCCATCCGCCCGCAACCGCGCGGCCAACTCGGCCACCACCGCCGTCGGCGTGGCGGTCTCCACCTGCTGCACTGTCCCGTCCGGGGTACGCCAGGAGACCGTTGCCACGGCATTTTCCCGATTGCCCAGCGTGGCTGGGGTGGAGACCTCGATCAGTCGGCCGCCAGCGATCACCCCGACCCGGTCGGCCAGCGCCTCGGCCTCGTCCAGGTAGTGCGTGGTCAACAGGATGGTGGTGCCAGCCGCAGCCAGGTCGCGGATCAGCTCCCAGAACTCCCGCCGGGCCTCCGGGTCGAAGCCGGTCGTCGGCTCGTCGAGGAAGAGCAGTTCGGGCTGGCCGATGATGCCCAGCGCCACGTCCAACCGTCGCTTCTGCCCGCCGGAGAGGGCGTGGGTACGGGCGTCGGCCTTGCCGGCCAGCCCCACCCGCTCGATCACCTTTTCCGGGTCGTCCGGTGCTGGATAGAAGGCCGCGAAGTGGTGCACGACCTCGCGCACGGTCAGCTCGTCGAACTCGCCGGTGCCCTGTAGTACGAGACCGACCCGGGCTCGCCAGGAGGCGTCGGGCCGGGCCGGATCCACCCCGAGCACGCTGACCTCACCGGCGTCACGCTGCCGGAAGCCCTCCAGGATCTCCACGGTCGTCGTCTTGCCGGCTCCGTTCGGGCCGAGCAGCGCGAACACCTCGCCGCGGCGTACCTCCAGGTCGAGGCCGTCCACGGCGGGCTGGTCGCCGTACGACTTGCGCAACCCCCGTACGGCGATTGCGAGCTGGTCAGTCATGCCGTCAACTATCCGCGTTGCCGGCTCGAGGTGGGAAGCCGGGGTGACTGTCGGCTGTGCGATTTTTCACCGACCGGTCTACTGAACGGTAACTTAGACTCCGGAAATGGACGAACGGATCGACGGTGCTCAGGTCGACGGTGCTCGGGTTGATGCCGCCCGGCTGCCGGAGCGGGATCGACCCTGGGTGATGCGCACGTACGCGGGCCACTCGTCGGCAGCCGCGACCAACGCCCTGTTCCGGCGCAACCTGGCCAAGGGGCAGACCGGGCTGTCGGTCGCCTTCGACCTGCCCACCCAGACCGGCCACGACCCGGATCACGAACTGGCCGCCGGTGAGGTCGGTCGGGTCGGGGTGCCGGTGTCCCATCTCGGCGACATGCGGACGCTCTTCGACGGCATCCCGCTGGCCGAGGCGAACACCTCGATGACGATCAACGCGACCGCGATGTGGCTGCTCGCGCTCTATGTGGTGACCGCCGAGGAGCAGGGTGCCGCCGCCGACCAGCTCGCTGGCACCACCCAGAACGACATCGTCAAGGAGTACCTCTCCCGGGGCACGCACATCTTCCCGCCCGGTCCGTCACTGCGGCTGACCACCGACACCGTCGCCTGGACGGTCGGCAACGTGCCGAGATGGAATCCGGTCAACATCTGCTCGTACCACCTCCAAGAGGCCGGGGCCACCCCCGTACAGGAGGTGGGGTTTGCCCTGGCCACGGCGGTGGCCGTGCTGGACGCGGTGCGCGACTCCGGTCAGGTCCCGGCCGGCCGGTTCGGTGACGTGGTGCGCCGGATCTCCTTCTTCGTCAACGCCGGGGTGCGCTTCGTCGAGGAGATGGCGAAGATGCGGGCCTTCGCCGCCCTCTGGGACGAGATCGTCCAGACCCGGTACGGCGTTACCGACCCGATGGCCCGCCGGTTCCGTTACGGGGTGCAGGTCAACTCGCTTGGCCTGACCGAGGCGCAGCCGGAGAACAACGTGGCCCGGATCGTGCTGGAGATGCTCGGCGTCACCCTGTCCCGGGACGCGCGGGCCCGGGCCGTGCAGCTGCCAGCCTGGAACGAGGCGCTGGGGCTGCCCCGGCCGTGGGACCAGCAGTGGTCGCTGCGGATGCAGCAGGTGCTGGCGTACGAGTCGGACCTGCTCGAATATCCCGACCTGTTCGAGGGGTCGCACGTCGTGTCGGGGCTGGTCGAGGAGATCGTGTCCGGGGCGCGGCGGGAGTTGGACCGGATCCTCGACCTCGGCGGCGCGGTCGCCGCAGTGGAGACCGGCTATCTCAAGAGCGCACTGGTCGCCTCGCTGGCCAAGCGGCGCCAGCGGATGGAGGACGGCTCGGACGTGGTGGTCGGGGTCAACCGGTTCGTCGAGACCGAACCGTCACCGCTGACCGCCGCCGGTGCCGAGGCGGTGCAGCGGGTCGACCCGGCGGTCGAGGAGGCCGCCGCTGACGCCGTACGCCAGTGGCGGGCCGGCCGGGACGCCGATGCCGTGGACGCGGCACTGGCCCGGCTGCGGACCGAGGCCGCGTCCACCACCAACCTGATGCCGGCCACCATCGCGTGCGCCCGGGTCGGGGTCACCACCGGCGAATGGGCCGGGGTGCTGCGGGAGGTGTTCGGCGAGTACCGGGCACCGACCGGGCTGACCGGTGCGGCCGCCCCGGGTGGCGGGGACGAGGTGCTCCTGCGGTCGGTACGGGAGCGGGTCCGTCGTACCGCCGGGGAGTTGGGCACCGGACGGCTGCGGCTGCTGGTCGGCAAGCCCGGCCTGGACGGGCACTCCAACGGCGCGGAACAGATCGCGGTACGCGCGCGGGACGCCGGCTTCGAGGTGGTCTACCAGGGGATCCGGCTGACCCCGGCGCAGATTGTGGCGGCAGCGGTGGAGGAGGACGTCGACCTGGTCGGCCTTTCGGTACTCTCCGGTTCGCACCTGGCCGCCGTGCCGGCGGTGCTTGACGGGCTACGTGCCGCTGGCCGCGCGGATCTGCCGGTGGTCCTCGGCGGGATCGTTCCGGCCAGCGACGTGGCCGAGTTGCGGGCGGCGGGAGTGGCCCGGGTCTTCACGCCGAAGGACTTCGCGCTGACCGAGATCATCGACGAGCTGGTCACGGTGGTCCGGGAAGCGAACGGACTCGACGCCTGAGGTGGGCCGAACAGCGCTGAGATGGGCCGAACAGCGCTGAGGCTGGCCGAACAGCGCCTGAGGCGGCCGACCCGATGAGCGAGGCGGCCGCCCGGCGCGTCCGGTGGCCGAGCGCCGACCGCCGCCCCGGAATCAGGACGGGTCGTAGGTCATACAGTCGGCCATCGCCTGTTCCGGGCTGACGTCGATGGCCGGGGCGTGGCACTCAAGTTCGGCGTTGTGCCGGCAGTCGGACCGTTGGCAGGCGCCGACCAGGGCAATCATCGACTCGATCCCGCCCCGGGCCGGCATCTCGACGAAGGTGCTGCACTGCGCGTGCCCGTCCTCGCCACCGACACTGATGGCAAAGGCGTGGCAGCCGTCCTGGTTGTAGGAACAGCTCGTGACGGTGCACGACTGGACTCGGGGCATTTCCAAAGCAGTGGCCATTTTGCCCTCCTTATGAGACTTACCCCGATTTTAGGCTTTTGTGAGCCCGGTTACTCCGGAATCGTCGAGCCCCCTCCCAGTACCTCGGAGAGGGGGGCGGGGGTCAACCCGCGCTCGCGCAGGCCGGCGAGGATGTGCGGCAGTGCCTCGTCGGTCATCGCGGCGTTCGCCTCGGTGACGTGCATGATGACCACCGAGCCGGGCTGCACCTTCGACAACACGGCGTCGACGATCGGTCGCCAGGCGGTGGCGAACGGGTCACCGCTGACCACGTCGCCGTCCACCACGGTCAGCCCCAGCGGGGCCAGCGCGGCCAGTGCCGCACCGTCGTGGCAGAGCCCGGGGAAGCGGAAGTAGCGGGTCTGCCGGCCACCGTACGGCTCGATGACACGAAAGGTCTTCGCGACGTCCTCGGTCATCTGCCGGCTCGGCACCCGGGGCAGGTCGTAGCAGTCCGGGGTGAACGCCAGGTGGCCGTAGGTGTGGTTGGCCAGCTCGAACCGGGGGTTGTCAGCGAGGCGGCGGGTCAGGTCGGGATAGCGCTCGACCCACTTGCCGGTCAGGAAGAACGTCGCCGGGATCTGTTCCCGTTCCAGCAGTTCGATGATCCGCAGGTTGGCGTACGACTTCACCCGGCCGGTACGCAGACTCTGCAGCATCCCGTCGGTCATGTCAGCGTCGAAGGTCAGCGCGACGCGGTTTCCCGTACGCGGGCCGTGGTCGACCACCGGTGGCCGGGTGCCCGGTCGGGTGGCCCCCGGTGTGGCGGTCACCTGCGGGGATGGTGTCGCGCTACCGGGGACGGTCGGGGTGGCGCTGGTCGGGTCGGCGGCGTGCAGGGTGGCGGCTGCCGGCGGGGTGGCCGGGGAAAAATGCTGGACCAGGCCAACGATGAGGGCCGTGCCGCCGGCCAGCGTCAGTACGAGGAGGGCGGAGAGCAACAAGCGAGTCTTCTTCGCGGACACGTCGCCGATGATCGCAGTACGACGCCGTCGGTGGGGGGCGTGCGGCCCATGCTCCCTCCTTCGGGGCGGCCGCTCCGCCGAAACCCTGCTGCTCAGACCTGGAAACCGGCGGCTCGGGCCGCCTGCCGTTCCCGCCGTCGACGGCCCCGGCGCCGGAGCACCCAGATCAGGAAGAGTACGAAGCCGACCAGGAAGACCAGCACCAGCACCGGCAGAATAATTGCGAGCAGCGACATGACGACGCTGGTGGCGTCCTCCGCCACGCTGGCGACGGGGGCACCGATCCCGGCCGTGGTTGCGTTGATCACGGGCCGCGCGACCGCCTTCAGGGCGTGTACGCCGAGGGCGATGAGGATCCCGACGACCACTGGCACCCACTGACTGGAGGAGAAGAACTGTCCCGGGTCGGTGACCGTGACTGTCTCCGAGCTAACCCCCGCCCCGAAGGCCAGCCCGCCCGCGGTGGGGCGGACCACCGTCTGCACCACGTCGTTGATGTGATCGACGACTGGCACCTTGTCGGCGAAGAACTCGACGACCAGCAGTACCGCCAGGATCAGCGTCACCCAGCCGTTCGACAGCCACTGCCAGCTGCTCGGCAGCTCGATCAGATCGGTGTAGCGGGTGAGCAGGCTCATGGTGAGCAGGGGAATGTAAGCGTTCAGTCCCGCCGAGGCGGCGAGTCCGGTTCCGGTGAGGGCTTCCAGCACCGGTTCAGAGTCTCATTCACCTGCCACCCCGGCCAGAGGCGGCTGCCGTTCGGCAGGGCAGGGTAGTGGCTGCCGTTCGGCAGGGCGACCCGCCGCGCCTCTGGGGTCGACCGGCTGGCGAACTCGGCTCGGCTACCCTCGTTGGGTGCGGTTGGTGATAGCGCGGTGCTCAGTGGATTACGTCGGACGGCTTGCGGCCCATCTGCCCTTGGCGACCCGGTTGTTGATGGTGAAGGCCGACGGGTCGGTTTCCATCCATGCCGATGACCGGGCCTACAAGCCGCTCAACTGGATGAGTCCACCCTGTCGGCTGGAGGAAGCTCCCGGTGTCTGGCGGGTGGTCAACAAGGCCGGCGAAGAGCTGCGAATCACCCTGGAGGAGATTTTCCAGGACACGTCGTACGAGTTGGGTGTTGATCCCGGGCTCCGCAAGGACGGGGTGGAGGCCCACCTCCAGGAGTTGCTGGCCGCCAACCCGGAGACCTTTGGTGAGGGATTCACCCTGATCCGCCGGGAATATCCGACCGCGATCGGTCCGGTCGACCTGCTCTGCCGCGACGGCGCCTCCGGGACGGTGGCAGTGGAGGTCAAGCGGCGGGGCGAGATCGACGGTGTCGAGCAGCTGACCCGCTATCTGGAGCTACTCAACCGCGATCCGCTGCTCGCGCCGGTCGCCGGGGTGTTCGCCGCCCAGGAGATCAAGCCGCAGGCCCGGGTGCTCGCCGAGGACCGGGGAATCCGGTGTGTCGTGGTCGACTACAACAAGCTGCGTGGCATCGAACGCGACGAGTTGACCCTGTTCTGAGCGCAGGCAAACGGAAGACTGAGCCGCAGGCAACCGAGAGGTCGGGCCGCCTGGGAACGGGAACCTGAGCCGCAGGTAAATGGAAGTCTGGGTCGCGTGGGAATGGAAGTCTGAGTCGCGTGGGAACAGAAGGCCCGTCGCGGCGAGCGGCCCGTAAGAAGGCGCGGGAGCAGCGGCATCGCCGCCGTGAGGAGGCATCGGCCAACCGCCGCGAGCGGTACGACCCGGTGGCGGATGGCACCGCAGGCCAGCAGCTTCCCGAGGAGCAGCTGAGCGACCTGCTGCGCGATACGGTGACCGCGCTCGGCAGCGGGTTGGCGGATCAGGTGGAACGGCGGCTGGACCAGTTGACCGTCGAGGATCCCGCACTGGTCGATTCGGTGCTGGCCGACGCGTTCCAGCGAGCCGTCGGTCGGCTGTGGCAACGGGGCTGGCTCCCCGCCGATCTGGTCCGGGTCGTCCGACGACGGCACGGTAACCGCGCCGCCGACCTGGTGATCGAGCAGATCACCGCCCAACTACGCGGCTACCCGGCGGCGACCGTGCCGCAGCGGTGGCAGGACCAACTGCGCGAGTGGGGGATCACCGTCGGGGCAGCGACCACCACCGACCACCGGTTGACCGCCTGGTCCGGACGGCAGCGGCTGGACCGGTCGGAGGCACTCCGGGACGCGGTGCACGTACTCGCCGTGCTGACCAGGCTGCCGGAGATCGGGCGAATCACCCCGCTGCCCGGCACTCCACGACCCGGCACCCTAGCGGCTGGCTCCGCGCAGGCTGGCATCCCATTGACTGAGCGGGTGCTGGGCCGGGTCCGAGGGCTGCTGGCCAAGGCCGAGTCGACCGAGTTCCCACAGGAGGCGGAGGCGCTCTCTGCCAAGGCACAGCAACTGATGGCCCGACACAGCATCGACCGTGCCCTGCTCGACCTTCAGGCGGGCGGTACGGCCCGCCGGCCAGCCGGGGTGCCGGACGGGACCGGCCGCCAGCCGCTCGCCGTACGGATTGGCGTCGACGCTCCGTACGAGCAGGCCAAGGCGCTGCTGCTACAGGAGGTGGCGACGGCCAACCGATGTCGGTCGGTGTGGTCCGGGGAGTTCGGGTTCGCCACTGTGCTGGGCTTCTCGTCCGATGTCGAGGCGGTGGAACTGCTCTACACCTCGCTGCTGGTGCAGGCGACGACGGCAATGGTGCGAGACGGATCAGCGGGCAGCTCCACCGGCCGGTCGTTCCGGCAGTCGTTCCTCCAGGCGTACGCGGTGCGGATCGGGCAACGGCTGCGGGACACCGCCGACGCGGCTCGCCGCGAAGCGGTCGACGCGGCCGGGGCGGACCGGCTGCTGCCGGTGCTGGCCGCCCGGGAGGACGCGGTACGGGAGGTCGCCGACGCGATGTTTCCGCGCATCGTCGAGCGTCGCGTACGGGGCAACGACGCGGCGGGTTGGGCGGCGGGTACGGCGGCAGCGGATCGGGCCGCGTTGGCCGATCGGTCGGCGATCAGCGGAGCCTCGTCAGGCGACGGGGGCGATCGCGATCAGTGACTTGGGCAGCCCGGCCAGACGTTCGACCCGGATGCGCGACTCGGGGAAGTAGTGCCGCATCTGCGTCTTGTCCACCAGTTCGGTCCAGAGCACCTGCTTGAGGGCGCCCTCATGGCTCCGGGCCGGGGTGTGGGCCAGGGGCCAGCGCCGCGCCAGCGTCGTACGGACCCGGACCGGTAGGAACTGCATGCCGGGGGCGATCCAGTGTGGCTCGATGGGAAAGTAGCGGTACGGCGTCTGTACCCAGTGCGCGTCGGCCAGCCGGTGTACCGATTCGGCGAACCGAAGTCGACGCTCGTGCCCACCGACGTGCTCCAGGACCGAGTTGGAGAAGACCAGGTCGTAGCGGCGGTTGGTGATATGGGCGGGCAGGGCGCAGGCGTCGCCGTGGTCGACCTCGGCCCACTCGGGAACCTCGGTTGGGACTGGTTCGAGATTGACCACGTGGACGTGCTTGGGGCGGACCGTTGCCCGTGCCCAGGTCTCCACCCGCCCGCCGAGGTCGATGATGGACATCTGGGCCAGGTCCGGGAAGGTCTCCGCCAGCCAGCCGGCTCGCCGTTCTCGTCGCCGACCTCCCCAGGAGTCGGCACCGTCGACCAGGCGAAACCGCAGAGCGTGTATCCCCACCGGACGGAATGTAGTGGCTGTGGCGTTCTGGGGCTATGTCTGAACCGGCGTTTTGTCCAGGATGATCGGCCACTGTCAGTTATCGGTCGCTGACTGCCCTTCCGGTGCGTGCATCTTCCGGCCGAAGTGCTCTCAGCGCCCGTACCGCAGCTTGATCACCTTGACGATCCGGTCCACCTGGGCGGGGGTCCGCTCGAAGGTCATTGCGGGGAGCGGGGATGGAGCCCGTCGCCGGGTGATCGCCTTGGCTCGGCCGAACTCGCGCAGCCCGTCGTCGCCGTGGATCCGACCGAAGCCGGAGTCGCCGACGCCGCCGAACGGCAGGGAGGACATGCCGACGAAGCTCATCACCGAGTTCACCGCCGCCATGCCGGAACGCAGTCGGCGGGCGAGAGCCAGCGCACGACGGCGACCGAAGACCGAGCCGCCGAGGCCGTACGTGGTCGCGTTGGCCAGCGTCACCGCCTCGTCGGCGTCCCGGACCCGGGTCACGGTCAGGGTCGGGCCGAAGGTCTCCTCGCGGACGGCGGCGGAGTCCTCCGGCACGTCGACCAGGACGGTCGGATGCACGAACGGAGGTTGTACGGCGTCCGGCCCGCCCAGCACCGCCCGCCCACCTCGGGCGACGGCGTCGTCGATGTGCCGGCGGATGATGTCGATCTGGCTGGGCATGGTGATCGGCCCGAGGTCCGCCCCGTCGCCCGCGCCGACGGTCAGCCGGCCAGCCTTCTCCACCACCTTTGCGACGAAGGCGTCGTGTACCGAGTCGACCGCGTAGACCCGTTCGATGCCAATGCAGGACTGGCCGGCGTTGGTGAGGGCACCCCAGACGCAGGCCTCGGCGGCAGCATCCAGGTCGGCGTCGTCGTCGACGATCATCGCGTCCTTGCCGCCGGCCTCCAGCAGCACCGGGGTCAGCGTCTCGGCGCAGGTGGCCATCACCTTCTTGGCGGTGGCCCCGGAGCCGGTGAACGCCACCTTGCCCACGCCCGAGCGGCACAGCGCGGCACCGACATCACCGAAACCGTGGACCGCCTGGAGTACCGGGTGCTCCGGCACCACCTCGGCGAAGGCGTCGACCAGCCACTGGCCGACCGCCGGGGTGTACTCACTCGGTTTGAAGACGACGGCGTTACCGGCGGCCAGGGCGTACGCGATCGAGCCGACCGGGGTCAGCACCGGGTAGTTCCACGGGCCGATCACCCCGACCACCCCGTACGGCTGGTATTCGAGGTGGGCGGCGAACTCGGCGACGACGAGCCGGGAGCGGACCCGGCGCGGGCCGAGCACCCGGCGGGCGTTACGGGCCGCCCAGTCGATGTGTTCGATCGCGGAGACGGTCTCGACGATCGCCTCGGCGATCGGTTTGCCACCCTCCCGGTGGGACAGGTCGGCGATCTTCTCGATCCGGTTGGCGAGCAGCGCCCGCCAGTGCAGTAGCCGCTGCTTGCGGCCGGCGTAGCCCAGCTCGGCCCACCACGCCGCCGCCGTGCTGGCCCGGCCAACCGCCCGGCCGACGTCGTCGGCGTCGGCCACCGGGAACCGGCCGGCTTCCACGCCGGTCGCCGGGTTGGTGGAGACCAACTCGCCATCCTCGATGACCGGGACCCCGGGGGCATGCGTGGCCGTCATGCGCGAAGTCTAAACCCGAAAACTACTCACCGGTACGGGTCTGGACTCGCGGCCCGCCGGTGCGACTGTGCTCGCCCCAGCCTCCGTTGGCGACTACGTTAAGGCAGCGAACGGCTACTCCTGGTCCGCCAAACCGGTAGCGGGATCTGCCCGACAGCATGGGCAACTTCGTACCGTGGTGCGTGGAAAACGCTCCGAGACGGTGGAAGGGTGCTTCCGGGGACCGGTGCGTGGACAGTTGGCGCGGGAGGCAGTGGATATGCCCATGGCGGACGAGATTGGCCTGTCGCCGCTGCTGACGGTGGTCAGCGGCCCACTGCGGGGCGCGAGCTTCCGGCTACGGTCGGGGCTGACGATGATCGGTCGGGGTGACGAGGTCGACATTTGTATCGATGATCGCCGGGTCAGTCGGCGACATGCGACGGTCAAGTTGCTCGACGGTCGGGTGCTCCTCAACGACGCTGCCTCCACCAACGGCACCTGGCTCAACGACCAGCGGCTCTCCGGTGTCCGCGAGGTACGCGACGGGGACCGGATCCGGATCGGCGGCGTCGAGCTGCGGTTCTTCGACCCCGGTTCGGCCACGACCGACCCGGTCGGCGCGCTGAGCTACCGCTTGGTGGCCCCGCGTCCCCCGCTCGACGACGAACCGGTGGACGGCGAACCGTCCGTGGACGGCAAAGCGGTGCAGGGCGGACCCTCGGTGAACGGCAAAGCAGTGCAGCGTGGACCTTCGATGGGCGGCGAATTGGTGGACGGGCAGACCGCACGGGCGTTGCGTGCCCCCACCCAGGCGATCGCCACCCGTCCGCCGCGCCGGCTGCTGTTGGTGCTGGGCGGGGGAGTCGTGCTCGCGGGTTGGGTGACCTGGGCCTACCTGATCTTTCAGTAGGTCGATGAGATACCCCACCGCATCTCGACACCACCTGGGCACATGGCAGACTCGCCCGCATAACTTAGCGGCCGTTCATACGGCTGCTCCGAGTAAGCGGGAGGCCAGCGGTGGCACGCGAGTTCGGCAGCGTCGGTGTGGTCGGATTGGGCACGATGGGTGCCGGCATCGTCGAGGTGTTCGCGCGCAACGGCGTCGCCGTGGTCGCGGTCGAGATCAGCGAGGCGGCCCTGGACCGGGGTCGGGCGAACCTCACCAACTCCACC
Organism: Micromonospora sp. NPDC003197; assembly: GCF_053590565.1. Taxonomy (NCBI): domain Bacteria; kingdom Bacillati; phylum Actinomycetota; class Actinomycetes; order Micromonosporales; family Micromonosporaceae; genus Micromonospora; species Micromonospora sp. NPDC003197. Next base: position 213,470 of record NZ_JBSFTE010000001.1, on the reverse strand, counting down.
GACCGGGCAGTCGCCAAGGGCAAGCTCGCCCCCGAGGCGCGGGACGCGCTGCACGCCCAGGTGACCTTCGCCGTCGGTCTCGACGCGTTGCGTGAGGTCGATCTGGTGATCGAGGCAGTGCCCGAGCACCTCGACCTCAAGCAGCGGATCTTCGGCGAGCTGGACCGCATCTGCAAGCCCGAAGCCATCCTGGCCACCAACACCTCCTCGTTGAGCGTCACCGAGATCTCCGTCGCCACCCATCGGCCCAACCAGGTCGTCGGCGTCCACTTCTTCAACCCGGCACCGATCATGAAGCTGGTCGAGGTGATCCGGACGGTGGTCACCGAGCCCGAGGTGGTCGCCGACGTCGAGGCCCTCTGCGCCCGGCTCGGCAAGGTCGCCGTGACCATCAACGACCGGGCCGGTTTCATCGCCAACGCCCTGCTCTTCGGCTATCTCAACCGCGCGGTGGGGATGTTCGAGTCGCGGTACGCCTCCCGCGAGGACATCGACGCCGCGATGAAGCTCGGCTGTGGCCTGCCGATGGGCCCGCTGGCTCTGATGGATTTGATCGGCATCGACACCGCGTACGAAATCCTCGACACCATGTACCGCCGGGGTGGCCGGGACCGTCGGCACGCCCCGGTGCCGCTGATCAAGCAGATGGTCACGGCGGGACTGCTCGGCCGTAAGTCCGGGCGCGGCTTCTACACCTACGAGAAGCCCGGCTCCCCGGTGGTCGTACCCGACGATCAGACGCCGTCCTCGACGCCGGCCGAGGCCACCGACGTCGCCCGCGCGATCAACAAGGTCGGGGTGGTCGGCTCCGGGACGATGGCCACCGGCATCATCGAGGTCTTCGCCCGCGCCGGCTACGAGGTCGTCTCGGTGACTCGCGGCGCGGAGAAGTCGGCCAAGGTCTGCGAGTCGGTGAAGACCTCGCTCAACAAGGCGGTGGTCCGGGGCAAGCTCGCCGAAACCGACCGGGATGCGGCGCTGGGTCGGGTCACCTGGTCGGCCACGCTCGACCATCTGGCCGACGTCGACCTGGTGGTGGAGGCCGTGATCGAGGAGTTGAGCGTCAAGAAGGCGCTCTTCGCCAGCCTCGACGAGATCTGCAAGCCCGGTGTGGTGCTCGCCACCACGACCTCGTCGCTGCCGGTTATCGACCTTGCCATGGCCACCCAGCGCCCGGCGGACGTGGTGGGCCTGCACTTCTTCAACCCCGCCCCGGTCATGCCGCTGGTCGAGGTGGTCCGCACCATCCGTACCTCGGAGGAGACCGTGGCGACCGGTCGGGCGGTCTGCGCGGCGCTGGGCAAGACCGGCGTGGTCTGCGCTGACCGGTCCGGGTTCGTGGTGAACGCGCTGCTCTTCCCGTACCTCAACGACGCGGTGAAGATGCTGGAGGCGAACTACTCCACGACCGATGGTGTCGACCACGCCATGAAGCTCGGCTGCGGTTACCCGATGGGTCCGTTCGAACTGCTCGACGCGGTCGGGCTGGATGTGTCGCTGGCCATCCAGCAGGAGCTGTACCTGGAGTCCCGGGAGCCCGGCTTCGCCCCGGCGCCCCTGTTGGAGCACCTGGTCACCGCCGGCTACCTGGGCCGCAAGACCGGCCGGGGATTCCGCGACCACACCAACCGCTGACCCGTCAACGGGCAGCCAGCCGATGGGAAGGTCGGCGTCTCCGTGGAAATCGGAGACGCCAACCTCCCGATGGTCGGCCTATCCCCGCCCGGCCGTCAGGGCCGGACGGTGACGTTCACCGTGGCGTTGCTGGTCCGGCCGTGCTCGGTCAGTCGATAGACGAACCGGTCGCTGATGGCCTTGCCGGGGCTCGGCGTGTAGAGGACCTTCCGGTCACTGGTCACCCGGACCGTGCCGTGCTGTGGTGCGGTCACCACACTGATCTTCGCCTGCGTGGTGGCGTAGTCGTTGTCGAGCACCGCGATCTTCGTCTTGCGGCTGCCGTTGATCGAGACCTTGTCCCGAATCGCCCGAGGCGACTCGATGAACGTGCAGTCCCCGTTGCCCAGGTAGTGCCGGACCTCGTCGCTGCCGTTGTCGGTGACGATCAGGTCGGGCCGGCCGTCACCGTTGAGGTCCTGGGTATCCACCGACCAGTAGTTCTCGCCGGGGGCCTCCCGCCGGATGTGGGTCGCGACGCCGTCGTCCCGGATCACGACCACGCCACTGGCGGCGTCGCCGCAGCCCTCGACGTACGAGATGACCACGTCCATCGCGCCGTTACCGTTGAAGTCGGCGAGCTTGAACTGGGGCCACCCGGCGCACCACTTGACCGGACCGGGGGTCAGCCCGCCGCTCGCGGTGTTCAGGTAGGTGACGAACCCCTCGCCCTGGTCGGTCCACTGGTAGACGTCCTGCCGTCCGTCGCCGTTGAAGTCGGCCAGTCCGATATAGCTGGGCTGGTGGATGGCGTCGAAGCCGGCCGTCGGCTGATAGTCGCGTAGCACCAGCAGATCGTGGTCGGCCGTCGGCGGTCGCCCGGCGAACCATGCCAGCACCAGCTCCGTGCCACCGTCCCCGCCGAGGTCGACCGCGACCCCGAGATCCGGGCAGCTGATCGGGTCGGTGCCGGTGTCTTCGAGATAGGTGTACGTCCTTGGCGATTTGTAGCCGCCCCCGCGCTTGCCCAGCTCGACCTTGACCACACACCGGTCCGGCTCAACGACGCCGAGCGTGGCGCGGTCGCGTAGTCCGTCGGTGTTCAGGTCGCCGTACATCGGATCACCGACGCCGCCCGCCCATGCGGCCGGAGCTGCCCCGACAGTCACGGCCATTGTCACCACCACGACCGTTGCGGCGATGCGCTTCCCCCACATGACGCGCCTCCTCAGCGTCTCCCGTCCAGTCTCTATCTGCTGGCGCTAAGGGCGACGTTAGTGCGATTTGTAGTCATCTAGCATGTTCTGACCGTGATCTGACAAAGGCGGGAAAGCGTGATGTGGAGCGCCCCGTACCCTGGAGAACGTGAGTCCGCGTCGCAACCGTCCCCGTTCCGCAGAGAATCCGCCGCTCGCCAGCGAGCGGGCCCGACAGGGCGTGGAATCGGTGCAGTCCTGGCGCGACGGCGAGTGGCAGGTACGCGGCATTCCCGGCGGCGGGGCGATCAAGACGTACCGGTGTCCCGGGTGTGACCAGGAGATCCGGCCGGGCGTGGCGCATGTGGTGGCCTGGCCGGCGGATGGCCGGGGCGACCTCACCGATCGCCGGCACTGGCACACCGGTTGCTGGCGGGCCCGAGACCGCCGGGCCCCCGGGATCCAGCGCTCCCGCAACGCCCCCCGGCACGGCTGAGGAGCCCCGCTCCCGCGACTTGCCCCGTTGATCAAGAGATTTAGGTCAACAATCGCGCGGATCCGTGACGTAAAGCTCTTGATCAACCCGGCGGGGTGAATGTGCCTTCAGGATCTTCGTCACGCTGTTCCGGCCCCGGCTGACGCGTCGGGCGGATCGGGGCGAGACTGGGACGGTGAGCACCGCCATCCGCGCTTCCTCAATCCTGCCCGGCAACCGGGAGGACATCGAACTGCACACCGCCGACGGACTGCGTCTGGTCGGGGAACTCGCCCGACCGGTCGACCGGGACCCGGTCGGCACGCTGATCTGCCTGCATCCGCTGCCCACCCACGGCGGAATGATGGACAGCCACGTCTTCCGCAAGGCGGCCTGGCGGTTGCCGGCCCTCGCCAACCTGGCCGTCCTGCGCTTCAACACCCGGGGCACCAGCAGCCTGCGGGGCACCAGCGAGGGGGAGTTCGGCAACGGGGTCGGCGAACGGTACGACGTGGCGGCGGCAGTCGAGTACGCCGAGTTCGCCGAGCTGCCCAACCTATGGCTGATCGGCTGGTCGTTCGGCACCGACCTGGCGCTACGGTACGGCTGCGACCCGGCCATCGCCGGGGCGATCCTGCTCTCGCCGCCGCTGCGCTACTCCACCGCCGACGACCTCACGGTGTGGGCCGAGTCGGGCAAGCCGTTGACCGCGCTGGTGCCCGAGTTCGACGACTACCTGCGCCCCGAGGAGGCGCGGCGCCGGTTCGCGTCGATCCCGCAGGCCGAGGTGATCGGGGTGCCGGGTGCCAAGCACCTCTGGGTCGGTGACGCGGAGACGGTGCTGGACGAGGTGGTCCGGCGGGTCAACCCAGCGGTTTCGGTACCCCTACCGACCACCTGGGACGGTCCGATGGAGACCGGTGACGCCAGCGCCTACGCCGACCGTACGGTGGCCGCGTTCGCCGATCGTCCGGTCCCCGGACCGGCACAGTCGAGGGCGGCCGGGTCCGACCCGGAATAGCCGGCAGCCGGTCGGCTCGGGCGATGTCAGGCCCGACCCGGAGTGGTTACGGGGCGTTCGCCGGCTGTCCAGGCGAACGCGCCGCGTCCGGCGGGGCTGCGGGGATCTCTGTGTCCGGTGGGGCTGTGGGGATCTCCGCGTTCGGCGCAGCTGCGAGGATCTCGACTGGGGGCAGTTGGGACACCGGCGGCCAGCCGGACAGCCAGCTCCGCCGTTGCGCCCACACGCCCCGCCAGTAACCGGCGCGGCCAGTGAGCCGGGCACCCAATGCGCGTACGGCGATCCCGGTGGCCAACAGCGTCTGGCCGAGCGCGGCCCGGGGCCGGGACCAGCGCAGCCGTAGATAGGTCGTCTTGCCGCGTAGCACCATGACCCGTTTGCCGACGCTGGTCGACGATGCCCCGCCAACATGCCGTACCTGGGCTGATGGCACCAGCGCCGGGCCCGCGCCACGCTCTGTGGCGCGGGCGCAGAAGTCGATGTCCTCGCTGTACATGAAGTAGTCCGGGGCGAGGCCGTCGAGTTCGATGAAGAGCGCCCGTTCGATCAGCAGCAGACAACCGGAGGCGGCCGGCACTGGGCCGCCAGCCGTCCGATCCCGCTTGGGCAGCTCCTCCGGGTTGGCGAGCGGGGAGCAACGAAGCACTGTGGACAAACCGGTGGCGAAGCAGACGTACGCCCAGAGTGACGGCAGGGCGAAGACCGACCGCCCGTCGTCCGTACCGTCGGCGTGCAACGTCCGGCCAGCGTAGATCCGGTGCGCCGGATGGGCACGGGCGAACCTCACCAGCTCACCGAGTACGTCACCGACCGGTTCGGTGTCCGGGTTGAGCAGCAACAGCCAGTCTCCGGTGGCCTGCTCCGCCCCCACGTTGACCGCCCGAGCGAAGCCGACGTTGTGTGCCAGCCGGACCACCCGGACGTCCGGGAACGCGTCGGCCACGGCATTGGCCGAACCGTCGGTGGAGGCGTTGTCAACGACGATCACCTCGTACGGCACGGTCGGGTGGGACGCCCGCAGCATCGACAGCGCCCGCAGGATCAACTCCCGGGTCTGGTACGAGACGACGATCAGGCTCACCACCGGTGGGGTCATCGGGTGCCCCCGCCGGCCATCGTCCGGCTCGACTCGTCGCGCCCCCAGGTCGTACCGGCCGGAGTCCGCCGGGCCGACGCCTCGGCCAGCAGGGTCAGCGCCACGTAGCAGACCGCGGCCGGCAGCAGCCAGGGCCGGGGAAGCACCACGTGAAACAGCCAGGAGCCGCCCGAACTGGGGTGTGCCCGACCGTCCATGGTGCGTAGTGCCGCGTTGCCGGCCCGGACCCGGGCCAGTCGGCGCAGCAGGTCGCGGGTCCGCATCGGACTCTCCGACGCCGCCCTGGCCGAGGCGACCTCGATCCGCTCACCCACCCGGAAGATCGAGTCGAGGTAGAGGTCGTCGGCGAAGGTCTCCGGGAACCGCTCGAAGCGTTTCCGCCCGGCCCGGGACACCGCGATCACCCCTCGGCCGATCAGGGCGTCCCGAAAGACCGGCAAGCGGCAGTTGATGGCGTAGTAGGCGCGTACCAGCAGTGGTCGGCCGGTGGTGAGCACCACCCGGCGCGGGGCCACGGCGAGCGGGGTGGGGCGGTCGCTGATTCCGCCCAGCGTGGTTCGCTCGGGTGGCGGGTTGGCACCCGGCGGCTGCAGCGCCGCCGCGAGGGCCCGCGCGTCGGTGGTGCTCAGCTGGATGTCGGCGTCGAGGTAGATCCGTGGAAATCCGGTGGCCGCCTGGTCGCCCGCGTTCAGTGCGGTGGCCTTCGACGACGCGGCCAGTTCGAGCACGGTGACCCCGGCGAAGGAGCGGGCCACCGCCGCGGTGCCGTCGGTGCAGCCGTTGGGGACCACGACGACCTCGAACTCGCCGGGCTTGGCGTCCTCAAGGAGCCGGCGCAGGCACGAGCCGAGCACCGCCTCCTCGTTGTGCGCGGGGATGACCACACTGATCGGCCCCGAGTCGGCCCGGCCGGTCGGGGCCATGCCCGCCCCGCCAGCCGGCCCCGCGCCCGGCCCGCCTACCGGGGTCACCATGGGGCTCGTCCGGTCCGGGTGAGCAGGGGTCACCATGGGGCTCGTCCGGTCAGGGCGAGCCGGATCCGGCGGGCGGCGGTACGGCGACGCAGCCGCCAGCCCTGGTATTCGCGCAGGTCCAGCGAGGCAGCCTGGACGACCCGGGCGGAGTGGCGCATCTGCTCGGTCCACTCCGCGACGGTGGTGACACCGGTCCGGCGGGCGGACAACGGTCGACGGGCCATGAAGTCGGCGTCGGTACGGTAGATCGTGCGTGGACTGCGTGGGTCGTCCATGTGGTCCTCGCGCAGGAACGGGTGGTACCACCCGTTGATCCAGCCGTGCCGGGCGGCCCGCAGGCACCAGGTGCTGAACGAGTCGTCGTCGCCGAGCCGGCCGGTCTGCCGCACCATCTCGCGTTTGAGCAGGTAGCCGCTGCCTTGGACCCAGTGGTTGCGCAGCAGTTGGTGCCCGCCCGGATAGTCGGCCAGCTTCGCCGCGATCAGCGTCTCGTCGGCGTCCTCGTCGGGGAACCGCCAGGTGCCGATCACGCCGAACGCGGGTACGTCGTCGTGGGCCTGCCGAAGCTTCTCCAGCCAGCCCGGCTCGGGGAGGCAGTCGTCGTCGACCTTGCTCAGCAGGTCACCGGTCGACTCCTGCCACAGCCAGTTCGTCGGCGTGTTCAGCCCGGCGTTGACCGAACTGTGGTGGAAACGGTGGACCCGGGGGTGGTCCAGGTGTTCCGCGACCGCGTCGAGCGTGGGTTGGTCGGTGCCGTTGTGCCACAGCCAGACCCGGGCGTCCGGCGGGCAGGTGGCGAGCAGGTGGGGCAGGGAGAGCCGGACGTACTCCGGCCGGTCGTAGGTGATCATGAGAATGTCGATCCCGGTCACGGCGCCTCGCTCTGGTTGACTCGCTCCGCCCGGGTCACTCGCCACAACGCGCCGGCGAGTCCGAGCAGAAGATGCACGGTGAGGAAGTAGGTCGAGAAGTAGAGCGCGTCGAAGGTGAAGGCGGTGACGGCGGCGACGCCGAGCGACACCGCCAGGACGGCGGCCAGGTCCCGGTCGCGGGGACGCAGCGCGAACCGGCGGACCCGGCCGGCGACCACCACGCCGATCAGGAACAACAGGGCGAGCCCGGCCACACCGACCACCCCGGTGCTGACCAGCGTGACCAGCCACTGGTTGTCGAGCAGTTGGTAGAGCTCCGGCAGCCAGGTGCCGAGCCCTCGGCCGAACCAGAGCCGTTCGCTGATGTAGGGCGCGACGAACTCGTAGTCCTCCAGTCGGCCCTGCACGCTCGGGTCGTTCTCGCCAGCGAAGATCAGCGCCCGCAGGGTGGCGAGCAGCCCCGGCCGGACGACCTGGATCATCGCCGCGAGGAAGCAGCCGATCACGAGTACGTTGAACGTGGTGCGCAGCGGCCAGATCATGATGAACAGCAGGATGGCGGCGGCCAGCGCCAGCACCCCGGTGCGGGACAGCGAGATCGGGATGACGCTGGCCTGGATGATCGCCAGCGTGCCGTAGATCTGCCGGTTGCGCCGGCTGGTCGAAAACCTGGCGTAGTGGATCGAGACGATGAGACCGATCACCATCAGTACGCTGAACTCGATGTAGTGGCCGGCCGTCCCGGCGACCCGGACCAGGCCACCGCCGCCACGGGCGTCGAAGCCGATCAGGTCCCGCTGGAACATCAGCACCGGCGGCAGCTTGAGGTAGTTGGTCAGGTCGATCCGGAGGATGAACTGGCTCAGGGCGAAGAGTGCCATGACCGTGGCGCCCCAGGAGATCCAGCGCAGTACGTGGTCGATCCGCTTCCGGGTGAGCACCCCGTCGGCGGCGGCGAGCAACACACCGGCTCCGGCGAACGCCATGAGTACGGCGCGGTGTAGGCCGTTGGACTCCAGACCGGGCATGCCCCGCGACTGCGCGGCGATGTACGACGTACCGATGGTGACCAGGTAGATCGCGATGGCCCAGCGCATCGGCTGCCGGCCCCGGGTGACCAGCGCCGGGTGCAGGCGGCTCAACGCCCACCAGACGAGCAGTCCGAAGCCGAGCATGATGCCTGGCTTACCGAGGTCGCTCAGGGGCGGAAAGATCAGTCGGGACGGCAGTAGGTAGGCGAGGATGACCGCGATGACGAGGCCGGCGGTCGCGTCCGGAAAGTGGTGTACGGCGGGGGTGATCCCGTCGTAGACGGTGGCTGATCTCCGGGTGGAGAGGTAGGTCGGCACGTCGCCCGCATCCTCAGCGCGTTGTCATGGGGTGGTCGAGTCCTCGACCGGACCGCGGACCGTGGAGAGCAGGATCGTGTCGTCGGACTGCTGAGGCGGATTCGGGTCCGGGGCGTTGCGTGGATTGTTGGTGTCCCGGCTGTGCGTCCGAGTATCGACCGGTGGTGCGCTGGTGGCGTCGGGTCTCGGGCGCGCCGACGGGGTCGGGCTCGGCCGGCGGGGCCCGACGGCTGCCTGACCGGTGTTCCAGTTCAGCGGGGTACGCGCCGCCCGCTGGCTGTTCTGTCGCGCGGTGGCCCGGCGTCGCTGGAGGGCGTCGTAGCCGACCGCCGCCGCGGTGGCCAACAGCAGGCCGATCGCCGCCACCACGATCTGCGCGCGGAACACATTGGACCGGGACTGGGTGATGTTCAGGCCCGGGTCGAGGATTTCGGTGGTGATCTGCTCGCCGGCCCGAGGCTGGTATTCGGCCTGCTTGCTGGCGACCACCTCCTCGATCAGCTTGGTCACCGAGGTGACCGTCGCCAGGGCGCTGGCGTGGGTCGACGCGGTGACCTCGATGGTCAGGATGGAACTGCGGTTGACCAGGCCAACCTCGTAGCTCGGGTCACCACCGGCGGCCACCACCTGGGTACGCGCGTCGTGCGCGGAGACGGCGATCTGTACGGCCTGGGCCATCGCGTTCTCGCCGACGCGCAGCCACGGGTTGCCCGGTTGCGGGCTGGCGTTGGGTGCGGGTGCGGTAGCGGTGGTGGGCGGAACAAGGAGGACAGCCGCCTCGGTCTTGTATTCGGGCTGGATCGAGGCACCGAGCACGAGTGCCGCGCCAAGGGTCAGGACGATCACGGGTGCCGTGACGTACCACCGCCGAAACATGAGCTTCAGCAGGTCGAGAAGGTCCATGGTGCCGACCCCTTCGGAGGCGCGGGTGAGCTGTCGGGATTAGTGATTAGTGGGACCGGCCCGAGATCGGGGACGCGGCGTCAACTCCGTCACTGTACGCGACTGACCGGTGACCAGCCCTGTGGTGCGGGAGCAATTGGTTCCACAGTCGGATGTACGACCGGACCTGGTGGTCCCAGGCGAGTCGCTCGACGAAACGGCGGCGACCCGCTACTCGCATCGCGTTGCGGGCCGCCGCGTCGTTGAGCAACTGGTCGAGCGCCTTGGCGAACTCGTCGGGGCTTCCGGTCGGCAGGTAACTGGCGGCCGATCCGGCGGTGCGTCGCGTCTCCAACAGGTCGACCGCGACGACCGGTACGCCCCGAGCGACGTATTCCACGGTCTTTGCCATTGTGGACAGCTCGGCCATTCTGGTTGGCGCGTCCGGTTGGATCGCCAGCGTCGCGGACCGTAGCAGCGCACCCACCTCGGCGGCATCCAACCATCCGGTGAACCGCACCACGTCGGCGAGTCCGCGCTCGTCGGCGAGTCGGCGAAGTTCCGGTAGACAGTCTCCGTCCCCGGCGATCAGCAGTTGCCAGTCGTCCGCGCCGCGTAGCGCGACGAGTTGCTCGGCGGCGAGGACGGCGACCTCGACATGGTCCTGCGGATTGATCACACCGAGGTAGACGATCCGCTTGGTCCGGCCGGCCAGGTTCGGGCCGCTGGTCCAGCCCGGCTCGGCGGGCGACGCGAATTCGATTCCGCTGGCGTCGACCTCCGCGATGGTCGGGCCGTTGCGGACCACCACGACCCGGTCCGGATCGCAGCCGCCCCGACTGATCGCCAGGTCCCGGTACGACTCGTTGGTGGAGACGACCGCCGAGGCGATCCGCCAGGATGCCTTCTCCAACAGGCGCAGGATGCGCAGCATCACTGGCTTTGGGCGGCCGGTCTTGCACTCGTACAGCTCTGGGCTCAGGTCGTGGTGGTCGAAGACGAACGGACGGCCCAGCATCCGCATCAGCAGGCCGGGTATCCAGAAGATGTCCGGCGGATTGCAGGCCTGTACGGCGTCGACCCGGTCGCGCGCCATGATCCCGGCCAGTCGTACGGTGACCGCGGTCAGCGCCCAGGCGAACTCGGCGGCGAAGGAGAGCACCCCGGAACCGGCGAGTGGCTGGGGAAAGGAATGGATCCGGCTGGCCTCGGTGCCGGGGACCAACCGTGGCCGGCCCGGCCCACGGGGGCAGATGACACTGACCCGGTAGCCGGCCGATTCCAGTGCCTGACACTCTCGGATCACCCGACGGTCCCGCTCCACGGGCAGATTGACCACCACGATGACGATGTGCGGGGATCGGTCGACCATCAACTGCTCCCATCGGCTCGGCGTGGAGGGCTTCGGTGACCTGGGCCCGCGACAATGCCCTCTGCGACAATGCCCTCTGCGAGACTGCGCTACCGAGGCGCACGGAGCAAGGACGCTGATTCGCGAGTGCTGTCGGCTTGTTTACATGACGAAACCTGGTCGGAGGATTGCCTGTTCATTCGATTATCTGAATGTGAATAGGTCTATCGGGCTGCCGCATTGACGATTGTGGAGGTCAACGCACTTCGATTGTCGGTGACGAGAATTCCTGCCAGTAAAGACATGTCGCTTTCCGTGGGGTGACTGGTTAGCCTGTGCCTGCCGCCCGTGGCGGTCACCGGTGGCCGGTGTGGGCCCGTGCCCGCTCCGTGTCTCTGGAGGGGTGGAATATGCGCCTGCGCCGTACGTTCCGACTCTTTTTCGCAGTGGCACTGCTCGTCGCTCTCGTCGTACCGATGCGAGTTCCGGCAGCAGCGGCAGTGACCCTGCCCAACGGTTTCCAGGAACAGGTTGTCTTCAGTGGTCTCGAACAGCCGACGAACATCGAGTTCGCGTCGGACGGGCGAGTGTTCGTCGCGGAGAAGAACGGACGGATAAAGATCTTCGAAGACCTCGCCGACACCAGTCCGACGATCTTCGCTGATCTTTCCCGCAACGTGCACAACCAGTGGGACCGGGGGTTGCTCGGGCTGGCCCTGCCCCCCGACTTCCCTACCACGCCCTGGGTCTACGTGCTCTACACCTACGACGCCCCACCCGGCCAGACCGCCCCGGTCTGGAACGACACCTGCGGGGACGCCAACAACGGCCGGTGCATCGTGACCGGGCGACTATCCCGGCTCCAGGCCAGCGGAAACGTCATGACCGGTAATGAACAGGTGCTGATCCACGACTGGTGCCAGCAGTACCCCAGTCACTCCATCGGCGACCTCGGTTTCGGCGCGGACGGCATGCTGTACGTCAGCGCCGGCGACGGGGCCAGCTTCAGCGCCACCGACTACGGGCAGCTCGGCAACCCGATCAACCCATGCGGGGACCCGCCCGGTGGCACGATGACCCCGCCGACCGCCCAGGGCGGCGCACTGCGCTCCCAGGACGTGCGTACCACCGGTGATCCGACCGGCCTGGACGGTGCCGTGCTGCGGCTCGACCCGGCCACCGGTGCCGCCGCGCCGGGCAACCCGCTGGCCGGCTCCGCCGACGCCAACACCCGCCGGATCGTCGGGTACGGCCTGCGTAACCCGTACCGACTGGCCATCCGACCGGGCACCAACGAGGTGTGGCTGGGGGACGTCGGGTGGAACGCCTGGGAAGAGGTCGACCGGCTGGTCGATCCGACCGCCGCACCCACCAACTTCGGCTGGCCCTGCTACGAGGGTGCGGGCCGGATGTCCAGTTACGACAACGCCAACCTGAACCTCTGCGAGACCCTCTACAGCGGGGCCGGCCAGACGACGCCGTACTACACGTACCACCACAGCGCCGAGGTGGTGCCCGGGGAGAACTGCGCCCAGGGCGGTGACGCGGTCTCCGGGCTCGCCTTCTATCCCGGCTCGGGCGGCACCTACCCGGCGGCGTACGCGGGTGCGTTGTTCTTCGCCGACAATTCGCGCGGCTGCATCTGGGCGATGCGGCCGAGCACCCCCGGTGGTCTACCCGCCCCGGGCAACATCGAGGCGTTCGGCCAGGCCGCGGCGAGCCCGGTCGACCTGGCCATCGGCCCCGGTGCCGAGCTCTACTACGTCGACCTCGGCGGCGGTACGGTCCGCCGGATCCGCTACTACCCGGGCAACCAGCCGCCGGTGGCCCGGATCGAGGCCACGCCCACCAGCGGACCCGCCCCGCTCACCGTCGACTTCGACGGCACCTCCTCCACCGACGCCGATCCGGCCGATGTCGGCCGGCTGACCTACCGCTGGGACTTCACCAGCGACGGTACGGTCGACGCGACCACGCCCACCGCCCGGTTCACGTACCCGGCCAACGGTCACTACACCGCGACGTTGACCGTCACCGACACGCTCGGGGTCACCGGTACGGCGACCGTCGAGATCCAGCCGGGCAACAGCGCGCCCAGCGCGGTGGTGGAGACACCGACCAGCCAGACCCGGTGGCGGGTGGGGGACCGGCTGACCTTCTCCGGGCACGCCACCGATCCACAGCAGGGGACGGTGCCGCCGTCTGGCCTGTCCTGGCGGCTGAGCATGCGGCACTGCGAGTCGGTGGACAACTGCCACACCCACCCGCTGCAGGAGTGGCGGGGGGTGACGGCCGGCTCGTTCGTCGCGCCGGACCACGAGTATCCGTCCTATCTGGAGCTGGAGCTGACCGCCACCGACGAGGAGGGGCTCACCGACACGGTGGTGCGCCGGCTGGACCCGGAGACGGTGCAGCTCAACTTCGCCACCGATCCGCCCGGCCTGCGGCTCAGCGTCGGGCCGTCAACGGCCCTCACCCCGTTCAGTCGTACGGTGATCGTCGGCTCGACCAACACGGTCAGCGCGCCGAGTCCGCAGAGCGCCGATGGGCTGACCCACACCTTTGCCAGCTGGTCCGATGACGGTGCCGGGACGCACGTGATCACCGCCCCGGCGACGGCGACGACGTACACCGCGACCTACACCAGCGCACCGGGCTGTGCCGACGCCGCCGGCTACACCTGTGCGACGACCACCGCCCGGCCGTTCGTCCCGGCGGACCAGACGGTGCTGCCGCTGACCGGGGACGATGCCGCGACCCGGGTCGAGCTGCCGTTCGGCTTCCCGCTGTACGGGCAGACCCACACCGCCGCCTGGGTTTCCACCAACGGATTCCTCTCCTTCGTCGAGCCGGAGGGACCGTCCGCGGTCAACACGGCGGTGCCGAGCATCGACCGACCCAACGCGGCGCTCTATCCGTTCTGGGACGACCTGGTGGTACGGGACGACTCCAGCATCCGGACCGCACTGGTCGGTACGGGAGCGGAGCAACGGTTCGTGGTGGAGTGGCGCAACATCGGGCTCTACGGATCCACCTCGGCGCGGATCACCTTCGCGGCGGTGCTGGCCCCGGATGGCGAGGTGACGTTCCACTACGCGGACCTGAATACCAAGGGGCGGGAGCGGGGTGATTCGGCGACGGTGGCGATCGAGGACGGCACGGGTGCGGTGGCGTTGAGCTACTCGACCGACCAGCCCAGTCTCCGTAACGGCACCGCCGTGGTCTTCACCCCACCACCGAGTACGCCGTAGTCGCGGCGAGTCAGGTAGCCGGGGTCGGGTGGGCGAACGGAGCGCCCACCCGACCTCCCGGCCCTCCGCACCCTACTGAGTGGTCGTTAAGTGTGGCTGGTCGGACGAGCACCCACGGTCCGCCAGCTGACAGCCGACCCATCCTCCCTGCCCTGATCCTGTGACCAGGCAAAACGCGTCGAATTCGAGGGTGGCGCGGGCCGTGGGGATGGGGGCGACCATGTCAGGTGCGGTACGACGAACACTGTCAACGATGCTGGCGTTCGTCCTCGGCGGATCCATGACGGTCGGACTGTCGTCCGGCGACGAGCGGCCGGCGCAGGCCACCTCACCGGCCGGTTTCACCCAGCAGGTGGTTTTCTCGGGCCTGACCCGACCGACCAAGCTGGTCTTCTCGCCGGACGGGCGGATCTTCGTCGGGCAGAAGAACGGGATCATCAAGGTCTTCGACGGTCTCTCCGACACCACCGCCACGGTCTTCGCCGACCTCCGGTCCAAGGTCTACGACTTCGAGGACCTGGGGCTGATCGGGCTGGCCCTGGCCCCGGACTTCCCCGCCGACCCGTGGGTGTACGTCAGCTACAGCTACGACGGGGTGATCGGCGGCAGTGCACCGACGTACCACGACGCCTGCGCGGCGATCGGCAGTTGCCCGGCCAGCAGCCGGGTTTCCCGGCTCCGGGCCGACGGCAACGTGATGACCGGGACCGAGCAGGTGCTGCTGCACGACTGGTGCCAGCAGATCGAGAGCCACTCCATCGGTGACCTGGCCTTCGGGCCGGATGGCGCCCTCTACGTCACGGGCGGGGATGGGGCGTCGGGCACCTTCACCGACTACGGTCAGGCCGGCAACCCGACCAACCCGTGCGGTGACCCGCCGGCACCGGTCGGCGGGGCGATGACCCCGCCCACCGCCGAGGGCGGCGCGCTGCGGTCGCAGGACGTCCGTACCCCGGCCGACCCGACCGGGCTCTCCGGGACGTTGATCCGGATCGACCCGACCACCGGGGCCGCGTTGCCGGACAACCCGTGGGCGAGCAGCGCCGACGCCAACACCCGTCGGATCGTGGCCTACGGGCTGCGCAACCCGTACCGCTGGGCGTTCCGGCCGGGCACCGACGAGGTCTGGTTGGGCGACGTGGGGTGGCGTGTCTGGGAGGAGATCAACCGGATCGCCGACCCGACCGCCGGACCGGTGCGCAACTACGGCTGGCCCTGCTATGAGGGCAACGTCCGGCAGAACGGCTACCGGGCCGCCGGGCTTGAGCTGTGCAGCAGCCTCTACACCGCGCCCGCCGGTACGGTCACGCCCCCGCACTACACGTACGCGCACAGCCAGCAGGTCGCGGCCGGCGACGACTGCCCGACCGGTGGCTCGTCCCCGTCCGGGGTGGCCTTCTATCCGCGCAGCGGCGGCAGCTACCCGCCGGAGTACGCGGGCGCGATGTTCTTCGCCGACTACGCCCGGGGTTGCATCTGGGCGATGCGGGCCGGTGCCGACGGGGTGCCGGATCCGGCCGACATCGTCGCCTTCTCGGCTACCGCCGCCGGGCCGGTGGACCTGGTCGTCGGCCCGGACAACGACCTCTACTACGTGGACCTGGCCGGCGGCAGCGTGCGCCGCTTCCACTACAGCTCGGGCAACCAGCCGCCGGTGGCGATGGCGAAGGCCACCCCAACCTCGGGCAGCGCCCCGCTGGCCGTCGAATTCGACGCGACCGGCTCCACCGATCCGGACCCGGGGGAGATCCTGACCTACCAGTGGGACTTCACCGGTGACGGCACCTTCGATGCGACCGGAGCCACGGCGAACCATACGTATCCGACGGTCGGCACCTATCAGGCGAAGCTGCGGGTGTCCGACGCCGCCGGTCGGACGGACACCGCGACGGTGCAGATCATGGTCGGTACGGACGCCCCGGTGCCGGTGATCGACTCACCGACCGCCGCGCTGAACTGGGTGGTCGGCCAGGGGATCACGTACTCCGGACACGCCACCGACGCCCAGGACGGTGAGCTGCCCCCATCGGCGCTCACCTGGCACCTGATCAACCGGCACTGCACCGCACCGGACAACTGCCACACCCATGTGGTGCAGGACATCGCGGCCGTCGCCGGCGGCTCGTTCCTGGCCCCGGACCACGAATACCCGTCGTACCTGGAGCTGACCCTGACCGCTACGGACAGCAGCGGGCTGACCGCCAGCACGACGGTACGGCTGGACCCGCGTACGGTCAGCCTCACCCTGGCCAGCGAGCCGAGCGGGCTGCAACTCAACCTGGACGGCACCAACCTGACCACGCCGGCCACCCGGCAGGTGATCGTCGGGGCGACCACCACGCTCAGTGCCCCGGATCCGCAGGCGTACCGCAGCAGCAGCTACACCTTCGCCAACTGGTCCGACGGGGGAGCCCGCACGCACGTGGTGACCGCGCCGGAGACGGCGACGACCTACACGGCGACCTTCACCGGTGCCCCGGGCTGCGGGGACAGCTTCGGCTACACCTGTACGACGGTCGGCGGTGTGCCGTTCGTACCGGCCGATCAGACGGTGCTGCCGTTGGCCGGTGACGAGGCAGTGACCCGGGTGGAGCTGCCCTTCCCGGTCACCTTCTACGGTCAGCGCTACACCAGCGCCTGGATAGACGTGAACGGGCGGATGTCGTTCCAGGACCCGGTCCGCTCCTGGGGGGTGAACACGCCGCTGCCGGACCCGGCTGCCCCGAATGCCGCGATCCATCCGTTCTGGGACGACCTGGTGGTACGCGCCGACTCGTCGATCCGGACGGCGCTGGTCGGGGCCGCGCCGGAGCGACAGTTCGTGGTCGAGTGGCGCAACATCGGCCTCTACGGCTCGTCGTCGGCACGGATCACCTTCGGGGTGGTCATCGCGGAGTCGGGACAGCTCACCTTCCAGTACGCGGACCTGAGCACCAAGGGCCGGGAGAAGGGTGACTCCGCGACGGTCGGCATCGAAGACCCGACCGGTACGGACGCGACACAGTATTCGGTGAACCAACCGGTGCTGGTCAACGGCCGGGCGATCGTCTTCACTCCGCCGGCACCCTAGCCGGGGTGACGTGCTGCGTCGGCTGGGCACGGCGGACGGCTCGGAGCCGGACGACCACCAGCCGGCGCAGTCGCCGGTCGGTGCTCCCCAGCACCGCCACGGCGATCAGGCCGGCGGTGCCGCCGACCAGCAACAGATCCAGCAGTGGGGGTCCGGTGGCGAACCCGAGCCGGTCGGCGGCCACCGGCACTCCTATGGCGGCCAGGGCGGCCAGGACCGCCGGCCCGGTCGGGGCGAGGAACCGGGCCACCGAGGCACCCACCGCCCGGTGCACGGTGACCCAGACCGCCGCCGCGTTGACGACCAGCTGTATCGCGATCCCGGCCAACGCCACTGCGGTTGCCTGGGCCACCGCGTCGTCACTGGTCATGAGCGTGCCGACGGCGGCCAGGGTGGCCACCCCGAGGACACCTCGGCTCCACAGGATCGCGGCGAGCTTCGCTGGTCGACCGATCGCCTGGAGGGCCGGGCCGAGCAGCACCCCGTAGACGTTGACGGCACCGAAGAGACAGAGCAGTTGCAGTGGGATCTCGGTGCCGGCCCACTGCGGACCGAGGAACGTCACCAGGGGTTCGGCGGTGGCCGCCAGCACGCCCAGCACCGGCAGGCCGGCGACCGCCCCCAGGTGCTGCAACTGGACCAGATGGGCGGCGAACGCGGTCCGGTCCTGTTGCAGCCGGGACAGCGACGGCAGCGCCACCTGCTGGATCGATCGGACCGTGACGTCGACCAGCATGTCGGGCAGTCGGGCGGCGAGCCGGTAGATGCCGGTGGCGACCGGACCGAAGAAGATACCGGTGAAGATGATGTCCGCCCGGGAGCTGATCAACGAGCCGAGGCCGGCGTTGGCCGCATGCGCGGAGAAGGCCCACAGTTCCCGGATGGCACCGAGCCGGGGTCGGCGGCTCGGCCGCCAGGGGCAGACCACCCAGAGTACGACGAGGCTCACCAACGCGTTGACCAGTTGCTGACCGACCAGCGCCCAGATGCCGGCCCCGGCCAGCGCCAGCGCCACCCCGACGACGCCGCTCAGTACTGCGGCGAGCAGGGTCCGGATGGCGATCGCCCGGAATTGCAGCTCGCGGCGCAGTACCGCCTCGGGCACGATGCCCATGCCCTGGATCAGCACCAGCGGGGAGAGTGCCAGACAGATCACCGTCAGCTCGGGGGCGCGGTTGATCAGCGCCCACAGGGGACTCGCCGCCGCCGTGAGCAGGCTGACGCCCAGCCCGGTGAGGAGCAGGACGACGAAGGCGGCGTCGAGGTGTTGGGAGGTGAGCTGGTCCCGTTGCACGATCGCCGCGACCAGGCCCTGCTGGATGACGGTCTGGGCGACGGTGATGAAGACGGTAGCCATTGCCACCAGCCCGAACTCACTGGGCCCGAGTAGCTTGGCCAGCAGGAACGTCACCACGATGGAGGAGCCGACCCGGCCCGCGGTGAGCAGGTACGACCAGCCGATCGCGGACCGGACCCGACCCTGTGGCGGTGCGCTGGCCGGGCTGCTCGGCGCGGCGGACGTGGCGCCGCGCACTAGAAGGCACCGCTCGACGTGGTGGTGGCCCGGAACCGTCGGGTCAGCCGGCGTCGCCAGCGGCCGAGTCGTACCCGGATCCGCCGCGCCCACCAGATGGCGAGGAACGCCACTGCGGAGCTGAGCCGGGTGGTCAGCCGGGGTTCGCCGGTAGAGAGCATGCGCAGGGTCTCCATCAGCATCCGGAGTCGGGGTGCCCGAACCCGGCCGTCCTGTTGTCCGTACCAGGCCAGGGCGGAGGCGGGCGTGCTGTCCTTGGCCTGTCGGGTGGAGGCCCCGTGCATCCGGCGCTGGAAGAGCGGCTGGTCCACTTCGTGGATCTCGCCGAGCCGGGCCACCTCGGCGAGCAGCGTGTAGTCGGAGGAGAGGAACGGTCGGATCATCCCGGTCCGCCGTAGTGCCGAGAGTCGGAACACTCCGAAGTGGGCGTGACAGAGGCTGAGGTGTTGGGCGACCCCGGCCACCCGTCGCCAGGGCCGGTGGTCGCGCAGGTGCATGCCATCGGCGTACGGGCCGATCATCGCGCCCGCCTCGTCGATCAGCACGGTACGGGGATAGGCCAGCACCACCCGCTCACCGGCGGCGTCGAGCGCGGCCACGCAGGTGCTCAGATAGGACGGCAGACAGACGTCGTCGTAGGCCACCCACTTGAACAGCTCGCCCCGGGCCAGCTCGACGACCCGGGCGTAGTTGACGTGCCCGCCGAAGTTGCGGGGGTTCCGATAGAGCCGGATGCGGGGATCGTTGGCCGCGTACCGCTGGCAGATCTCCCAGGTCCGGTCGGTCGAGGCGTTGTCGCTGACGATGATCTCGAAATCCCGGTAGTCCTGGGCGAGCAGGGCATCCAGACAGCCTTCGAGATAGCGCTCGGCGTTGTAGAGGGGGACACCGAGGCTGACCCGGGGGGTGCCGGGAGTCACCGGGGGCGTACCGGCCATTGCGCCCTCCCGCTCAGGCGATCAGCAGTTCGGCCTCGACGCCGAGCTCCCGCAGCGTCGCGCCGATCTCGTTACGATAAGCCGGATTGGTCCCGATGACCGTGCGCGTGCCCAGCGTGGCGAGCGCTTCGGGGGAAGTCACCCGATGCCCGGTCACCGGCAGATAGCGGCCCCACTTGCGGGGGTTGACGTCGACCACCGCGGCCAACCGCCCCGCCGGGTCGGCCAGATGCAGGAACTGCACCCCCCGGGAGCCGGCCCCCCACAGCACCGGTCGGTCACCCGCAGCCAGCGCCCGGTCGATGACCGAGCGCCACCGCTCGCGTTCGGTCGCGTGCCGGTCGGCGAAGCCCGCGATCGAGTCGAGCTGGCGGTCCCGGTCGGCCGGGCCGGGCAACTCGGTGCGGACGGCCGAGGCCGGCACCTTGCTTGCGATCTCGACGTACCGGAACATCCCGGAGAAGAGCGGCCCGGTAGCCACCACCCGCCAGCCGGCCCGCTCCACGATCCGGCACAACGAATGGCCGTCGAAGTAGGAGACGTGCGGGTAGATCACCTCCCAGCCGGCGGTGGCCAGGTCGTAGCCGGCGTCCGGCACCTCCAGGTAGCCGTGCACCGGCCGGTCACCGGCCAGCTCCCGAAGCCGTACCAGGAAGCCGTACGGGTCGTCGAGGTGCTCGAACCAGTGCCGGGAGGTGACGAAGTCGAACGCCGGAAGCCGGTCGTCCAGCGGTGCCGGTCCGCTGTGGAAGATCGCGCCGGACGGGTCCGGGCCGACCGGACCGGCGTACATCTGGTCGTAGCCCACCCCCCGACAGTCAGCGACGTGGCACAGCTCGCGCAGGAACTCGCCCTGGCCACAGCCGACATCCAGCACCGTCGCCCCGCGTAGTGGATATCGTCCGGCCAGGTGCCGGACCAGCTCGGTGGAGAACGACTGGAACGCGGGGGAGTGGTGCAGGTTGGTGTCCATGGTCGTGTCGTAGACCAGGGCGGACGGGTCGAAGGCGATGTTACGGACGTAGGCACAGTCCGGGCAGTAGGCCAGCGACATGGTCCCCAACGGCGAGGCGAGCGCCTCGGCCGGGCTGCCCCAGTGCACCCCGCAGAAGACCGGAATCTCGCCCAGGTCGGCGAAGGGCACCAGCACGGTGCCGCCACAGGCGTCGCAGATCCGGGCCCCGCCGAGCTGGTCGGCCCGCCCGCCGGGCCGGATCACGCCGGCACTCCACCGGTCCAGCGCAGGGCGGAGTCGATCCGGCCGGCGGAACGCAGCGTCCGGATGCGGCGTAACCGCTGGTGCCGGTCACCGGTGAAGTCGGCCAGGGTCAGCCCGTGCCGCTGGTACGCCTCGACCAGCTCCTCGACCCCCTTGCGTACCGTCCACCGGGGCTGGAAGCCGGGGACCTCGGCGGCGATCCGGTCACAGTCGACCCGGTAGTTACGGGCGTCGGCCGAGGCGCCCCCGGCAAAGGTCACCGTCGAGCCGTCGACCACCTCGGCGACCAGTTCAGCGACGTCCCGGATCAGGTAGTTCTCGGTGCTGAGCCCCACGTTGTACGCCCGGCCATGCACCACCTCGCGGGGTGCCTCCAGCAGCGCCAGGAAGGCGGCGCAGATGTCCTCGGCATGCACCAACGGTCGCCAGGCCGAACCGTCGGAGAGCAGGCGCACCTCGCCGGTGAGCAGCGCGTGCGCGGCGAGATCGTTGACCACCAGGTCGCCCCGTAACCGGGGCGAGAAGCCGTACGCGGTGGCGTTGCGCAGGAAGACCGGGGAGAAGTCGTCGTCGGCGAGCCCGGTCAGGCCCTGCTCGGCGCGGACCTTCGAGTCGCCGTACGGGGTGACCGGGGCGAACCCGGCGTCCTCGGTCAACGGCCGGTCGTCCAGCCCGGCCCCGTAGAGGCTGCACGAGGAGGAGAAGAGAAAACGCGGCACCCCGGCCGCCTTCGCCGCTGCCGCCAACCGCAGGGTGGCCCGGTGGTTGACGTCGTAGGTCAGCTCCGGGTCGATGTTGCCGATCGGGTCGTTGCAGAGTGCGGCCAGGTGGCATACCGCGTCGAAACCGGCACAGTGCTCGGGGAGCACGTCGCGTAGGTCGAGCCGGAGCGTCGGCACCTCGGCCGGAGCCGGACCCAGCAGGCAGTCCGCGTAGAGGTCGACGTCCAGCCCGGTCACCTCGTGCCCGGCCGCTTGGAGCATCGGGGTGAGGACGCTGCCGAGATAACCATGATGGCCGGTCACGAGAACACGCACGGCAGGGCTCCCGAATTGTGATCGGAATTGAGAAGGCGAGTTTATTGAGACCCCGCTGGTGGGCCGGCCTATTGTCGGACTTCTTACTGAACCCTCCGCCACCTGGGTCGCCTGGCTAGCGTGACCGGAGCGTGTGGCTGGACGCGCCGGTAATCCGATTCATATTCGGGGTGATTGGGCATGACCCTTGCCGAATGTCGGCTGTGCTCCACTGGATTGACTGAGACCTTTGTTGATCTCGGAATGTCGCCATTGTGTGAAAGCTACCTGCCGGTTGAGCGGCTGGACAGCGCCGAGACCTTCTACCCGCTGCACGTACGGATCTGTCCAGAGTGCCTGCTCGTGCAGCTGCCGGCGTACGTCCCCGGCGAGGAGATCTTCTCCGACTACGCCTACTTCTCCTCCTACTCGGACTCCTGGGTGGCGCACGCCCGGCGGTACGCCGACACCATGGTCGAAACGCTCGGCCTGGGGGCGGAGAGCCTGGTCACCGAGGTGGCCAGCAACGACGGGTACCTGCTCCAGCACTTCGTCGCCCGGGGCGTACCGGTGCTCGGAGTCGAGCCAGCGGCCAACATCGCCGAGGTCGCCCAGGGCCGGGGCATCCGTACCGAGAGCCGTTTCCTCGGCGCGGCGAGCGGGGTCGAGCTGGCCGACCGGTACGGCCAGGCCGACCTGGTGGTCGGCAACAACGTCTACGCCCACGTCCCCGACCTGGTGGGCTTCACCGCCGGGCTGGCCGCCCTGGTCAAACCGACCGGACTGGTCACCCTGGAGTTCCCGCATCTGCTCCGGCTGGTCGAGCGCCGGCAGTACGACACCATCTACCACGAGCACTACCAATATCTGTCGCTGCTCACCGCGCGCCGGGCCCTGGCCACCGCCGACCTGTCCGTGGTGGACGTGGAGGAGCTGTCCAGCCACGGTGGCTCGCTGCGGGTGTACGCCCGACCGGCCGCCAGCGCCGGTGAACCGTCGAGCAACGTCAAGTCGGTGCTGGAAGCGGAGGCCGAGGCCGGGCTGCACACCGTGGCCGGGCACCGGGGCTTCGCCGAGGCGGTCTTCGACATCAAGCGGGAGCTGCTCGACTTCCTGCTCACCGCACGCGCCGCCGGACGACGGGTCGTCGGGTACGGCGCCCCGGGCAAGGGGAACACCCTGCTCAACCACTGCGGCATCCGGGCCGACCTGCTCGAATACACCGTCGACCGGAGCCCGCACAAGCAGGGGCGCTTCCTGCCCGGCACGCACATTCCGATCCACGCGCCGGAGCGGATCGAGCAGGACCAGCCGGACTACGTACTGGTCCTGCCCTGGAACCTGCGTACGGAGATCTCCGCGCAGCTCGACTACGTACGCCAATGGGGTGGCCGGTTGGTCTTTCCGATTCCGGCGCTGGAGGTCGTCTGATGAAGGTCGTCCTCTTCTGCGGCGGCCTCGGTATGCGAATGCGGGAGGACGCCGCCTCCGCGCCGAAACCGATGGCGATGATCGGTGATCGGCCGCTGCTGTGGCACGTGATGCGTTACTACGCTCATTTCGGGCACACCGAGTTCATTCTCTGCCTCGGTTATGGTGCTGCCGCGGTCAAGGACTACTTCCTGCACTACGACGAGACGTTGTCCAACGACTTCACCCTCACCATGGGCGGTCGGGACGTCCGGCTCTTCTCCTCCGACATCACCGACTGGAGCATCACCTTCATCGACACCGGCCTGCACTCCACCATCGGGGAGCGGCTGATGCGGGTGCGCGAATACGTCGAGGACGAGCCGATCTTCCTGGCCAACTACGCCGACACGCTGACCGACGCGCCGTTGCCGGCGCTGATCGAACGGTTCCGGGCCGGCACCGAGGTGGCCAGTCTGCTGGCCGTACCGGTGCAGTCGACCCACCACGTCATCGGCATCGACGAGCACGACCAGGTCAGCCGGGTACATCCGATCCGCGACCTGATGCAGTGGGAGAACGGAGGCTACTTCATCCTCCGACCGGAGATCTTCTCGGTACTGCGTACCAATGAGGACCTGGTGCCGCACGCCTTCGAACGGCTGCTGCCCGAGCGGCGGCTGCTCGCCCAGCGCTACACCGGATTCTGGCGCGCGGCCGACACCTTCAAGGACCGCGCGGAACTGGAGGACCTCTACCGCTCCGGGCGATGCCCGTGGATGCTCTGGGACGCCAACCGCAACGGGCTGCGCCCGATTCCGGCGGTGAGCCGCTGATGTTGCCGTTGCACCTGGCCGGGGTGCGGTCCGTGGTACTGCTCGGGGCGCATCCGGACGACATCGAGATCGGCGCGGGCGGCCTGCTGCTGGCGTTGGCCGACACGGCCCGGACCGAGCCGCTACGTGTCCACTATGTCCTGCTCACCGGTGGTCCGGACCGCCAGGCCGAGGCGCGCGCCGCCGTGACGACGTTCCTGGCCGGCGCGCGGATCACTCTCGACCTGCACGACCTGCCCGACGGCCGGGTGCCGGCCCACTGGGGACGGGCAAAGGAGATCGTCGACCGGGCCGCCGCCGTCGTACCCGACGCGGACCTGGTCGTCGCGCCTGGTGCGGACGACGCCCACCAGGACCATCGCCTACTGGCCGAGTTGGCACCCACGGCGTTCCGGAACGCTCCACTGCTGCACTACGAGATTCCCAAGTGGGACGGGGACCTCGGTCGACGCAACCTCTACCTGCCCCTGACCGAGGAGCGGGTCCGGCGGAAGCTGGAGTTACTCCACGCGTGTTTCCCGTCACAGAAGTCCCGGGACTGGTGGGACGATGAGGTTTTCCTCGGGCTGGCCCGGCTGCGCGGCATGGAATGCCGAACCCGGTACGCCGAGGCGTTCCGGTGCGAGAAAGCGGTGATCAGGTTATGACCACGAGCCCGTTGTCGGCCTGCCTCTTCGGGGTGCCCGGTTCTGGAAACAACCTGGGCGTCGGCGCGTTGCGGGCCGCCACCCTCGCCGGTCTGCTCAGCCGGGAGCCGCAGGCCCGGGTGACCGCCTTCGACGATGGCTGGGGCCAGCGCACCGGCCGCGCCTACGTGGCCGGCCGGCCGGTCCCGATCGCGCTGGCCGGGGCCCGGCACTCCCGGCGTTACCACCGGCCCGAGTCCTATCTGAACATGCGGGTCAGCGCCGCGCTCGGCGGCCTCGGCAACGCCGGGGTGGCCCGGATCGACGCCGCCGACGTGGTGCTCGACGTCAGCGGCGGGGACAGCTTCAGCGACATCTACGGCGAGCACCGGTTTCGCTCGGTGGCCTGGCCCAAGCGGCTGACCCTGTTGCGGAACCGGCCGCTGGTGCTGCTGCCGCAGACGTACGGGCCGTTCCAGTCGGCCCGGCTGCGGACCGAGGCGGCCAACCTGATCCGAGGCGCGGCGATGGCCTGGGCCCGGGACCCGGAGAGCTTCCACGCCCTGACCGAGCTGGTCGGCCCCGACCTCGATCCTGAACGGCACCGGGAGGGCGTCGACGTGGCCTTCGCATTGGAGCCGCGGGAGCCCGACGGGGCGTCGTACGAGCGGATGGCGCAGTGGTTCGCCGCCGCGCCGGGGCCGGTGGTCGGCATCAACGTCAGCGGCCTGATGGTCCAGTCAGCGGGGATGGCCCGGTTCGGGCTGACCGGGGACGGTGGCAACGTCGCCCAGCGCCTGTGTGAACGACTGCTCGCCGAGCCGGACACCCGGGTGGTCGTGGTGCCACACGTACGCAGCCCGGGTGGGGTCGACTGTGACCTGGCGGCGAGCGAGCGACTGCGGGACGCGCTCGCCACCCGGTACGCCGACCGGGTTACCGTCGCCCCGACCGACCTGGACCCGCACCAGGCCAAGTGGGTGATCGCCCGGACCTCCTGGTTCTGCGGGATGCGGATGCACGCCACCATTGCCGCGCTCTCCTCGGCCGTACCGGCCGCCAACATCGCGTACAGCCTGAAGGCACGGGGGGTCTTCGCCAGCGTGGGGCAGGAGCGGCACGTGGCCGACGCCCGGCGGCTGACCGACGACGAGCTGTTGGAGACGCTCTGGTCGTCCTGGACGACCCGGGCCGAGGCCGCCGCCGAGCTGGCGGTGCGTATTCCACAGGCGATCCAGCGGGCCGCCGCGCAGATGGACGAGATCGTCGCCCTGGCCCGCGCCGAGCACGCGACGCGCGGCACCGTCGGGGTGCACTGAGATGGTGCGTCCCCGGACCGTGCACGATGTCGCCGCCCACAAGCTCTGCACCGGCTGCGGGGTCTGTGCCTACCTGGCCCCGGACGAGATCCGCATGGTCGACGTCCTCGATCACGGCCGCCGACCGCTTCCGGTGCTGCCGATCCAACCCAGCCGGTCGGACCGCACCCCGGGCACGTCCGGTGCGGCCACCGCGTTGCGGTGCTGCCCCGGCGTACGGCTGGAGCATGAGACCAGCACCCCGGCGTCAGGCGAGATCGCCGAGTTGCGGGCCGCCTGGGGGCCGGTCCGGGCGATCTGGGAGGGGTACGCCGCCGACGAGCGGATCCGGTTCGCCGGCTCCAGCGGCGGGGTGGCGACCGCATTGGCCGCCTACTGCCTGGAGCAGGCCGGGATGGCCGGGGTGCTGCACACCGGGGCGCGAGCCGACGTGCCCTACCTCAACGAGACCCGGTTCTCCCGTTCCCGGGAGGAGCTGCTCGCGGCGGCGGGTTCGCGGTACGCACCGGCCAGCCCATGCGACCGGCTGGACCTGATCGACTCCGCCGAGGCGCCCTGCGTCTTCATCGGCAAACCGTGCGACGTGGCGGCGGTACGAATGGCCCGGCAGGCCAAGCCGGAGCTGGACGCACGGGTGGGGCTGACCATCGCGGTCTTCTGCGCGGGCACCCCGTCCACTCGGGGCACGCTGGAGATGCTGCGTCAGCTCGGTACGCCGGACCCGCAGCAGGTGGCGTCGGTGCACTACCGGGGCAACGGCTGGCCGGGGCAGGCCCGGGCCCGACTGGTGGACGACCCGCCGGGGCAGGAGCGGACGCTCAGCTACGAGCAGTCCTGGGGTGACATCCTGCAAAAGCACCGGCAGTGGCGCTGCTATCTCTGCGCCGACCACACCGGCGAGTTCGCCGACGTGGCGGTCGGTGACCCGTGGTACCGGCCGACCGGGGACGATCCGGGACGCTCGCTGGTGCTGGCCCGCACCGAGCGGGGCGTACGCCTGGTGGAGGCGGCGATCGCGGCCGGCGTGTTGGTGCTGGAACCGATGCCGGCGCGGATCCTGCCCGCCTCACAGCCCAACCTGCTGCATGCTCGGGGGGCGGTCTGGGGGCGGCTGGTCACCCTGCGGGCGGCCGGTCTGATGACCCCCCGGCTAAAGCACCTGCCGATGGCGGGCATGTGGTGGCGGGTGCTCTCCCCCCGGCAGAAGCTCCAGTCGACCGTGGGCACCTTGCGCCGGATCCGACGGAAGCGGTTGCGGGTCCGGGCCGAGCTGACCCCGTACGGGGAGCGGTCGGCCCCGTACGACGACCAGCGTTCGGCGGTCAGTTGACCGGCACCGGGAGATCCGGTCAGTCGATCGGCACCGGGAGACCGTTGTCGAACCAGCAGTTGGTCTTGCGGTCCCAGGTGATGCCCGGATGGTTGGGCCGGGCGACCACGCCGTAGCGGTAGTCGCGGCCGAACTTGTTGTCCCGGATGACGATGTTGGAGGCGGTCAGGTCGGTCCGGATACCGATCGAATAGTTGCCGCCATTGCAGTAGTTGCCCTCGAAGAGGAGGTTGCGTACGGCCGGACCGGTGGTCGAGCCGATCATCAGGCAGGCGTTCATCGGGTCCCGAGTGCTCGCTCGGTAGGCGTCCAGCCGGTTGTGCCGGACCACGATGTTGACCCCGGCGGTGGTCTGGAGGGTGTCATTGTGTGAGCCCTCGACCCGGTTCAGGTCGTGGATCCAGGAGTCGATGACATTGGTGTTGTCCCCGAGTCGGGGGCCGTCGTTGACGTTGTAGATGTTGACCCGACGGAGTGTGTAGTTGGCGCAGCACACCGCTGCCGCTGTCTTGTTGCTGCCGTTGATTTCGACGTCCTCGACCACCAGGGTGGCATCGCCGAGGGTACGGACGGCGTAGGCCGGGCTGTCACAGGTGATCCGGGACTTCCGGATGGTGACGTTCTTGGCGTACACGTTGACGCAGCCGGTGATGTTGAGGTTGGAGATGACCTCGCCGTCCTGCCGCAGGCTCAGCGATCCGGAGTCGCGCAGGATGGTGCCGGCCGGTACGCCGGTGGTGGTTGGCCCGGGCCAGTAGCTCAACGGAGTGGGGGGTCCACCCGGGGTCGAGCTACTCGGGCTGGGGCTCGGGGACGGAGTCACGTTCGGGTACGGGTCCCCGTCGTGCTTCGAGTCGACGATGCTGGCCGGTGCCGTCGGGCTGTAGACGAATGGGGTCCCGCAGTTGAAGACCTGCACCCGGACGGCGGAGTAGTTGCCGGGAGCGATGCCGTTGGTGCTCCGCCCGGTGCAGTAGACCTTGCTGTCCTCGATGAGGGTGCCGGTGAAGCCGGCCCGCACGGTGACGACGGCGGAGCCACCGGACTTGACCACGATCCGGCGCAGGGTGACGTTGTTGGCCGCGATCTCGATCGGGCGGATGATGGTCTGGTTGGCGAGTACCGTGCCCGGTGCGGTGATCACCATGGGCCCGGCGTCGGAGTCATCGGTATTGGCCAGGGTCAGGTAGCCGGTGCCGGCGACGGCGACCATACCGAGGCCAACTCCGGCAGCGACGAGTCGCCGGCGGTTGCGGCGGGAGCGTTGGTCGTCGATCGGCTCGGTGTCGACTGGCTCGGCGTTGACTGGTTCGGCGTTGACTGGTTCGGCGTCGAACGGGCTCAGGGGTTCGGTATCGGACATGACTTCCCCTCGCAGAGATCGACTCTCGCTCGGGCCCACCCGCCGTTTGTCTGCCCCCGAATAACCCGCCCCGTGGCCGCCGCACCTGCCGCGTCGAGCCGCCATTCGAGTGGGGCCGCGCGTATCGGAAATCGACGGATCTGCTGCCCCGTACACCTCGAATGCTACAAGGTGTACCGAACACGTTACATATTTCGATCTGACGGATTACGGACAGATTGGGCAGCCTGGTCGGAGTGTGGGCCCCTCTGTCGGGGAAGTGGTTGCGCTGTTCAGCGTGCCTGCTGGCGGGGAAGTATCACCTCGCGCAGGATCAGTTGGACCGCCGCCATCGCCGGGATGGCGATCAATGCGCCGATGACCCCGAACAGGGCCACACCCACCAGTGCGGCCACGATCGCCGCCACGTCGTTGACCTTGACCGACCGGCGCATGACCTTCGGATAGATGAGATAGTTCTCGATCTGCTGGTAGACGATGAAGAACACCGCGCTGGCGATGCCGACCTTGTAATCGGTGGCGAAGCCGACCAGGCTGACGATCACCGCACCGAGCGTCGCGCCGATCTGCGGAATGAGGTCACAGATCGCCACCACGACGGCGAGCGCGAACGGATAGGCCAGTCCGACGATGACCGCGAAGGCGAACGCCGCCCCGCCGGCGAGCACCGCGATGGCCAGCGCTCCCACCATGTAGGCCCCGACCTTGGCGAGAATTTCATCCCCGATCAGCTGCACCCGTTCCCGGCGGGAGGCCGGCACCAGCGCGTAGCCGAGGGACTTGATCCGGTCGAACGCTGACATGAAGTAGATCGTCATTACCAGCACGGTCAGGACGTTGAAGAGCGTTCCGAAGATCCACCGGGCACCACCGAAGACCCCGCCCAGCGCCTGACCGACCGTCTCTGCGTTGGCTGCTGACTGCACCCGCTCCATCAGGTCGAACCGCTCGACCAGATCGTTGATCGTCTCGTTGCGGCGCAGCTCCGCCAGGTAGTTTGGCAACTGCTCGACGAACTGCCCGGACTGGGTCACCAGCGGCGGTACGAGCGCGAACAGGCCACCGCAGAGCAGCAGCGCGACGGTCAGCGCGACGGTCGCCACGGCGAGCCCGTGCGGCAGGCCCCACGAACGCAGCCGGACGATGGCGGGGTTGAGCCCCATCGCCAGGAACAACGCGATGAAGATCAGCACCAGTACGGACGCCGCGTTCTGCACCGCGAGGAAGGCGGTGTACGCCAGCAGCACCCCCAGCGCGCCGGTGAAGCCGACCAGGAACGGGCTACGGCGCAACGGCCGGCCCGGTTCGCCGAACCGCCCCGATGCGCTGCTCGCGGCGGCGGGAGACGGTTCGTTCGTACCGGCTTCCTCGGTTGCCGCAGGTTCGGTCGCCACCGCCGACGGCGGTCGGACATCCTCGGCTTCCGGTTGCCTCTCCGTCACCAGACCCTCCCCGACGCCTGGCCCCGCCCAGTGCCGGCGGCTGGGCCGGCAAGCCGTACGCCGATTCGGTGGGTGACGGCGGCGGGGATGTATTCGGGAGATTAACCGGCCCGGACAGCCGGAGCCAGTCGTGGGAAGGGACAGGTGGCGTCGGTCGCAGCACCGGGGCGATCGCTACCGGCCCGCCGGTCGGGTGGTCCCGCTTTCCGGTCGGGTCGGGTGGTCCGCTCCGCTGGTCGGTTAGGGGTCTGTTCGCGGGTCGGGTGGGTGGTCCGTCAGTCGGACTCGACGCCGACCTTTTCCGCCTTGGTGCCCCGGTCCTTGTCCTTGCCGCCCTTACCCGACAGCTTGGTCTTGGCGTCGCCCGATCCCGATCCCGATCCCGATCCCGATCCCGAGCCCGACCCGGTGCTGGCGGTGGCGCCGGCGACGGTGGACTTCACCGGGTTCTGGCCGCCCTCGACCGGAGCCGACACAGTGACCGGCTGGCCGTCGTCGGTTGTCGCGGCAGCCACCGGCTCGGTGGCGCTCTGTCCCTCGACCGGTGAGCCGACCGGGTCCGGCTCGTCGGCCGGTGGTTCGGCGGAGTCCGCAGTTGCCCGTCGTACCTCCGTCTCGGCCTGCGTCACCTGCCGTGCGGCCTGCGCGGCCGAGTTCTGTACGTCGGTCAGCCGCTCACCCTCGCCCGCCATCTGCTTGCGCAGGTCGACCAGCCGTTGTTCGATCTGGTCGGACTCCTGCCGGGACAGCCAGGCCTCCTGCCGGATGTCGGCGAGCGTCTGCTGCGCCTGAGCGATCTCCTGCATCACCTCGGCAAGCTGCTGCCGCCCCGCGACCGCCTCCTGCTGCGTGCTGGCCAGATGCTGCTGGGTGGTGGCGAGCGCCTGCTGGGCGGTGGCGGCGTACTCCTCGTACTGGCGCTTGGAGACGGCCACGTGCTCGTCGGCCTTCTGCCGGATCTCCGCCGCCTGCTCCTCCGCCAGCCGGGTGATCTCCGTCGCGCTCACGGTCGCCTGCTGGCGGACCTCCGCGGCCTCCCCCTCAGCCTCCCGCCGCACCCGCTCGACGTACTCGTCAGCCTGGCGGCGCAGGCCTTGGTCGTATTCCTCGGCCTGCTGACGCAGGCTGACAGCGTCCTTTTCCGCCTTCTGGCGCAGGGTGACGGCTTCGCGTTCCATCTCGGCCCGCTTCGCCGCGTACTGCTGTTCCAGACCGTCCCGCCACTGGGTGAACTCCTGCTCGACCGCGGCCCGGCGGTCGGCGATCTCCTTCTCGCTGGCGGCCTGCCGCTCCTTGATCTCCTGCTCGACCCGGCTACGCCAGGCGCTCAGCTCCTGCTGCGTCTGGGCACGGGCCTGCTGCACGTACGCCTCGGTCTCGGTGCGCATGCGCTGCACGTACGCGTCGGTTTCGGCGCGGCTGCGCCGCCCGGACTCGGTGGCCTGGTCGACGATCTGCTGGGCCTCCTGCTTGGCCTTGGCATGTGCCGCCTGACCGGCTTCGCGCAGTTGGGCGACCTCCTGCTGGACCTGGGCGTGTGCCGCCTTGCCGGCTTCGCGCAGTTGGGCAACCTCCTGCTTGGCGTGGGCGTGCGCCGCCTTGTTGGCCTCGTGGATCTGCTGGGCCTCCTGCTTGGCCTTGGCGATCGCCGCCCGCCCGGCCTCCACCAGCTGCGTTGCCTCCTCCTGGGCCCGGTTGTGCGCGGCCTCGCCGGCCTCCCGGAGCCGGGCGGCCTCGTCGGCGGCCTGCGCCACCATGGTGTCGGCCTCGGTCCGCTTGGCGGCGCTGACCCGGTCCTCCTCCTCCCGACGCGCGGCGAGGGCGATCTCGAAGTCCCGCAGCGCGACGGCAGCCTGCTCCCGGGCATCGGCGAGCAACTGCTCCGCCTCGCCCCGCTTGACCTCGATGTCCTGTATGGCGCTCGCCTGGATCGCCTCGGCCTGCTCCTCGGCGAGGGCCAGGATCTGCTCGACCCGAGGCCCGAGGTGCCGGAACGATGCTCGGTCCACCACCCCGATCTGGCGCCGCACGTTGGCCAGGTCGCGCTGGAGCACCTCGACCTGGCCGGCCAGCTTGTGGATCTGGGTGTACGCCTGTTCGCGTTCGGCGGTCAGTGTTGTGATCTCGTGCTCGGCCCGAGCGACGTAGCGATCGACCTGCCGTTTTTCGTAGCCCCGAAAGGCCGGCTCGAAGCTTGGTTCCGTGGCTACGTCTCCGCCAAGAGCGAACAGTTCCTCGCCGTGCGACATGTCCCCATCCTCACATGCATCGTCCCGATCCGCGGCAATACGGATTGCTGACGACGCTTCTTCACGACCGGGTACGGGTGAGACCCGAAGGACTTCAGCTCAGACAGTATGCGGGGCCGCGTCCAGTTTCTCCGGTGCGGCCCCGCATCACCCACTTATGCCCCGCTTGGCGGAGCGTGCTCAGCCGGGCAAGCCGGGCGCACTCCGGTACGTGTATGTCGAATGGTCAGGAGGCGTCGGCCGCCTGCTTGTCGGCGTCGTCCTTGTCGGACTTCTTGTCTTCGGTCGCGCCAACCGTCGGAACGATGCCCGCCAGGCCGGAGAGCATCTGGCCGAGCTGGGCGGTGACCGCGTTCTTCTGGCGGGTGAGGTCCTCGACCTCGCGGCGAGCGGTCTGGAGGGCCAGCTCCGCCTCGGTACGGGCCTCGCTCAACAGCCGCTGTGCCTCGGAACGGGCCTCGTTGACCGTCTTGTCGGCGAGCGCCTTGGCCTTCTCCACCGTCTCGGTGGCGGTACGCTCGGACTCGACCCGCCGTGCCTCGGCCCGCTGCTCGATCTCCTTCGCCCGGTCCTGGGCGGCGCGGGCCCGCTGCTCGGCCTCGCTGACCAGCTTCTGGGTCTGCGACACCTGCGCGGCGTGCCGCTCGGACTCTTCCCGCTCGGCCTTCTCCCGGCGCTCGGCGAGTTGCAGCTCCAGAGCCTGGAGATCCTTGTCCCGCTTGTCCCGGGCGTCGGTGAGTAGCTTGGTCGCCTCGGCGCGCTTCTCCTCGGCCTCCCGGGCCGCCTTCGCGCGCTGCTGCGTGATCTCCCGTTCGGCGGTGGCCCGCAGGGTGGCGACCTCACGCTCGACCGTCGACTTCAGCTCGGCCACCTCGTGGGCGGTCACCGTCCGTAGCTGCTTGGTCTCCCGCTCGGCGTCGGCGCGCAGCGTGTCCGCCTCCCGGCGAGCCTGCACCCGAACCTCGGCGGCCTCCCGCTCGGCGGCGGTACGGACGCTGCCCGCCTCCCGCTCGGCGGTAGCCTTCATCGCCGCTGCCTCGGCCCGCGCCTTGTCGGTGATCTCCCGCGCCTCCAGCCGAGCGGCGGAGAGGATGCCCTCCGATTCGCGCTTGGCCTCGCCACGGTGGTCGTTGGCCTGCTCCTCAGCCAGCCGCAGGATCTGCTCGACCCGGGTGCCCAGTCCGGACAGCGTCGGTCGGTTGTTTTCCTCAAGCTGCTTGTTGGTGTCGGTGAGCTTCTGCTCCACTGCGGCGAGGCGCTGCTCAGCCTGGCGCAGACGCCGCTGCGCGTCGTTCATGCGCTGCTCGGCCTCGCCCCGAGCCTGCTCGGACTGGGTCAGTGCGGCGCTGAGCCGGCCGAGGAAGTCGTCGACCTGCCCGCGGTCGTAACCGCGTAGGGCGACCGTGAAGTCGGGTTGCGAGTTCGCGTTATCGAAGAACGCGAGAGGGGAGGTCTGCTGCTGGGGCATTGGGACATACTGGCAGACGTACCAGGGTGCTTCGCAAGAGCCGGCCGGGGCCGGTTGGCCCGGTTTCTCGGTCGGATCAACCGGTGGGCGGGCAGCCGGAGAGCGGTCTGCGGCCCGCGTACCAAATTGACGATCTTGGCAGCTCCGGGCCGCCGTCACCGTCGGTGAAAGCGGCACCGGTGCCACCATGTCCTCAGTGTCGTAGGAAACCCGGAAACATCACCCGGTTAACCCTGGCAAATAGCCCGAACCACCTTTCCCTGGAAAGCGAATCGAGTGGGTAAACCGCCGACCGTGATGCCCAAGGAAATGCAATGCGTGACCGATGGAATGGTCAACCGGAGAGCGTGGACGCCAGCACCAACCCCGTCAGCGCCCCCGGAGCCCCTCCCCTCAGCCTCTCCTCAGCGTCCCCGGAACCGGTTGATGGCTGTCTCGTGCCGCGCCCGCAGCTCGTGGTCGCGTACCCCGAGCCCGTCCTCGGGGGCAAGGCAGCGGACGCCGACCTTGCCCTGGTGGGTGTTGCGGTGCACCTGGTACGCAGCCTCCCCGGTCTGCTCCAGCGGAAAGGTCCGGGACACGGTCGGATGGATCCGACCGAGCGAGACGAGCCGGTTGGCCGCCCACGCCTCGCGGTAGTTGGCGAAGTGGCTGCCGACGATGCGCTTGAGATGCATCCACAGGTAACGGTTGTCGAACTGATGCTGGTAGCCGCTGGTCGACGCGCAGGTGACGACGGTTCCGCCCCGCTTGGCCACGTAGACGCTGACCCCGAAGGTCTCCCGGCCCGGGTGCTCGAACACGATGTCCGGATCCTCACCACCGGTCAGCTCGCGAATGCGCTCGCCGAACCGCCGCCACTCGTCCGTGTCCTGGGTGTGCTCGTCGGACCAGAACCGGAAGCCCTCCGCCGCCCGGTCGATGACCAGCTCGGCGCCCATCCGTCGGCACAGCTCCGCCTTGTCAGGTGAGGACACCACGCAGACCGGAATGGCGCCACCGTGCAGCGCGAGCTGCGTCGCGTAACTGCCCAGGCCGCCGGAGGCACCCCAGATCAGCACCACGTCGCCCTGCTTCATGTTCGCGCCGTGGTGCGAGACGAGCTGCCGGTACGCGGTGGAGTTGACCAACCCGGGGCTGGCCGCCTCCTCCCAGCTCAGGTGGCGGGGCTTGGGCATGAGTTGGTTGGCCTTGACGACGGCGAGTTCGGCCAGCCCGCCGAAGTTGGTCTCGAAGCCCCAGATCCGCTGCTGCGGGTCGAGCATCGTGTCGTCGTGCCCGGCCGCGTCCTCCAGCTCCACCGACAGGCAGTGCGCAACCACCTCGTCACCGGGCCGCCACCTGGTCACGCCCGGACCGACCCGCAGTACGACTCCGGCGGCGTCCGAGCCGACCACGTGGTACGGCAGGTCGTGGCGTCGGGTCAACTCCGACAGGCGACCGTACCGCTGGAGGAACTTGAAGGTGGGCAACGGTTCGAAGATGCTCGTCCAGACGGTGTTGTAGTTGATGGCGCTGGCCATCACCGCCACCAGTGCCTCGCCGGGGCCGAGTTCCGGGGTGGGCACCTCCTGTAG
The DNA here is from genome assembly GCF_053590565.1 of Micromonospora sp. NPDC003197. Lineage (NCBI taxonomy): Bacteria > Bacillati > Actinomycetota > Actinomycetes > Micromonosporales > Micromonosporaceae > Micromonospora > Micromonospora sp. NPDC003197. The sequence goes on along the minus strand of NZ_JBSFTE010000001.1, from coordinate 177,992 downwards.
GTGCAGCGACTGGCGCGGGTCACGATCGCGGGGGGCGACCCCGTCGAACATGTCGACCTCGTCCGCGCGGACGACCATGCCGCGGTACGTCTCCGGTACGGGCAGGTGGGCGATCTCGGCCAATTTCCGGCCCGGGTCGTCCGAGCCTTCCGCTGCCATGATCACTTCGAGGATGTTTCGCACGGCCCAACCTCCGTTCATCCGGTGCCGTCGGCACCGTCCAGCGCTGCCAGTCGCCGCGTACGACCGGTTGTCGACGCAGGTAGCGCCGGAGTGGAGCGGAGGTTACTGAACGGTAGCTAGGGGCGGAAGTCGTTTGTGAAAAACTGCATTGGTCGATGCGTGAAGCTGCGTGACGTCGCTGTCCCGTGAACCGGTACGCGCGCCGACGGCCAGGTCGGTGCCGTTGTCCGGACCATCCTGACGGGGCGCCGACAGTGGCGGACGGCCGGTCGGTCAAGCGCCCGGCGGTAGCGGACGGGCGGTCGGTCAAGCGCCCGGCGGTAGCGGACGGGCGGTCGGTCAGCGGCCGGCCAGGCGGGCGACGATGGGGGCCGCAGCAGCCAGGTTGCCGCCCAGGTGCAGATAGCTGACGCCGAACCGTTCCCGTAACGAGAGCAGCTTGTCGACGCACTCGTCGACGCTGCCATGCAGGGCCACTGGCGAGTCGGCCAACGTTGCCGGGTCGACCCGCATCGCATGACTGGAACTGGACCGGTGCGTCAGACCCCGGTGCACCACCCGTACGTCGAACATCCGTACCTGGAATTCCAGGCCGGCCGGGTCGCGGCCGGCGCGTACGGCGGCATCGCGGGCCCAGGCCACCTTGCGGTCCAACCGCTGCGGACCCATCTCGGTGACCGCACTGAGCGGGTCGACGTCCGGGGCGAGCCGAGGATTGACCCCGACGATGTCGGCGCACCGACCGGCCAGCTCCAGGATGCGCCGGCTGCCCCCACCGATCAGCAGCGGCGGGCGGGGCAGCTGCACCGGCCGGGGCGCGCCAAGCAACTCGGTGACCTGGTAGTGCTCTCCGGTGAAGGTGACCGGCTTGTCGTCGAAGAGCGCCGACATAAGTTCGACCGCCTCGGCCAGCCGATCCACCCGTACCCCCGGCGGGTCGAACCGCAGGCCGACCGCGTCGTGGTCGCTGCGCTGCCAGCCGGCACCCAACCCGACCTCCACCCGACCACCGGAGAAGACGTCCAGGTTGGCCAGGGACCGGTGCAGCACCGCCGGATGTCGGAAGTCGTTGCAGAAGACCAGGCCGAGTACGCGCAGCCGGGTGGTGGCCTCGGCGGCGACCGTCATCGCCACCAGCGGGTCCATGGACCAGCCACCGGTCAGGTGGTCGGAGACCGACACGGAACTGAAACCGAGGTCCTCGATCCGGCGGATCTCGTCCCGCCACTGGGCGACCGGCCGGTCCAGGGCCGGGGCGGAGGTGGTGAACCGGAACGGGCGCGGCGTGACGATCTCGTCCTCCCGAGGGCTGGGCCGGTGCCGGTCCGCAGGGGGCGGCCTGGGCTGACTTTATGTCCGGGCCGATACGCCGCCAGCGCACCGCGCCCGGCGATGCCGGTCGGATTGACGACAGCGCCTCGTGCCCAGGTGGCCCTGTTGAGTCACGGCGCCGACGCCTAGCGTGACCAGCGGCTGAGATCTTCTCGTAGGAGGCCCGCGATGACAGTGGTGTACTTCGACTCGCCAATCACCGACGACGAACGCCGACGGAAACTCTTCGGCGGTGACCTCTTCGTCTATTCACCCACTCCCGCCTCGACGGCGCTGGTCGCCTTCGCGCGGGAAATGGCCGAGGCGGCATTCGCACCGCACTTTCCGCCGGACGCCCAGCACCATCTGGCCGGCCCGGCGTACGTGGACGTGCTCGCCAGCCTGAAACCGACCTTCATCAACCACCCGCGTAGCAAGGAACTCGTCCGAGGGGTGCTCGCCGACCTCGGCGTCGACCCGGAGCAGACCTACTTCGACGTACCCCGGCTGCGCACGATGACCAGCGACTATCTCAACGCGGGACTGACCCTCCAGTTCGAACCGCACCGCGACACCTGGTTCTCCGCGCCGATGTGCCAGCTCAACTACTGGATACCCGTGTACGACGTGGCGGAGGAGAACGTGATGGCCTTCCACCCGCCGTACTTCGACTGTCCGGTGGCGAACAGTTCCCGGGACTACGACTATGCCGAGTGGGTGGCGCACGGGCGTACCACCGCGGCCCAGCAGATCGACGTGGAGAGCCGCAAACAGCCCCAACTCGAACAGGACATCGAGCGGCAGCCGGACGTACGGGTAATCACCCCGCCCGGTGGCATCCTCATCTTCTCCGGTGCCCAACTGCACACGACGGTGCCGAACACGTCGGGGCGTACCCGCTTCTCCATCGACTTCCGGGTGGTCAACCGCGACGACGTGCGAGACGGTGCCGGAGCCCTCAATGTCGACTCGGCGTGCACCGGCACCACCCTCGGCGATTTCCTGCGCGCCACCGACCTGACCCCACTGCCGGCGGAGCTGGTCGGCTGAGGTGTTAGGAAGGGCCCCTTCTTATCGCTTTTTGTAGAGGAAGGGGCCCTTCCTAACACCCAGGGCCGGCAGGGCTCACGCCGCTGGAGCCGCCCCGGCACTGGTGGTCCGGGCGGGCTCCACCAGTTCCACGAGTACGCCACCGGCGTCCTTCGGGTGGACGAAGTTGATCCGTGAACCGGCCGTACCGCGTCGAGCGGTGTCGTAGAGCAGCCGTACGCCCCGCTCGCGCAGGGCCGCGCTGGCGGCGTCCACGTCCTCGACGGTGTACGCCACCTGCTGCACACCTGGCCCGTTGCGATCGAGGAACTTCGCGATCGTCGACTGCTCGGAGAGCGGGGCCAGCAGTTGTACGCAGCCACCGTCGGTGCTTGGCCCAACGGCCAGCATCGCCTCGCGTACGCCCTGCTCGGCGTTGGTCTCGGTGTGTACACAGCGCATCCCGAACACCCGCTGGTAGAACTCGATCGCCGCGTCCAGGTCGGCGACGGCGATGCCGACGTGGTCGATGCGGAGCAGGCCGATGCCTGTGAGATAGTCGGCAGAGGGCTCGACTGGGGAGTGGTCGGTCATGGCGCTAGTCTGACCTAACAATCGTTAAGTTGTCTGGTCAGTCCCACCCCTCGGAGGCAATAGCTATGGCTTCGGTGAGCGCGAGGAGCGAGCGGAACGAGTCCGTGTCGCGAGCGGGTTCGGTGATCGTTGGCGGTGCTCGTACCCCGATGGGGCGGCTGCTGGGCAACCTCAAGGACCTTCCGGCGACCGCCCTCGGCGGGATCGCCATCAAGGCCGCCCTGGAGCGGGCCGGTGTCGCCCCGGACCAGGTGCAGTACGTGATCATGGGGCAGGTGCTCCAGGCCGGCGCGGGACAGATCCCGGCCCGGCAGGCCGCCATCGAGGCCGGCATCCCCATGTCGATCCCGGCGTTGACCATCAACAAGGTCTGCCTCTCCGGCCTGGACGCGATCGCCCTGGCCGACCAGCTCATCCGGGCCGGCGAGTTCGACATCGTGGTGGCCGGCGGTATGGAGTCGATGACCAACGCGCCGCACCTGTTGATCGGGCAGCGATCCGGCTACAAGTACGGCGATGTGGTGATCAAGGACCACATGGCGCTTGACGGGCTGACCGACGCGTACGACTGCTGCTCGATGGGGGAGTCCACCGAGCGGCACGGGGCGAAGCACGGCATCACCCGGACGGAGCAGGACACCTTCGCTGCGGCCAGCCACCAGCGGGCCGCCGAGGCGCGTAAGAACGGTGTCTTCGCCGAGGAGATCACCCCGGTGCTGATCCCGCAGCGCAAGGGTGACCCGATCATGATCTCCGAGGACGAGGGCATCCGGCCGGACACCACCGTCGAGACGCTGGCAAAGCTGCGGCCGTCCTTTGCCAAGGACGGCACGATCACCGCCGGCAGTGCCTCCCCCATCTCTGACGGTGCCTGCGCCGTGGTGGTGATGAGCAAGGCCAAGGCCAAGGAACTCGGGCTGGACTGGCTCGCCGAGATCGGCGCGCACGGCAACGTGGCCGGCCCGGACAACTCGCTGCACTCCCAGCCGTCCAACGCCATCACCCACGCCCTGCGCAAGGGTGGGCTGGGCATCGAGGACCTCGACCTGATCGAGATCAACGAGGCGTTTGCCGCGGTCGGCATCCAGTCCACCCGGGAGCTCGGCATCAGCCCGGAGATCGTCAACGTCAACGGCGGGGCGATCGCTCTCGGCCACCCGATCGGCATGTCCGGCGCGCGGCTGGTGCTCACCCTGGCGTACGAGTTGAAGCGGCGCGGCGGCGGCACCGGCGCGGCGGCCCTCTGCGGTGGTGGTGGCCAGGGTGACGCGCTGATCATCCACGTCCCAGGTGTCGAGCAGGGGCAGTGAACGAGGCCGAGACGCCGACAGTGAGCGGGGTCGAGACGCCGGTAGCCAATGGGACCGGGGAACACGTCGAGACGCCGGTAGCCGGCGTGGCCGGGACGAGCGCGCCGCCGCTGCGGCGCAGTCGGGACGTACCGCTGTTGGTGGAGCGGGCCCGGCAGGGCGACCCGCGTGCGGTGGCCCGCCTGATCACCCTGGTCGAGTCGGGTGACGAGGTGCTGCCGCAGGTCGCGGCGGCCCTCGCGCCGTACACCGGCAAGGCGCAGGTGGTGGGGCTGACCGGGTCACCCGGGGTGGGCAAGTCGACCACCACCAACGAACTGGTCCGGGCACTGCGGGCGCGGGGTCACCGGGTCGGGGTGCTGGCCATCGACCCGTCCAGCCCGTTCACCGGCGGGGCCATCCTCGGTGACCGGGTCCGGATGCAGGACCACGCCACCGATCCGGGGGTCTACATCCGGTCCATGTCCAGCCGGGGTCACCTCGGCGGACTGTCGGCGGCCACCCCAGCGGCCGTACGGGTGCTGGAGGGTGCCGGCTGCGACGTGGTGCTGGTAGAGACCGTCGGCGTCGGGCAGGCGGAGGTCGAGGTCGCCTCGCTGGCCGACACGACGCTGGTGCTGCTCGCCCCCGGCATGGGGGATGCCATCCAGGCGGTGAAGGCCGGCATCCTGGAGATCGCCGACATCTTCGTGGTCAACAAGGCTGACCGGGATGGTGCCGACGCCACGGTCCGCGACATCCAGGGCATGATCGCGCTGGGCGAGCGGGGGCCGGGGCAGTGGCGACCGCAGGTGGTCCGGGCGGTGGCCGTGCGCAGCGAGGGTGTAGACGACATCGCCGCCGCGATCGACAAGCATCGCCGTTGGCTGGACGAGCACGGCGAGCTGCGTCGGCGTCGGGAGGCGCGGGCCGCCGCCGAGATCGAGGCGATCGCGCTGGGCGTACTCCGTGGGCGGATCGGTTCGCTGCGCGACGGTACGGCCCTGTCGTCGCTCGCGGTGCGAGTGGCCGAGGGTACGAGCGACCCGTACGCCGCCGCCGACGAACTACTGGCGGGCCTCGGCAGCTGACTGTGACTGTGGTTAGGAAGGGCCCCTTCCTATACAGAAAGCGATAAGAAGGGGCCCTTCCTTACACCCTGGGCGGTGGGTTGTCGGCCGGCGTGGAGTCGCGTTTGGCTAGTACGCTCGCTCATCGCGGATGGCATCGGGGCAGGCTGTCGATCCGGTGCCGAGACCAGGGGAGAAGTGAACAATGACCGAGGTTGTGGATAACGGGCCGGCTGCCGAGGATGCTCCGGCCGCACCTGCCGCCGTACCGACGGCCGCGCCGAGTGGAGCCGCCGCGCCGGGTGGCGCCGCGCAGGGGGCCACCGCCGTCTCCGAGGAAGTGGTGGAGAAGATCGCCGGCAGTGCGGCGCGGAAGGTGCCCGGCGTCGCCGACCTCGGCGGCGACGTTGCCCGGTTCTTCAACAGCGTGCTCGACCGGGTCGGCCTGGACAGTGTGGGAGATGCCCGCCGGGGTGTCTCGGCGGAGGTCGACGGCACGTCGGCCGTCATCAACGTCGTACTGGTGATCGCCGAGGGGCACGTCGTGGCCGAGGTGACCGAGGCGGTGCGCGTCGCGGTGGTCACCGCCGTGCAGGGGTACGGCCTCACGGTCACCGCCGTGAACGTCAAGGTCGACGACATCGAGTTGGGTACCGCGCCGGCCGCCGGCGCCTGACCGGTCACGTACGGGTACGGGTACGGGTCGACCACGGCCCGGCCCGTACGTTACCGCTCGGTACGCATTTCCTTATCGATCGTTCAGGCTGGCGCTCTACACTCGACGTGCAGTCGACGAGTCGAGGAGGACCCCGCCGATGAACGCCGACGAGATCGCCGCCGGACGGGCGCGCTGGCAAGCCAGGTACGACGCCGCGCGCAAGCGGGACGCCGACTTCACCACCCTCTCGGGCCTGCCCGTTGAGCCGGTGTACGGCCCACCCGAGGGCGTCGCCTATCCCGGGTTCGACCGGATCGGTTGGCCGGGCGAATACCCGTACACCCGGGGGTTGTATCCGACCGGTTACCGCGGGCGGACCTGGACCATCCGGCAGTTCGCGGGGTTCGGGAACGCACAGCAGACCAACGAGCGCTACAAGATGATCCTCGGCGCGGGTGGCGGCGGCCTGTCGGTCGCCTTCGACATGCCGACGCTGATGGGGCGCGACTCCGATGAGCCACAGGCGTTGGGCGAGGTCGGCCACTGTGGCGTGGCCATCGACTCGGCGGCCGACATGGAGGTGCTCTTCGACGGCATCGACCTGGCCGGCGTGACGACGAGCATGACCATCTCCGGTCCGGCGGTGCCGGTCTTCTGCATGTACCTGGTGGCGGCCGAGCGGCAGGGCGCTGACCTGTCCACCCTGGACGGGACCTTGCAGACCGACATCTTCAAGGAGTACATCGCGCAGAAGGAGTGGCTCTTCGACCCCGAGCCGCACCTGCGCCTGATCGGCGACCTGATGGAATACTGTGCCGCCGAGATTCCGCGCTACAAGCCGCTCTCCGTCTCCGGCTACCACATCCGCGAGGCCGGCTCGACCGCCGCGCAGGAGTTGGCGTACACGCTGGCCGACGGCTTCGGCTACGTCGAGCTGGGGCTGTCGCGCGGCCTCGACGTCAACGTCTTCGCCCCCGGGCTCAGCTTCTTCTTCGACTCGCACGTCGACTTCTTCGAGGAGATCGCCAAGTTCCGGGCGGCCCGGCGGATCTGGGCCCGCTGGCTCCGCGAGGTGTACGGGGCGACCAGCGAGAAGGCGCTCTGGCTGCGGTTCCACACGCAGACCGCCGGGGTGTCGCTGACCGCCCAGCAGCCGGTCAACAACGTGGTCCGTACGGCGGTCGAGGCGCTGGCGGCGGTGCTCGGTGGCACCAACTCGCTGCACACCAACGCGCTCGACGAGACGTTGGCGCTGCCCACCGACGAGTCCGCCGAGATCGCGTTGCGGACCCAGCAGGTGCTGATGGAGGAGATCGGGGTCACCAACGTGGCCGACCCGCTGGGCGGTTCGTGGTACGTCGAGGCGTTGACCGACAAGATCGAGGCGGAGGCCGAGGCGATCTTCGACCGGATCCGTCAGCTCGGTGGGGAGGGCCCGCACAAGATCGGCCCGATGACCTCCGGCATCCTCCGGGGCATCGAGGACGGCTGGTTCACCGGTCAGATCGCCGAGTCCGCCTTCACCTACCAGCAGGCGCTGGAGAAGGGGGACAAGAAGATCGTCGGTGTCAACTGCCACACCGGCACGGTCGCCAAGGAACTGGAGATCCTGCGCATCTCGCACGAGGTGGAGTTGGAGCAGCGTCGGGTGCTCGCCGAGCGTAAGTCTCGACGGGACGAGGTGGCGGTCAAGGCGGCGCTCGCTCGGCTGATCGACGTGTCCCGTACCGAGGAGAACATGATTCCCGCGATGCTGACGGCGGTACGGGCCGAGGCGACCCTTGGTGAGATCTGCAACGCACTGCGGGACGAGTGGGGCGTCTACCGCGAGCCGGCCCGCTTCTGACTGTTCCCAGCCGGTTGGGGTGGCGGGGTGTGGCGGTAGCGGTTGGACTGGGTTGACCGGCGAGCGTGCAAGACTAGACAACCATGAGCGAGCCACGGATCAACCCGTCGATCTTCACCCGCGGCGCGGTAGACCTCGGCGCACTACGCAGCGCCGCCCCGACCCCGTCCCGCCCCGCCACCGCCGCCCCGGCCACCCCGGGCGCACCTGGTGCCCCGTCGACCGGAGCCCCGCCGATCCCGGCTGCGGGCAGCGTCGCGGTGATCGATGTTACCGAGGCGACCTTCCAGGCTGAGGTGCTGGAACGGTCGCTGACGACCCCCGTCGTCGTCGACTTCTGGGCCGAGTGGTGCGAGCCGTGTAAGCAGCTCTCGCCGATGCTGGAGCGACTGGCCACGGCGGATGGCGGTACCTGGGTGCTCGCCAAGATCGACGTGGAGGCCAACCCGCGCCTCGCGCAGATGTTCCGGGTACAGAGCATCCCCACCGTCTACGCGGTGGTGGGTGGGCAGCCGGTGGACGCCTTCTCCGGAGTCGTACCCGAGCCGCAGTTGCGGCAGTGGCTCGACGCCGTACTCAAGGCGGAGGGCGTGGCCACGGCCCCGGCGGAGGACCCGCGCCTCATCGAGGCCGACGACGCCCTGATGAACGGTGACCTTGACGCGGCGGAACTGGCGTACAAGAAGATCCTGGCGGATTCCCCTGCGGACGCCGTCGCCGAGGCGGGGCTGGCGCAGGTGGAGCTGACCAGGCGGGTGACCCAGGTCGCCGATCCGGCCGAGGCGCTGACCGCGGCAGCGGCGGATCCCGACGACATCTCGGCACAATTGCTGGCCGCAGACGTCGAGGTGCTCAGTGGACGGGCCGAGCAGGCGTACGCTCGTCTGGTCGACCTGGTCCGACGGACCTCGGGTGACGATCGTGAGACGGCCCGGCAACATCTGGTCTCGCTCTTCAAGGTGGCCGGTCCCGACGACCCCACGGTGGGCAGCGCCCGGCGGGCCCTGGCCCGAGCCCTGTTCTGACCGGACGCCCGCGTCCCGAGCACCGATCCCGAACGCACGACACCGCCGACCACGAGCCGACACCGACGACGAAAAGCGAGCCCACCAGCCTCGAACGGCCACGACCAGGACGGGAGCCCACGATGCGCCGGATCGCCGTCCTCGACGCACCGTCCAACCTCGGGCTACGCCCGCCGACGCTCTCCTCGGTGCCCGGTTGTGCCAAGGCACCGGGGGCGTTGCGGGACCATGACCTGGTCGCCCGACTCGGGGCACGGGACGCGGGCTGCCTTACGGCACCGCGCTACGACCCTGGCGACTGGCGCCCCGGCGACGGGGTCTGCCACGCCGGGGCGATCGCGGGCTATTCGATGTCGCTGGCGAAACGCATCGAGTCGATCATCGAGCTGGGGGAGTTTCCCGTCGTGCTCGGCGGGGACTGCTCGATCGTGCTCGGCTCGGCGTTGGCGATGCACCGGCTGGGCGAGTCGGTGGGGGGCCGGATCGGGCTGGTCTACGTCGACGGCCACTCCGACTTCCGGCACCCGGGCAACGCCTCGTACGTGGGTGCCGCCGCAGGCGAGGGACTGGCCCTGGTCACCGGCCGGGGCCAGGCCGACCTGGCCGCGATCGAGGGCCGCCGACCGTACTTCCGGGACATCGACGTGGTGGTGCTGGGGCTGCGGGCCCAGGACGACTACCGGCTGGATCTCCAGGCGGCCGGCATCGTCACCCGGCCGGTGCCGACGCTGCGGGTGGAGGGGGCCGCCCGCAGCGCCCAGTGGGCCCGGGACCAACTCTCCGACTGTGGCGGCTACTGGGTGCACGTCGACGTCGACGTACTCGACCCGGCGGTGATGCCGGCGGTCGACGCGCCCGACCCGGGTGGGATCGCCTTCCCCGAGTTGGAGTTGCTGATCGCGGGCCTGGTCGAGACACCGCACTGCCTCGGCCTGGAGCTCACCGTCTTCGACCCGGACTACGACCCGGACGGCAGCTACGCCGCGGAGATCGTCGCCGCGTTGGTCGCCGGGCTCGCGCCGGTTGCCGCACCGGACGCGGGGCCGGTCCGACTGCTACCGGCCCAATCGAGTACGGCGAGCCGCCGGGGATTGCGGGCCGTAATCGGGGCGGCCGAGTCAGCCGGACCCGATGGCACCCCGGTGACGGACGGGGCGGCCGACGGGGCCGGCTGACGAACGAGCCGTCGGCGGCGACCGGCCGGCTCAGCGGGGCAGGCCGCGCAGGAACCGTTCGGCGATCGGCACCGAGGTGGCGCCGCTCGATCCGCCCTTCTCCACGAATACGGCGAACGCGATGTCGCCCTGCCAGCCCACGAACCAAGCGTGGGTGTTGGCCGGGTTGTCGTCGTATTCGGCGGTGCCGGTCTTTCCGTACACCTGCCGGCCCGGCACGTCGCGCAACGTGGTCGCGGTGCCCTTGGTGACCACCTCACGCATCATCGTTCGTAGCGGCTGGACCGAGGTGGTCTTGAGCTGTGGGCCGGGTGGTGCGTTCAGGTCGGTCCCGGCGTCGGACAGTAGTCGGGGCTGGTGCCACTGGCCCTTTGCTACTGCGGCGGTGGCGGCGGCCATGGACAGCGGGCTGACCAGGGTGGTGCCCTGCCCGAACGAGGCGGCGGCCCGCTCAGCGGGGGATCCGCCGGTGGAGACCTTGCCGGTGAAGGCGTCCGGCCCGACCTGCCAGTTGCCCTCCAGGCCGAGGCTTCGACCGGCAGTGGCCAGCCCGTCGGCACCGAGCTTCGGGGCCAGCGCGGCGAAGGCGGTGTTGCACGACTTGGCGAAGTCCGTCCGGAATGGCACGGTGCCGAGTTCGAACCAGTCGGAGTTCTTGAACGACCGGCCGTCGACGGTGAACGTCTTCGGACAGGCGACCGGGGTGTCCAGGCCCACCGCGCCCTGGTCGAGCAGGCCCAGGGTGCTGACCATCTTGAACGTCGAGCCGGGGGGCACCTGGGCAGTGAACGCGAGGTTCTCGCCGCCCCCACCCGGGCCGTTGGCGACCGCGACGACCGCCCCGTCGCTGATCCGCATCGCCACCACGGCGCTGCGCTGCGACGTACCCTTCAGGGCCGCGTCGGCGGCGTTCTGTGCCCGTACGTCGAGATTGGTCTTCAGCGGCGTCCCGGCTTGCGGCTCCTGGCGGAACACCTCGGCGACGGTTTCGGCCGGCGCATCCCCGGACTGTCGGGTGACCGACACGCTGACCCCCGGGATTCCGGCCAACTGCTGCTCGTAACGCCCCTGGAGTCCGCCGTGCCCGATCATGTCGCCCACCGCGTAGCGGCCGGGATTCTTGTCGAGATCGTCCTTCTGCACCGGGTCGACGGTGCCCAGCAGCGCTCGGGCGAACTCACGGGTCGGTGCGAGTGAGCGCTGTTCGTCCCGGAACTTCGTGCCGGGTAGGTCGTAGATGCGGGACTTGATCTGTAGGTACTGCGCCCGACGCAGGCTGACGATGTCGACGAAGGCGTCCGGCCCGGCGCTCTTGAGCCGGTCCGGAAGGTCGCTCAGGTCGATCGGTGGGTCGAGCACCGGCCGGATCGCCCGGAAGGCACTGTTCAGTTCCTTGACCAGCGCGGGGATGTCGGTCACCTCGCCGGGCTGCACGCCGATCACGACGACCGGTTGCGGGCTGACGACCGGCTGTCCGGTGCCGTCGAGGATCGCGGCCCGCTGCGCGGGTGCCAGTCGCCGCACCGACAGGCGGGTGCCGTCGGTGAGTTGCTCCTGCACCATCCGAGGCTCCCACACCACCTGCCACTCGCCGTTCTTCTCGGTGAGTCGTACGGAGGTGGGGTAGCTCCAGTGCTGTCCGCCGGGCAGGGTCCAGTCGATGGTTACCGGAACGATAGCTGTGTCCTTGGTCACCTTGGCGTCGCCGGCCCTGCTCAGCGCCGGTGCTGTCTCGGACAGATCGCCGGTGAGCGTCTTGATCTGCTCGGCGACCTCGGCCCCGCTGATCTGCTGACCTGCGGGGCCGACGAAGGAGAGGGAGGCGAGTCGACCATCCCGCCAGCCGGTGAGGAAGGAGTCCAACCGTTCCTCCGGGCGGTCACTGCCCGAACATCCGACCAGAGCGCCCGCGAGCAGCCCTAGTCCGGCGAGCGCGGCGACGGTCTGCGGCCCGGGTCGGCGATGGGAACGACGGAAAGGGTACGGCCGGCGCATCAGATGATCACCTTCCGTGGCGATCGGGGATGGGACGCCCCCGACGGTAGTACGTGACCGTTTCGGCGAGGGGTATGGTCGGCCCGTGCCACCGCGACAAGATCGCACACGGTCTGCCGAAACACGGCCCTACGCGCGTGTGATGACCTCCTCAGCCTGGGTACTCAGCGCCGCAGGGTCTGTCTCGCGTTCTCGCGATGGGTGGCACCGACGGAGTCCGGCTCCGGACGTCCGGTCGGCGGTTCGCCGACAAATCCAAGAACAGCTGGCACATAGGCTGGACAGGCCCACAACGAGGTGGGTTGAGGGGAGTGGCACCGATGAACCGGCGTCCGGCGATCAAACCGAGACCCGATCTCCGGCCGGATACGGCGAGCCGGGACGACGACAACTTTGACACGGTGACCGACAGTGACGGCGATGCCGGCGTCACTGGACTCACCGGCGTCAGCGTCGACACGCTCTACGATCCGGCACTACCCAGCGAGGCGCTGGGTGACGATGTGGATGATTCCGATCTCGACGAGCCGGTGCCGAATGTCGAAAGACTCGTCGCCCAGGCCGTCGCGCTGGCCGGGGACGACCACGACGCGGCTACCCTGGTCGACCGGTTCTGGCGGTTCGCGCCAGACGAGGAACTGATCGGGTTCACCGCCGAGGAGATGCTCGCCGCCGCCCGGGACCACCGGGACCTGGCCCAGCAGCGGGTGCCGGGTGAGCTGAAGCTGCGCATCCACGAGCCGGCCCCCGACCAGCAGCACACCGTCGTCGAGATCGTCATCGATGACATGCCGTTCCTGGTCGACTCGGTGACCGCCCTGCTCACCGCCCAGCACCTCGACGTCCACATGCTGGTGCATCCACTGGTGGTGGTGCGTCGGGAGCCGCTGGGCAGGCTGATCGAGGTCGCCGCCGACGTCGAGCCCGACGACGCCATCGACGGCGACATCGTCGAGAGCTGGATGCACATCGAGATCGATCCGGTTCGTGACCCGGAGGCCCGCGACCGGCTGCGCGCCGAGTTGCAGCGAGTCCTCACCGACGTCCGCGAGGCGGTGGAGGACTGGCCGAAGATGCGTGAGCGGGCTCTCGCGCTCGCCGACGAGCTGGCCGCCGCCCGTACCTCGGACAACCGGCCGCCGGTGCCGGAGAAGGACATCACCGACTCGGTGGAGTTGCTGCGCTGGCTCGCGCACGAGCACTTCACCTTCCTCGGCTACCGGGAGTACCGGCTGGCCGACACCGGCCCGGAGGCCGGCGGCGAGGGTGACAAGGTGCTGGAGGCGGTGCTCGGCACCGGGCTGGGCATCCTGCGGCAGGACTCCACCCGTCCTCGGGCACTGTCGTCGATGACGCCGGAGGCGCACGACAAGGTGCTGGAGAAGCGCCTGCTGATCATCACGAAGGCGAACTCCCGGGCGACCGTGCACCGCTCCGCCTACCTGGACTACATCGGCTTCAAGATCTTCAACGAAGCCGGCGAGGTGGTCGGCGAGAAGCGTTTCCTGGGCCTCTTCTCCACCGCCGCCTACCGCACCAGCGTGCGGGAACTGCCCGTGGTCCGCCGTAAGGTCGCCGAGGTAATGGAACGCTCGGGGCTGAGCCCGCGTAGCCACTCCGGCAAGGACCTGCTCCAGATCCTGGAGACCTACCCTCGCGACGAGCTGTTCCAGATCAAGACCGACGACCTCTACCATGCGGTCATCGGTGTGCTCCGGATGGCCGGGCGTCGCCAGCTGCGACTCTTCCTGCGCCGGGACGGCTACGGCCGGTTCATCTCCTGCCTGATCTACCTGCCCCGGGACCGGTTCACCACCCAGAACCGGCTGCGCATGCAGGAGATCCTGCTTCGCGAGCTGAACGGGGTCGGGGTCGACTACACCACTCGGGTCACCGAGTCGATGCTCGCCCGGGTGCACTTCATCGTCCGGGCCGATCCCACCAACCCGCCCGGTGAGGTGGACGCCGACGTACTGGCCGAACAGCTGGCCGAGGCGACCCGCCTCTGGGACGACGACTACCGGCTGGTGCTCGAACGCAAGCTCGGCGACGAGCAGGCCAAGCACCTGTTCACCCGGTACGCGGACGCGTTCCCGGAGGGCTACAAGGACGGGCACACGCCGTACGAGGCGATGAAGGACCTGGCCAAGCTGGAGCTGCTGGAGGAGCCTGGCCAGCTGGAGATGCACCTGTTCCGCAAGCAGCACCCGGCCCGGGCGACCGCCAGTGGCTGGACCGCCCCGGAGCCGCCGGACGAGATGGACGTCCGGTTCAAGGTCTACCGGTACGGCGAGCCGATGGTGCTCTCCGCAGTGCTGCCGGTGCTGCACTCCCTCGGCGTGAGCGTGGTGGACGAGCACCCGTACGAGGTGGACCGGATCGACGGCCGGATCTACCTGTACGACTTCGGGCTGCACCTGCCCGAGGGGGCGCGGGAGCTGATCGAGGTACGGGCGCACGTGGAGAATGCCTTCTCCGCCACCTGGCGGGGTGAGGCGGAGATCGACGGCTTCAACGAGCTGGTGCTGCGGGCCGGGTTGACCTGGCGACAGGTGGTGGTGCTGCGGGCGTACGCGAAGTACCTGCGGCAGGCCGGCACGGTCTTCTCCCAGGAGTACATGGAGTCGACCTTCATCGCCTACCCGCACCTGGCCGCACTGTTGGTGGAACTCTTCGAGGTGCGGTTCTCGCCGCTGCTGGAATTGAGCACCGAGGAGCGCAACCTGCGCAGCAAGGAACTGGTGGCCACCGTCGGGCGGGAGCTCGACGAGGTGTCCAGTCTGGACCAGGACCGGATCCTGCGGTCGTACCTGACGCTGATCCAGGCCACCCTGCGGACCAGCTTCTACCAGCGCCGTACCGACGGACGGCCCAAGCCGTACGTGGCGTTCAAGCTGGACCCGCAGGCGATCCCGGACCTGCCGGCACCCCGGCCGAAGTTCGAGATCTTCGTCTACTCGCCGCGCTTCGAGGGCGTGCACCTGCGGTACGGGCCGGTGGCCCGGGGCGGGTTGCGCTGGTCGGACCGGCGGGAGGACTTCCGTACCGAGGTGCTCGGCCTGGTCAAGGCGCAGATGGTGAAGAACGCCGTGATCGTGCCGGTGGGTGCCAAGGGTGGCTTCGTGCTCAAGCAGAAGCCGGGGGACCGGGACGAGGCGGTCACCTGCTACCAGGAGTTCATCTCGGCGCTGCTGGACGTGACCGACAACCTGGTCGGTGGGCAGATCGTGCCGCCGCACGAGGTGGTCCGGCACGATGGCGACGACCCGTACCTGGTGGTGGCGGCGGACAAGGGCACCGCCAGCTTCTCCGACATCGCCAACGAGATCTCCACCTCGTACGGCTTCTGGCTGGGCGACGCGTTCGCCTCCGGCGGTTCGGCCGGCTACGACCACAAGAAGATGGGCATCACTGCCCGGGGTGCCTGGGAGTCGGTCAAGCGGCACTTCCGGGACATGGGCATCGACACCCAGACCGAGGACTTCACCGTGGTCGGCGTCGGCGACATGTCCGGTGACGTGTTCGGTAACGGAATGCTGCTCTCCGAGCACATCCGGCTGGTGGCCGCCTTCGACCATCGGCACATCTTCGTGGACCCGTCGCCGGACTCCGCACGCTCCTATGTGGAACGGAAGCGACTCTTCGACACGGAGCGCTCGTCCTGGGCCGACTACGACCCGACGCTGATCTCCGAGGGCGGTGGCGTCTTCCCACGTACCGCCAAGTCCATCCAGGTGTCGCCACAGATACGGGCGGCGCTGGGCCTGGAGCCCGACGTCGAGTCGATTTCGCCGCAGGACCTGATGAAGGCGATCCTGACCGCTCCGGTCGACCTGTTCTGGAACGGTGGCATCGGCACCTACGTCAAGGCGTCCAGCGAGACCAACGCCGAAGTCGGGGACAAGTCCAACGACGCGATCCGGATCAACGGCAAGGACCTACGGGTCAAGGTGGTCGGCGAGGGCGGCAACCTGGGCTTCACCCAGGTGGGTCGGATCGAGTACGCCCTGGCGGGCGGCCGGATGAACACCGACTTCATCGACAACGCCGCCGGGGTGGACTGCTCCGACCACGAGGTCAACATCAAGATCCTGCTCGGCGCGGTGGTGGCCGACGGTGAGCTGACCGGCCCGGAGCGGGACACGCTGCTGGCGGAGATGACCGACGAGGTCGCCGAGCTGGTGCTGCGGGACAACTACGACCAGGCCCGGGCGATCGGCAACGCGCTGGCGCAGGCCGGTTCGCTGCTGCCGGTGCACCGTCGGATGATCTCCGACCTGGAGCGCTCCGGTCAGCTCAACCGGGAGTTGGAGGCGCTCGCCTCGGACGAGGAGTTGGCTGCTCGTACCGAGACGGGGCTGACCGCGCCGGAGTTCGCGGTGCTGCTCGCGTACACGAAGATCGCCCTGGAGCGGGAGATCCTCGAAGACGGGCTGGCCGACGAGGAGTGGACGGCCGAGGTGCTGGCCAACTACTTCCCGACCCCGCTGCGCGAGCGGTACGCCGACCGGATGGCCAGTCACCGACTGCGCCGGGACATCGTCACCACCGTGCTGGTCAACGAGGTGATCAACCGGGGCGGGATCTCGTTCATCTACCGAGTGGTCGAGGAGACCGCCGCCAGTGCGGCGGACGTGATCCGGGCCTACGTGGTGGTGCGCGAGGTCTTCCGGCTCGGTGCGATCTGGGACGCCATCGAGGCGTTGGACAACCGGGTGCCCACGGAGGTGCAGACCGCGGTCTACCTCGACACCCGGCGGCTGCTCGACCGGGCGGTCCGCTGGCTGGTCACCAACCGGCGCTCGCCGCTGGACGTGCCGGGGGAGATCGGCCGGTTGCGCGACGGGGTCTCCCAGCTTCTGCCGGAGCTGGACAAGCTCTTCTACGGCAGCGAGCGGCAGGCCCTGGAGTCACACGTCGAACTGCTCCTCGGGCGTGGTCTGAACCGGGACCTGGCGGCCCAGGCGACCCGTCTGATGTACAGCTTCGGCCTGCTCGACGTGGTCGAGACCGCCGCCGCGACGGGGCGCGACGTGAACGAGGTCGCCTCGGTCTACTTCGTGCTCTCCGACCGGTTCCGGGTCGACTCACTACTGTCGAAGATCTCGCTGTTGCCCCGTGAGGACCGCTGGCAGACCCTGGCCCGGATGGCGTTGCGTTACGACCTGTACGCGGCGTTGGCGGCGCTCACCGCCGAGGTGCTCGGCTCGACCGCCGACTCCGCATCGGCGGAGGACCGGGTGCAGGAGTGGGAGCAGTCCAACGCGACCTCGGTTGGCCGGGCACGTAAGGCGATGGGCGAGTTCGACGAGTCTCGGGCGGACCTGGCCGCGTTGTCGGTGCTGCTGCGTCAGATCCGTACCCTGGTCCGGACGTCGGCGGCCAGCTGAGTATCGGTCGTACGCACGAGCCGGGGCCCGGAGTCGATCCGGGCCCCGGCTCGTTCCGTTCCCGTCAGGGTACGAGCGTGGCGAATGCGATCACGTTGTTGACGTAGCTGCGGGTCCGCTCGTCGAACTGTCCACCGCAGGTCACCACCCGCAGGGCGGCTTTGTCCGTCGGACCGTAGACGAGTTCGGTGGGGAAACCGGTCTTCGGGTACGACTCGACCCGGTCGACTTTGAACTTGGCGATCGTGCGGTCCTTGCGGGTCACCTGGATTTTGTCTCCGGGCTGCAACGCCCCGAGGCGGAAGAAGACCGCAGGGCCGATCACGGCAGAGTCGACGTGCCCGACGATGACGGAGTTGCCGATCTCCCCGGGGCTCGGCCCCGGTTGATACCAGCCGGCCAGTTGCGCCTGATCGAGCGGTGGGACCTGGATCGTGCCATCCGGGTTCACCCCCAGCGACATGATCTTCGCGGCGACCCCGATCCTCGGGATCGTGATGTCGGTCGGCTCGGATCGGGCGAAGGCGGTCGAGTCGTCGGACAGAAGATCATCCGACCCATCGTCGAACTCGTCGCCGTCCAGCGCCCCGTCGTCGGTGATTGGGTTGAGGTTGGTCGGCCCCGCCTCGGCGCGTGGCTGCGGCGGTCGTACCGGCGGTGAGGTCTTCAGCGCGGCACCGATGAAGCCAGCACCGAGCAGGGCCAGCAGGGCGACGACGGCGGCGCCGACGGCGCGCCACGGTAATCCGTGACGGCCGTCGGCTCCACTCGTCGCCGGCTCAGGCCAGCGAGCCATCGGCCCGCCGCCGCCGCATCAGAACGATGCCGCCGAGAGCGGCCGCCCCCAGCATGCCGACACCGCTCGCAGCCATCCCGGTGTCGGTGCCGCTGGCGCCACCGTCACCACCGTCGACCCAGCCGCGTGGTGCGACGACCAGCTCGCCCTCGCCGCACGAGCCCTTCAGCTCGTACGTGCCCGGCTCAGCGTCCTCCGAGACCTCGACGGTGGCCCAGTACTTCCAGCCGTCCTCCTCGTGGCCCTGGTCACCGCTGCGGTGCTCGTCCTTCTTGCCGTGCTCGTCCTTCTTGCCGTGCTCGTCCTTCTTGCCGTGCTCGTCCTTCTTGCCGTGCTCGTCCTTCTTGCCGTGCTCATCCTTCTTACCGTGCTCGTCCTTCTTGCCGTCCCAGCTGCGCTCCTCCTGGGCGGCTTCCTCGCCGTTTTCCCACTTCTTGCTGTGCTCGCCGTTCTCGCCGTGCTCGCGCTTCTCGCCGTGCTCGCGCTTCTCGCCGTGCTCGCGCTTGGCGTCCTCGGCCGAGGGGTCGCCCTCCTCCGGCTTGGCGCTTCCGCCGGCGTTGCCACCGGATTCGCCGTTGCCGTTCTCGGCTTCCTCGCGGCTCCAGTCCTTCTTGTCCTTCTTCTCGTCGCCGGCGTGCTCGCCCGTCTGGTCGCCCGAACGGCCGTTCTCGTCGACCTTCTTGTCGTCCTTGTTGCCCTCTTCGGCCTGCTTGCGGCCATCCTTGCCGTGCTCGTCCTTCTGGCCGTGCTCGTCCTTCTGGCCGTGCTCGTCCTTCTGGCCGTGCTCGTCCTTCTGGCCGTGCTCGTCCTTCTTGCGCTCGTCCGTCGAGCCGGCGTGCTCACCGTTGCGCTCGGCTTCGGTGCTCTCCTCGGCGGAGTTGCCGTTTTCGTGAGCCTTCTTTTCCTTGTACTTCTTGTACTCTTCGTACTCTCTGTTCTCGTGACGCGAGTCTTCGTGCTTGCGACGCTCATCGCCCTCTTCGCTGGCCTCCGACCGGTAGTCGTCGTGCTCGCGGGAGCCCTGCCAGTCGTCGCTCTTGGGCTTGAGCTGCACCTTGCCGGTGACCTCCGACCACACCCAGGCGTGTTCCTGGGGCGTGTCGCAGACCTCGATGAGGGTCAGCTCATGCCCAGGCTTCGCCCAGTGCGGCTTGGTGTAGACATGGCCACCCTTGTCGCTTCCGTTCGCGCTGTGGGAGCCGCTGTCCGCCAGCGCGATGCCAGGCGCGCAGACGAGTAGGGAGGCGCCGCCAAGCGCCGCGCCAGCGACTACCTTGCCGAGGAACTTCTTAGACATGACTTCCGTCACTTCCTTCCCCTGTTTTTCGTTGCCGCGGACTGCGGCCGAGCCATGACTGACGGTAGCGCTTTCGCGAGCTTTGATCGGATTAATAGACTAATTAGATGAAATAGCTCCACCTACCGGCTTTAGTGTGTTATCGAGGTAAAGCCCTTGCTGTCGGCTCAGTGGCTGATCGTTCCGGTGATGCGTGCTTGGGCAGGATGTGCAGACTCGCCCCTGCGCGAGCCTTTTTTGTGGCGAACCAGTCCTTCTTCACCGGATCGGGGTCTTCCTGCGGGGTGTTGCCTTGGAAGCGCTCCCATGCAAGAATTCGTGCAGTATTGGCGAGGCCACCCCACGCAGTCGGCGCCGAGGGCATCCGGATCCCCGGACGGCATCCGACAACCGGCCACCTGCTATGGCCGACCACTACCTTCGCCTGTCCGGGCCGGGCAGCACCGTCACCCGAATTGCAGCCTTACCGACCGATCAGCGCCGTCGGCGAGGCTGCCGCGCCGGGCTCTGCCGCAGCGGACCCGGCTTGGCCCAAGGAGATCAGTGGCATGAAGCTATGGAGTAGATCGTCTGGACGGTACAAGGCAGCCGCCTTGGCTGGGGCCAGTGGGCTGGTGGCAGCCGGTCTCATCGGCCTCCCGGCCGGCATGGCCCACGCGGCGACGCAGTGCGATGTCGCCTACACGACCAACCAATGGCCGGGTGGGTTCACCGCCAACATCACCATCAAGAACCTGGGCGACCCGATCAACGGGTGGACGCTTGGTTTCACCTTCGCCAACAGCAGCCAGCAGGTGCAGCAGGGTTGGTCGGCCACCTGGACCCAGACTGGCAACCAGGTGACCGCGCAGAACCTGTCGTACAACGGATCGCTGGCCACTGGTGCTTCCACCAACATCGGATTCAACGGCGCGTGGAGTGGGAGCAACCCGGCGCCGACCGCGTTCACCCTCAATGGGGTCACCTGCAACGGCGGTACGAATCCCACCACGCCACCGCCCACGACCACGCCGCCCCCCACCACCCCGCCACCGGGAACCGGTGACCGGGTCGACAATCCGTACGCCGGAGCGCGTGGCTACGTCAATCCAGAGTGGAAGGCCAAGGCGGACGCAGAGCCGGGCGGTAGCCGAATCTCCAACAATCCGACCGGCGTCTGGCTGGACCGGATCGCGGCGATCAATGGCGTGAACGGGGGCCTGGGTCTGCGGGGACATCTGGACACGGCACTGGCCCAGGGGGCTGGCTACATCCAGTTCGTGATCTACAACCTGCCGGGGCGGGACTGTGCCGCGTTGGCGTCCAACGGTGAACTGGGGCCGACGGAGCTGCCCCGGTACAAGACCGAGTACATCGACCCGATCGCGGCGATCATGGCGGATCCGAAGTACCGCAATCTCCGGATCATCAACATCATCGAGATCGACTCGCTGCCCAACCTGGTCACCAATGTGACGCCTCGCCCAACGGCCACCGCGATGTGCGACACCATGAAGGCGAACGGTAACTACGTCAACGGTGTGGGGTACGCACTGGCGAAGCTGGGCGCGTTGCCCAACACCTACAACTACATCGATGCCGGGCACCACGGCTGGATCGGCTGGGACGACAACTTCGGGGCCTCCGCAACCCTCTTCGCCGAGGCCGCCCGGGCATCCGGAAGCACCGTCAACAACGTGCACGGCTTCATCGCCAACACGGCCAACTACGGCATCCTGAAGGAGTCGTACTACACCATCGACAGTACGGTGAACGGCACCTCCGTACGCCAGTCCAAGTGGGTCGACTGGAACCGGTACGTCGACGAACTCTCCTTTGCGCAGGCGTTCCGCGAGCGGCTGGTTACGGCCGGCTTCAACTCCAACGTCGGCATGCTGATCGACACCGGCCGTAACGGCTGGGGCGGTGCCGCCCGGCCCACCGGCCCCGGTCCGCAGACCAACGTGGACACCTATGTCGACGGTGGCCGCCTTGACCGGCGAATCCACCTCGGCAACTGGTGCAACCAGTCCGGTGCCGGCATCGGCGAGCGGCCCACGGCAGCACCGGCTCCCGGTATCGACGCCTACGTCTGGATCAAGCCCCCGGGCGAGTCGGACGGTGCCAGCCGGGAGATCCCGAACGACGAGGGTAAGGGCTTCGACCGGATGTGTGACCCGACCTACACCGGCAATCCGCGTAACAACAACAACATGAGCGGGGCGTTGGGCGATGCCCCGCTCTCCGGGCACTGGTTCTCGGCCCAGTTCCAGGAGTTGATGCGCAACGCGTACCCGCCGTTGTGAGCGGGAGGACCACCAGCATTAGGTGAATAGCAGAAGCCCTGGTACGACGTCGGTCGTACCAGGGCTTCTGAATTATGGAACGGTCTTCTCGATCGCCGCGGGTCCATCCTGCTCCAGTTCGCGCCTGGCCCGCTCGACACTGCGCGGATCCGGATCCGCACCCTGGGCCCGTGCCAGGTCCTCCGGCTCCCAGGGCTGCTCCGCCCCGGTACGGGCGACCGGACCTTCTCGTCCCCGCCCGGTCGGATCGCCGAGCCACTCATCGGTCTTCGGAAAGTCCCCAGGTACCTCCCCGGGTTGCCCGAAATCGGGATTCTCGGGCCGACGGCCGCCACCAGTGACGAACTGGGGGACAGTGGTTTCGTCGTCGATCGCCGCCGCCACCTCCGGAGTCTCCTCCAACGGTCGATCCAGGTCCGGATCATGCTGGGTCATGCCTGCTGCCCTCCTGTCCGGAAACGGCGTTGCTCCTTCCCGGTGGGCTACCCGGGATCGCCCGGTCCATGCCGCAGCAATCACCGGCTCAGCAGTTGATCCAGTAGGTCTCGGTGTCGCCGGATCGCCATCCGCAACTCTTCGGTGTCCAAGTCACCATCCGGCCCCCGACCGATCTCGTCCTTGCGCGCGGTCAGGGCTGCGGTCAGCGAGTCGATCACTTCTTCGATGAGCTGACGGGACTCGTCCACGCTGCCCTGCGGGTCGTCGACGAAGCGTAGTTGGATCTCGCGCCACCGGTCGTGAAAGTCCTGCCCGTCCGCCTCGGGGAAGAGGGTGGGGGCGATGTGTCCGTCCGGCTGCCCCGGCCCACCCGACTCGGGCTGCCGCGCGGATTCGCCGGTATGGGCCGACTCGTCGGACCGCACTGACACCGCCTCGGCCGGCGGCTGGTAGCGGGTCTGCTGTTGGAGCCGGTCCACCTCGTCGTGGTCGCCGCTGACGGTGCCGGCGGTGAGACCGTCACCCTTGGCGACCATGTCCTTGTCCTGGTCGTCGCGCTGCACTGCGCCGGTGCCGCCAGCCATGGCGGAGGCGGCCACCGCCCCGCCGACGGTGGTGGCCCCGAGAGCGCTCGGCTGCGGGGCGGGCTCGTGGAACCGGCCCCGATCCGGGTCATCGGCCAGCTCGTCGAGCCGGTCGGGTCGTACGTCGCGCTCCACCTGTTCGTTCTGGTCGCGGCCGCCTGGAGTGGTGCGGTCGGGGTCGGTCGACTCCACCCAGGCCGTGGTCTCCGCCTGCGTCGGGGTGGTGGCCCACGCTGATCGTCCAGCCGGACGGCCCGGCTGCGGTCCGTCCGGATCGGGCGAATTGGCCGACGCGTCCGGGTAGGGCCGGTCGGTCTGGTCGGCGTCGATCTGGTCTCGGTCCTGAGCCGTGTTGGCCTGCTCCGAGTCCTGGGCCAGATCCGTTTCGACGGCGTCGGTACGGCGGTTCAGCTGGTCCTGGTCTCGCATGGGAATCTCCTCACCGGGTCGGGACGTCCTGGGGGGTGTCCGGACGGTGCTCGTCCGGGTGGCTCTGGTGGGGCCGGGCCGGGGCTGTCGGTCCGGCCGGCTCCGGTTCCTGCTGGTGGGGGTGCCGTACCGGGTCCGTGCCGAGCAGGTCGGCGAAGAGTTCCCGGTAGTGCACGACGGCCTGGCGTAGTTCCTCGGTGCTTGCCTCGCCGCGCTGGTTGCGTAGATGGATGTCGTGCGCCTCGCGATAGCTGGTCAGCGTGCGGGCGTGCTCGACGGAGAGATGGGCGAGTTGGTCCGAGTAGTCACCGGTGGGGTAGCCGCGTTCGGCGATCAGCCGGGTGACCAGCTCATCGGCGGCACCCACCGCCTCGGTCGGCGCGTCGATGAAGCGGGCCTGGATCTCTTCCCAGGCGGCGGTGTAGTGCTGGCGAGATTCCTCGGACAGGGGGGTGATGGTGAGTTCGGCGTGCCGGCGCTCACGGTCGCGCAGTTCCTGTTCGGCGGCGGAGCGGCTGCTCTGCTCGGCGACGACCCGGTCGTATTCCGGGCCAAACCGGGAGCGCAGGGCGCGGCGACGCGCCGACGACCAGACGACGATCGCGATGACCACGACGATGATGATGGCGAGAATGGTGATGGCAATCCCGGTAGGCGACATGTCTCCTCCTTCGCTACCTGGTATTCCCGCTGAGCCCTGATCACCAATCCCGATCCGGGACACTTTCCGACTTCGGTCATTCGTCCATGTCTCGCCTGATCTGGGGCGATGTAGCCCGATGTACCCCGATGTAGCCAGCTAGGTTGCCAGGTGGATCTCGGCAGAATTTGACTCATTCCAGAAGGTAAAATTTGACTCATTCCAGAAAACGAGCTTGGCTGGGGCGATGCGGTTGTCAGGAAGACCAGCTATCAGGAGGAAGCGCATGAGCGAGCCACAAGCCAACAAGCCGACGCTTACCACCCGCCAGGGTCACCCCGTACACAACAACCAGCAGCAGCGCACCGTCGGCTCGCGCGGACCGGCGACGCTGGAGAACTACCACTTCCTGGAGAAGATCAGCCACTTCGACCGGGAACGAATCCCCGAGCGCGTGGTGCATGCCCGCGGGTTCGTCGCGCACGGTGAGTTCGAGGCGTACGGGACGATCGGAACCGGCACCGATGCGGTGCCGGCGTCGACTTACACCAGGGCCAAGCTGTTCCAGACCAAGGGCAAGAAGACCCCGGTCACGGTCCGCTTCTCCACCGTCATCGGTGGCCGGGACTCCTCCGAGGCGGCCCGCGACCCCCGGGGCTTCGCGGTCAAGTTCCGTACCGAGGACGGCAACTGGGACCTGGTCGGCAACAACCTGCCGGTCTTCTTCATCCGGGACGCGATCAAGTTCCCGGACGTCATCCACTCGCTGAAGCCGGACCCGGTGACCTTCCGTCAGGAACCCAACCGGATCTTCGACTTCATGTCGAACACGCCCGAGTCGATGCACATGCTGACCTGGTTGTTCAGCCCGCGCGGCATCCCGGCCAACTACCGGACCCAGGACGGCTTCGGCGTGAACACCTACCGGATGGTCAACGCCGCCGGCGAGGGTGTGCTGGTCAAGTACCACTGGAAGTCGCGGCAGGGGATCGAGTCGCTGACCGAGGAGCAGGCGGCGGCCATTCAGGCCACCGAACTGGGCCACGCCTCGAAGGACCTCTACGAGGCGATCGAGCGCGGCGAGTACCCCCAGTGGGAACTCAACGTCCAGATCATGAGCGACGACGAGCACCCCGAACTGGACTTCGACCCGCTGGACGACACCAAGACCTGGCCGGAGGACGTCTTCCCGCTGTGCCCGGTCGGGGTGATGACCTTGAATCGCAACGTCACCAACTTCCACAACGAGAACGAGCAGATCGCCTTCGGTACCGGCGTACTCGTCGACGGGTTGGACTTCAGCGACGACAAGATGCTGGTCGGGCGGACCTTCTCCTACTCGGACACCCAGCGTTACCGGGTCGGCCCGAACTACCTCCAGCTCCCGATCAACGCGCCCCAGCCGGACGTCCAGGTCAACACCAACCAGGACGGCGGCCAGATGTCGTACGGGGTGGACAACCGGGGAGCCAACCCGCACATCAACTTCGAGCCCTCCTCGGTGGCGGGCCTGCGGGAGGCTGACGAGTCCTACCGGGAGTACCGGCCGCACGTCTCGGGGCAGATCATGCGGGCCCCGATCGAGCGGGAGAACAACT
The DNA here is from genome assembly GCF_053590565.1 of Micromonospora sp. NPDC003197. Classification (NCBI taxonomy): domain Bacteria; kingdom Bacillati; phylum Actinomycetota; class Actinomycetes; order Micromonosporales; family Micromonosporaceae; genus Micromonospora; species Micromonospora sp. NPDC003197. Next base: position 152,360 of record NZ_JBSFTE010000001.1, on the reverse strand, counting down.
ACGCCCAGGCGGGCGAGCGGTTCCGCACCATGCCCGAGTGGGAGCGGGACGACCTCGTCAAGAACATGATCAACCTGCTGGGTCAGTGTGACAAGCACATCCAGGAGAAGATGGTCTGGCACTTCAGCCAGTGCGACGAGACGTACGGTCGGCGGGTTGCCGACGGCCTCGGTCTGACGGTGACCGGCGGGTTGCCGACGACCTCGGCCTGACGGTCACCGGCTTACCACTTGCGTCGATCAGGGCGTCCCCCGTGCGGTCACCGTATGGGGGACGCCCTGTTGTATCTGCCCGCCGAACGGTGCGACCGGGTGGTCCTGTCCAGGCAGTGACCGGTCTGCCCGGAATCGAACTTGGGGCTCTGGTAGTGCTTACGTTTCCGATTACGTATCCTGCCGAGGGCGTACGCCCGTGAACCCCGACTCAGGTCGGAGCCCGCGGACCGTTCCGGCTCGGTGTTACTGCCGCCATACCCCTCCGGCGAGGTCCGATTGAATACCCGCAACTGGCCGATCCGCTCGAAGGTCATCACGCTCGTCGCCGTGCCCATCGCCGCCCTGCTGGCGTTGTGGATATTCGCGACCACACTCACCGTCGGACCGGCGCTGAGCCTGCTCAACACCCGCCAGCTGCTCAACGAGGTGGGGCAGCCGGGCGAGGCGTTGGTGGTCGAGCTACAACGGGAACGGCGGCTCACCACGATCTATTTGGCCGGATCCGGGCAACTGCCATCCCTGGCCGAGCAGCGGTCCCGTACTGACCAGGCGATCGCCGACTTCCGGCGGCGGGCCTCTCATGCCGACGTACGTGACGTCGCGGGTGACCTGCTCAACGAACGGATCGCGCAGTCGTTCACCGCGCTGGAAGCGCTGGCCCCCGGTCGCATCTCCGTGAACCAGCGCAAACTCGACCGCCCGGGTGCCGTGGGCCTGTACAGCGCCACCATTGATTCGATCTTCATCGCGTTCACCGCGATGACCGCCCTGCCCGACGAAGGGCTCAACCGCGAGGCCCGGGCGGTGATCGCGCTCATCCAGGCCCGGGAGAAGCTCAGTCTGGCCGACGCCCTGCTGGCCGGTGCGTTCACCGCCGGGAAGTTCGCCGACGGCGAGTTCAACGGCATCGTCCAGGCCATCGGCAACCAGCAGATCCTGTACGCCTCGGCCGTGGCCGAACTGCGGCCCAGCGACCGGGTCGCCTATCAGAAGATGACCGAGGCTGCGGAGTTCATCCAGCTGCGTGGACTGCTGGAGCAACTGGTCAGCCGGGGCCGGCCGACGGCCGCGCCGCCGATCACCGCCGCCAACTGGCAGCGCAGCCACGACCCGGTCCAGGAACAGCTGCGGACGTTCCAGCTGACTGCGGCCGACACCCTCGTCAAGCGCACCAAACCCATCGCCAACCGCATCCTGGCCCAGCTCGGCCTGGCCGGGGTCCTTGGTCTTGTCGCGATCGTCGCCTCCGTGATCATCGCCCTGCGGATCGGTAGCTCACTGGTACGTCGGCTGACCGCACTGCGGGCCATGGCCCTGGACATGGCCGAGGAACGCCTGCCCGCCATCGTCAGCCGGCTACGTCGGGGTGAGGAGGTCGAGGTCACGCGCGAGGCCCCGCCGATGGACTTCGGCACCGACGAAATCGGCCAGGTGGGGCACGCGTTCAGTGACGTGCAGCTCACGGCGATTCGCTCCGCCGTCGACGAGGCCGCCCTGCGTCGTGGAATGAACGAGGTCTTCCTCAACATCGCCCGGCGGAGCCAGACCCTGCTGCATCGGCAGTTGGCGTTGTTGGACCGGATGGAACGGCGGACCGAGGAACCGGAAGAACTGGAAGACCTGTTCCGGGTCGACCACCTCTCCACCCGGATGCGCCGACACGCCGAGGACCTCGTCATTCTTGCCGGAGCGGCCCCCGGGCGGGGCTGGCGCAACCCGGTCCCGATGATCGACGTGATCCGGGGCGCAATCTCCGAGGTAGAGGACTACGCCCGGGTCGACATCGTCACCGTGCCGCCCGCCGCCATCGCCGGCCGGGCAGTCGGCGACGTCATCCATGTGCTCGCCGAACTGATCGAGAACGCCGCCTCCTTCTCCCCACCGCAGACCCGGGTACAGGTCACCGGCCAGATGGTGGCCAACGGTTACGTGATCGAGGTCGAGGACCGGGGACTGGGCATGACCCCCGAGGCCATCGAGGACGCCAATCGACGGCTGGCCGACCCGCCCGAGTTCGACCCCGCCAACAGCGCCCGGCTCGGCTTGTTCGTGGTGGCACAGCTCGGGGCCCGGCACGGCATCCGAGTACGACTGCGGCCGTCGCCGTACGGCGGAATCACCGCGGTGGCCCTGGTGCCCGGCGGTCTCGTGACCACCGAGCCACCTGCGGTTCCCCCGTCCCGGTCCACCGCGCCCGCCGCAGGCGAGCCGGTTGGCCCACGGTACGGGGCAGGGGCGGAGGACTCCCGAAAGGCGCGACTGGCTGTGGTGCCAGACCGCCAGCCGAGCCGATCCGCCACCCCGGTGCTGACCCCGGACGGACTGCCCAGCCGGCGTAGCGCTGCCCCGGCCGGCGCATCGAAACCGGATCCGGCGGTATCCCCAGCCGCTGAACCCGGCATCGGTGACGCCGGCCAGGCCAGCGGCGGTCCTGACCTGCCCGGCTCCACCGCCCGCCCGGTGCGCGCGGTGGGCGACGACGGACTGCCCCGGCGGGTCCGGCAGAGCAGTCTCGCGCCGCAGCTGCGGGCGGATCGGACCGATGCCGCCTCAGCGACCGGAACGGCGGCAGGGGCAAGACCCGACGAACCCGCACCCCGCGCGCCGGCCGAGGTCCGGACGTTGATGTCGGCGTTGCAGGCCGGTACCGCGCGGGGGCGGCAGGAATCCGGCTGGCCAGCCAACGCCCCGACTCCAGCCCGACCGGAACCGTCGGCCTCCGTTACCCCATCGGAGCCGTCGGCTTCCGCCTCCTCACCGGAACCGTCGGCTTCCGCCTCCTCACCGGAACCGTCGGCTTCTGTTGTCCGGCCGGAACCGTCTACGCCGACAGCGATCGACCAGCGGAGTGCGGCGAAGTCCGTTCCCGCTGACCCCGATGACTCCCCGGTCGCCGACCTGGGATCCACCGAATCTGGAAGGGACGCGTAGTGGTACACACGACGAGGCCGGCCGCGAATCTCGACTGGTTGCTCGACGATCTCGTGGATCGCGTACCGACCGCGCGGCAGGCCGTGGTGCTCTCGGCGGACGGCCTGCTGATGGGCTCGTCACGAGACCTGAGCCAGGAGGACGCCGAGCACCTGTCCGCGATGGCTGCCGGCTTCCAGAGCCTGGCGAAGGGCGCGAGCCGACACTTCGCGGCGGGTCCGGTACGGCAGACCGTCGTCGAGATGGAGTCGGCCTACCTGTTTGTCACAGCCGCCGGTCAGGGCGCCTGCCTGGCCGTGCTCAGCGACGCCGAGTCCGACATCGGGCTGATCGCCTACGAGATGGCGATGTTGGTCACCCGAGTCGGGCAGAACCTGTCCGCGCCGACTCGAAATCCCACGGAGGGTACCGATGACGCGGGCTGAGCCGCCCGTACCCCATCACGACTGGCTCGACGACGACGCCGGGCCGGTGGTCCGGCCGTACGCGATGACTCAGGGGCGGGTACGGCCGGCCACCGGCGGGTTCGACCTCGTGGCGTTCGTGGTGGCGGTAGCTGCCGCGAAGGAGGCCGGGGGCCAGTCGCACCGACAGCTACAGCCGGAGCACCGGATGATCATCGAGTTGGCCCAGGAACCGCTCTCCGTCGCCGAGCTCTCCGCCCATCTCGACCTGGCGCTGGGTGTGATCCGGGTGCTCCTCGGCGACCTGCTCTCCGCCGGTCTCATCGAGATGCACGAGCCTCCGGCGGAACAGTTTCCCGACGACAACATTCTCAAGGCGGTGGTGAATGGACTCCGGGCGCTCTGACCGGAACGGATCCGGTCAGCGGATCCCGCTCGCTCTGAAGATCCTGATCGCCGGTGGCTTCGGGGCGGGTAAGACCACGCTGGTCGGCGCGGTCAGCGAGATCCGGCCGTTGCAGACCGAAGAGGTGCTGACCAGCGCGAGTGTCGACACCGACGATCTGTCCGGGGTTGAGGAGAAGAACACCACCACGGTGGCGATGGACTTCGGCCGGATCACGATCAACGAGGATCTTCAGGTCTACCTGTTCGGTACGCCCGGCCAGGACCGGTTCTGGTTTCTCTGGGACGAGTTGGCCTTCGGGGCGCTGGGGGCAGTGGTGCTCGCCGACACCCGCCGACTCGCCGACTGTTTTCCGTCGATCGACTACTTCGAGCAGCGGGGTACGCCGTTCGTCGTTGGGGTCAACTGCTTCGAGGGGGCGCAACGGTTCACCACCGAGGCGGTGCGTACCGCCCTCGATCTTGACCCGGACGTGCCGGTGGTGCTCTGCGACGTTCGGCAGCGCCAGTCGGGTAAGGCCCTGCTCATCGCGCTGGTCGAGCACGTCGCGCAGCGTCGGGGCGAGCCGGTTCCGGCCGGCTGATCGCGCTTTCCGGGTTAGGAACAGGTTAGGAAGGGCCCCTTCTTATCGCTTTTTGCCTAGGAAGGGGCCCTTCCTAACAACTCAGCTGCCGAGCGGCTGCCCGCATCCTCTGCTTGGATCAAGGACGGGAGCACACCCGACGGGTCGAGGAGGGGCACCGGATGGCCGGCAGTGGCGAGCTCGTCTATATCGGCTGCTACACCAAGGAGAGCGGTGGCGGCGGGCAGGGCATCGTGGCCGCTCACCGCGACCCGGTGAGCGGTGCACTCGACGTACTCGGCACGGTGGCGATCACGCCGTCGCCGTCCTTCCTCGCCTGGCATCCGAGCCTGCCGGTTCTGTACGCGGTCAACGAACTGGCCGAGGGCCGGGTCAGTGCCTGGGCGGTGGCGGATGACGGGGCGCTGACCGGACTCGGTACCTGGTCCACCGGGGGTGTCGAACCCTGCCATCTGGCGGTCGCACCCGATGGGGCGCAGTTGTTCGCGGCGAACTACGGCAGCGGCAGTGTCTGCGTACTGCCTCTGGACGAGGCGGGGGTGCCGGGGGAGCGCACCGATCTGGTGGCCCACGAGGGGCACGGCGCGGACCCGGAGCGCCAGGAGCAGGCACACGCCCACATGGTCTCGCCCGAGCCGCAGGGCGACGGGTTACTCGCGGTGGATCTGGGGAGCGACGCCATCTACCGGTACGACGTGGACCCGGCCGCCGGCCGGCTGCTGCCCCGGCTGCCGCCGGTACGGACCGACCCCGGCACCGGTCCCCGCCATCTGGTGCGGAATCCCGACGGACTGCACTGTCATGTGGTTGGCGAGCTGGACGCGACGGTGACCACGTACGGATACGACCTCGGCGGGACGCTGCATGAGCGGGGTCGGGTCGCGGCCAGCACCCGGACCGGTAAGGTCCAGCCCTCCGAGATCGCGGTGCGACCCGATGGGCGGTTTCTCTACGTCGCCAATCGAGGGGTGGGGACGGTGTCGGTGTTCGCGGTGGCAGAAGGAACGCCGAGTTACGTCACCGAGGTGGACACCGGTGGCAGTTGGCCCCGACATTTCGCGATGGTGGGCGACCATCTCTACGTTGCGGACGAGCGGGCGAACGCGATCGGGGTCTTCGCGGTGGACCCGGGGACCGGGGTGCCCACGCCGGCTGGTGACCCGGTGCCGGTGTCGAGCCCGACCTGTGTCCTGCCGCGGCGGTGATCGGTGTAGTCGTACTGACCCCGTTTATCGGATAGGCAAAGAACATAGGCAAATGCCGGAATGTGCAGGCGAATAGTAGTCGTTTAACTACCTGTAGCTATGAGACCTGGTGAAAGTGTTACTGGTGCGTAACATTCGGGTGAGGGCTCGTGGCAAGGCCTTGACCAGGTACGCAAGATGGTCTCGTGTCTGGTCGCCACCGTAATACCAAGAAGCTCCGCAGAGCACGAGCCGTCGCTGCTGCCACGGCCCTCGTCGTCGTCGCCACGGGAGCATGGTTCGGATACCGGTGGCTTTCCGGCCCAACCTGTACCGGCGAGATTCGACTCAACGTGGCCGCCGCCACCGAGATCGCCCCTGCGGTGAGCGCCGCCGCCGAGAAGTGGACGGTGGACGGCGCGGCGGTCAACGGTACGTGCGTGGCGGTCGACGTGGTCAGTGCCGACCCGGTCGACGTGGCGGGGAAGGTAGCCACGCAGCACGGCGTCACCCTGGCCGGCGTTGGCCAGGCCAGCGGCGCCGCTGAGCTGCCCGACGTGTGGCTGCCGGACTCCTCGACCTGGTTGACCCGCCTGCGTACCGCCGGGGCGTCCGGGTTCACCCCGACGAACGGCGGGTCGGTGGCGCACAGCCCGGTCGTGGTGGCGATGCCGGAGCCGGTCGCCCGCCGGTTGGGCTGGCCGTCCGCCCAACTCACCTGGGCGGACCTCCTCAAGCAGGTGACCACCGGCTCCGGGCTGCGGGCCGGCACCGTCGACCCGGCCCGGGACCCGGCCAGTCTCTCCGGGTTGCTCGCGCTGACCCGTGCCGCTGCCGCCGGGTCGGATGCGGCCGAGGCACGGGCGACGACCACCGCCGTTTTGCGGGCGCTGGCCACCGGCGGTTCGGTGCTGCGGCAGGATCTGATCGCCCGGTTCCCGCGCGCGTCCGACGCGTCGTCCATCGCCTCCGCGCTCAGCCTCGCCGCCCTCTCCGAGGAGAACGTCATCGGCTACAACGCGGTGGATCCACCCATCCGACTCGCCGCGCTCTATCTCGACCCGACTCCGATGGGAATGGACTACCCGTACGCGGTGATGCCGGGTAGCCCGCCGGCGAAGGTCGCCGCCGCCGAGGCGCTCTATGCCACGCTCCAGGGCAAGGGCTTCCGCGACCTACTCGCCGCGCACGGGCTGCGCGCCCCGGACGGCACCTGGGGGGACGGTTTCCGGGCCCCGCAGGGCGCGCCGAGCACCGTCCACACCCCCCGGCCCGGAACGCCCGGTGCCACCCCGGCCACCCCTGGCGGTACGGCGGGCACGAGCAGCCCGGACCCGACCGGTACGGCCGATGGAACCCTCGATCCGGTCCTCATCGACCAGGCGCTCTCCACCTGGACCGCGGTCACCCAGCCGGGCCGGATGCTCGCCGTCATCGACGTCTCCGGATCGATGCGGCAGCGGGTGCCCACCGCCGGGAATGCCACCCGGCAGCAGGTGACCGTGGCGGCTGCCCGCCGTGGGCTGGCGCTCTTCGACGACTCGTGGTCCCTCGGTCTGTGGACCTTCTCCACCGACCTGGTGGGGGAGCGGGACTATCGCGAACTCGTACCCATCGGACCGTTGAGCAGCCAACGCGGCCGGCTGGAGGGCGCGTTGCGCGAGGTCACGCCGAAGGAGAATGGCGGGACCGGCCTCTACGACACCGTGCTCGCCGCCTATCGGGCCGTGCAGGACGGCTGGGAGGCGGGTCGGGTCAACTCGGTGGTGCTGCTCACCGACGGACGTAACGAGAACTCCGATGGCATCAGCGAGCAGAAACTTCTGACCGAACTGAAGCGGCTCGCCGATCCGGAGCGCCCGATCCAGGTGGTCATCATCGGTATCGGCGGTGACGTCAGCCGGGACGAGCTGGAGGGCATCACCAGGGTCACCGGTGGTGGGGTCTTCGTCACCGCGGATCCGGCGAAGATCGGCGACATCTTCCTCAAGGCCATCGCACTCCGCCCAGCCCCACCGCGCTGACCCCGGTCCGCGCCCTGATCGCCGCTGCCGCAGACACGGCCACCCGATACAACGCAAACCGGTACGACGCTAACTGGTCGACGACGTCTCCGGCGCGCGAGCGATGGTTACCGCGCTTTCCAAGTAAGTGACAGTAATCTGTCGGAAGCGCTGCGTAGTCAGCTTGTTGGGCGAAGATGTCGGAGTGCCCGGCGTCCGCCGGCTCCGCGACGGGGACGGGGTCGGCGACTGACCCGGGGTATGCCCTGAACGAATTGGGGAGGGCCGGTGCCGACGGCGACACTGCTGAGCCCAGCGACCAGTTCCCCGGCTTCCACGCCGGGTGCCACCATCCAGAGTCGACTCCGACAACGCGCCTACCTTCGGGCCATCCTCGTCCTCGACGCGACGATCCTCGGGCTGGCGGTGCTGGGCGGCTACTTCGCCCGGTTCGGCGGGGACGAGCCGCGCGGCTCGGACATCCCGTACGTCGTGGTGGCTCCGGCTCTGGTGCTCGCCTGGCTGCTCTCCCTCAAGGTGCTGCGCTGCTACGACGACCGGGTGCTCGGGTACGGTGCCGATGAGTACCGTCGGGTCACCACGGCCAGTCTTCGGCTTGCCGGAGCCGTCGCCATCACCGGATACATCGCCGACGTAGGAGTTTCCCGGGGGTTCCTCGGTATCTCGTTCGCGGTCGGCACGATTGGCTTGGTGGTCGCCCGGTTCGGAGCCCGTAAGCACCTGCACTGGTCCCGGTTGCGGGGGCGCGGCTGGTCGCGTCGGGTGTTGGTGGTCGGGGACGCGGCGCATGTCCTGGAGTTGGTGCACACCCTGCGGCGGGAGCCGTACGCCGGTTACCAGGTGGTGGGTGCCTGCATCCCGGACGCGTTGCTCGCGCCGGTGCCACAGCGGCTCGGCGACGTACCGGTGGTCGGGTCGTTCCGGGGCATCTTCGACGCCGTGACCTCCAGCAACGTCGACACGGTGGCGGTGACCGCCTCGGGGGAACTGACCGCAGCCCGGCTGCGTCGGCTCGGTTGGCAGTTGGAAGGGACCGGGGTCGACCTGGTGCTGGCCCCCGCGTTGACCGACGTCGCCGGGCCGCGCATCCACACCCGGCCGGTGGCGGGCCTGCCGCTCATCCACGTGGAGGCACCCGAGTTCCGCGGGCTGCGCAAGTTCGTCAAGGGGCTGGTGGACCGCTCCCTGGCGCTCGCGGCGCTGGCCCTGGCGCTACCGGTGCTTGCGCTGATCGCACTAGCCATCAAACTGGACAGTCGAGGGCCGGTGATCTTCCGGCAGACCCGGGTCGGGCAGGGCGGCAACGAGTTCGGCGTCTACAAGTTCCGGACGATGGTGGTCAACGCCGACGCGCTGCTTGCCGAGTTGGGCACCCGGAACGAGACCGACGGGCTGCTGTTCAAGATGCGGTCCGATCCCCGGGTTACCCGGGTTGGCCGCCTCCTGCGCAAATGGTCGCTGGATGAGCTGCCCCAACTGGTCAACGTCCTCTTTGGGCACATGAGTCTGGTTGGTCCGCGCCCACCACTGCCCACCGAGGTCGCACGCTACGACGGCGACGTTGCCCGACGGCTGCTGGTCAAGCCGGGCATGACCGGGTTGTGGCAGGTCAGCGGCCGGTCGGACCTCAGCTGGGAGGACGGCATCCGGCTCGACCTCTACTACGTGGAGAACTGGTCGCTCGCCGCCGACCTCACCATCATGTGGAAGACCGTCGGCGCGGTCGTCAACGGTCGAGGCGCCTACTGACTCAATGGAGTGGCCGGTTGGGGCGCTGGCAGGCAGAATCGTCCCGGTCGGAAGGGGAACCAGTGACCGTCGAACGAGTCGGACCGCCGTTGCGCGGGGGCGAACGCGAGACGCTACGCGCCTACCTCGACTTCCACCGGGCGACGCTCGCCATGAAGTGCGAAGGACTCACCGACGAGGAACTGCGCCGCCAGTCGATGCCGCCGTCGACCCTCTCCCTGCTTGGTCTGGTACGACACATGGCCGAGGTGGAACGCACCTGGTTCCGTCGGGTGATCAACGCAGAGGACATCCCACTCGTCTGGTCCGCCGAGGGTGACTTCCAGGTGGCGTACGACGCGCGTACCGCCAGCCGCTCGCAGGCGTTCGACGCCTGGCAGCGCGAGGTCGAGCACGCTCGCCGGATCGAGGCGGCGGCGGAGTCACTGGACGTGATCGGCCACCAGGCACGCTGGGGTGAGGATGTCTCGCTGCGGGTGGTGATGCTGCACCTGATCCACGAGTACGCCCGACACAACGGGCACGCCGATTTCCTGCGCGAAGGGATCGACGGCACCGTCGGCACCTGAGCCCTATTCCTCACCTCGGAGTTAGTGCAGGGAGGAACGTGCGCTGAGTCTATTGGTGCCACACATGCGCAGAGTATGGCGGTCGGGAGCGATCCCATATCGGTGCTCGACTGATCGGCTCGGTTCGGGAAAGCTGGTGTGAGCACATCGATACGTCGAGATCTAGGAGGCGGCATGGCAACCCTGCCCACCCCGGCGGACAAGTTCTCCTTCGGACTCTGGACAGTGGGCTGGCCGGCCCGCGACCCGTTTGGCGACGCCACCCGACCGGCCCTGGATCCGGTCGAGGCGGTGCATCGGCTCGCCGAGCTGGGGGCGTACGGCATCACGCTCCACGACGACGACCTGATTCCGTTCGGTGCGGACGAATCCGCCCGAGACGGGCACATCACCCGGTTCCGCAAGGCGCTGGACGAGACCGGCCTGGTCGTACCGATGGTCACCACCAACCTGTTCAACCACCCGGTCTTCAAGGACGGCGGCTTCACCAGCAACGACCGGGGCGTACGCCGATTCGCCCTGCGCAAGGTGCTGCGCAACGTCGACCTGGCGGCGGAGCTGGGGGCCCAGACGTTCGTGCTCTGGGGCGGCCGGGAAGGCTCGGAGTACGACCTGGCCAAGGACGTTCGGGCGGCGTTGGACCGCTACCGCGAGGCGCTCGATCTGCTCACCGCCTACGTCCTCGACCAGGGCTACGAGCTGCGGTTCGCCATCGAGCCCAAGCCCAACGAGCCGCGCGGCGACATTCTGCTGCCCACCATCGGGCACGCCATCGCCTTCATCAACTCCCTCGAACATCCCGAGCTGGTGGGGATCAACCCCGAGGTCGGGCACGAGCAGATGGCCGGGCTCAACTACGCGCACGGCATCGCCCAGGCGCTCTGGCACGGCAAACTGTTCCACCTCGACCTCAACGGGCAGCGGGGCATCAAGTACGACCAGGACCTGGTCTTCGGCCACGGTGACCTGATGAACGCGTTCGCCCTGGTCGACCTGCTGGAGAACGGTGCGCCCGGCGGCGGCCCGGCCTACGACGGGCCCCGGCACTTCGACTACAAGCCGTCCCGAACCGAGGACTTCACCGGGGTTTGGGACTCAGCCGCCGCCAACATGCGCACCTACCTGCTGCTCAAGGAGCGGGCCGCCGCATTCCGGGCCGACCCGGAGGTGCAGGAGGCGCTGGTCGCCAGCAAGGTCGCCGACCTCGGCACACCCACCCTCGACCCAGCTGAAGGGTACGCCGAGCTACTGGCCGACCGGAGTGCCTTCGAGGAGTTCGACGCCGACAGTGCCGGTGCCCAGGGCTACGGCTTCGTACGACTCAACCAGCTCGCGCTCGAACACCTACTCGGCGCTCGTTCGGGTGGCGGTCACGAATGACCCTGGTCGCCGGAGTCGACTCGTCGACCCAGTCGTGCAAGGTAGTGGTCCGCGACGCGGAGACCGGAGCGCTGGTCCGTCACGGCCGGGCCGCCCATCCGGACGGCACGGAAGTCGACCCGCAGGCCTGGTGGCAGGCGCTGCAGAAGGCCACTGCCCAGGCGGGCGGGCTGGACGATGTGGCCGCGATCTCGGTCGCCGGTCAGCAGCACGGCATGGTCTGCCTCGACGACGCCGGCACGGTCGTACGCCCGGCTCTGTTGTGGAACGACACCCGCTCGGCGCAGGCGGCGGCCGACCTGGTCGCGGAGCTGGGCGGTGGCGAGACCGGGGCCCGAGCCTGGGCGGAGGCGGTGGGCAGTGTCCCGTTGGCCGCCTTCACCGTGACCAAGCTGCGTTGGTTGGCCCAGCACGAACCAGAGGCGGCGGCGCGAGTGAGCGCCGTCTGCCTGCCGCACGACTGGCTGACCTGGAAACTGGGCGGGGCTGGCGGCGTCGCGGCCGACGACACCGGTACCGGCGACATCGGGGCGCTACGCACCGACCGGGGAGATGCCAGCGGCACCGGCTACTGGTCCCCGGCGACCGGCGAATACCGGATCGACCTGCTGGAACACGCCTTCGGCCGGCGGTTGGGCGTACCGGAGGTGCTCGGTCCGGCGGGCCGAGCCGGTGAACTGCCCAGCGGCGCGCCGATCGGGCCGGGCACCGGAGACAACGCCGCCGCGGCGCTCGGGGTCGGTGCGGTCCGCGGCGATGTGGTGGTCTCCATCGGCACCTCGGGCACCGTGTTCAGCGTCGCCGACACCCCAGCGGCGGACCCGTCCGGCGCGGTGGCCGGCTTCGCCGACGCGACCGGGCGATTCCTGCCGCTGGTCTGCACACTCAACGCGGCCCGAGTGCTGGACGCCACCGCCACCATGCTCGGGGTGGACCTGGCCGAGTTGGCCCGACTGGCGTTGTCAGCACCGGCCGGAGCCGACGGGCTCGTCGTCGTGCCGTACCTCGAAGGCGAACGTACCCCCAACCGGCCGCAGGCCACCGGGGCGGTGCACGGCCTGACCCTGCGTACCGCCACCCCGGCCCACCTGGCCAGGGCAGCGGTCGAGGGGCTGCTCTGTGCGCTCGCCGACGGACTCGAGGCGCTGGTCGCGCAGGGAGCCACCGTAGACCGGATCATCCTGGTGGGCGGGGGAGCGCGTTCCGAGGCGGTTCGCCGGATCGCGCCGCAGGTCTTCGGCTGTCCTGTCCGGGTGCCGCCGCCGGGGGAGTACGTCGCCGACGGGGCGGCCCGCCAGGCCGCCTGGATCGCCCTCGGTGCCCCCCAGCCTCCATCCTGGGCGCTTGGCGCGGCTGCCGAATACGACGCCCCGCCCGTCCCGGCCATCCGCCACCGGTACGCCGACGTCCGCGACCTGACCGCGAACCGCCCCACCGGCTGAGGTGTTAGGAAGGGCCCCTTGTTATCGCTTTTTGCATAGGAAGGGGCCCTTCCTAACCCGCGCAGGGCGGGGCGTGGCGACTAGATGTTGAAGCCTCCATCCACGTTGATCGACGCGCCGGTCACGTACCGGCCCTGCTCGCTGGCGAGGAAGGCGACCGCAGCGGCGATGTCCGCCGGCTCCGCGTACCGACCGAGGGCAGTGAAGCCCCTGATCGTCTCGGCGGTGGGACCGTCGGCTGGGTTCGCGTCCGTGTCGGTCGGACCCGGGTTGACGATGTTGACGGTGATGCCTCGCGGGCCCAGCTCACGACCGAGCCCCTTGGTGAGCCCGATCAGGGCGGTCTTGCTCGTCGAGTACGCGGCGAATCCCGGGAACGCGACATGCTCGGCCACGTTGCTGCCGATATTGATGATCCGCCCGCCTTCGGTCATGTGCCGGACCGCCGCCTTCGCCGCGATGAACGACCCCCGTACGTTCACCGCCATCGTGTAGTCGAACTCCTCCAGACCGAGGTCCTCGAGCGGCGCCACGATGAAGGCCCCGGCGTTGTTGACCAGGATGTCGAGCCGGCCGAACTCCTCGGCAACCCGGTCCACGGTGGCGGTGAGACCATCCGGGTCGACGTTGTCCGCCTGCACCGCCAGCCCCCGGCGGCCGACTGCCTTGATCCGCTCGACTACCTCTGCCGCCTGGTCGGCGCGGTGCTGATAGGTGAATACGACATCGGCACCATCCTCGGCCAGCCGTACCGCCACCGCCGCGCCGATCCCCCGGGCACCACCCGTCACCAGCGCGACCTTGCCATCAAGAACGTTGCTCATGACATTAAGAATGGTCAACGAGCAGTCGTACGTCTGGCGCAAAATGGACGCTGCGTTGGCGGCGCGACCCACCCGTACTGGTTTGCTTGGGCAGCGGTCGTCAGCCGAGGGCCAGTCGCTTCATTCCCAATCGATCCAGTTGGCGCGACTCCTCGGCGGTGATCGGGGCGCGGCCGGTCGCCTTTCGCAGCAGGGTGACAGGGTCCCATCCAGTCGTGGCGACGGCGCTCCGCCAGTCCGACCCGAACAGCATCTGTTGCAAATGCTCGGCAGCGGCCAGGGTGAGCCACGGCTGCCGGGGTATGGCGTCGGCGACGTCGAGCCCGTGCACGGCCAGCTCGACGATCCGGGTGGCGAGGAACTCCGACAGCAGCATGACGTCCCCGTGCCGGGTCCGTACGACTCGACCCGCCGGCTGTTGCTCGCAGAGCGCGACCACCGTCTGCCAGGTTTCGGTGAATTCACGACAGAGCCCAGCGACGTCCGAAACCGCAGCCCGGTTGCGAGCGGTACGCACCCGGTCGGCGTTGGCGGTGCTGCTGAACCGATTGTCCGCGCGGTAGTAGCCGGTTGCGGTGATGTCGGGCGTGTCCGGGGCGGGCTCGCCTGGAGTGGGCGTGTCCGGGGCAGGCTCGCCTGGAGTGGGCGTGTCCGGGGCGGGCGCGGCCACCATGTCGGGTACCCGCGCGATCACGGTGATGACGTGGCCCACCACGTCGCGTACCTGCCAGGGGGTGCAGCGGGTCGGCTGGTCCCAGGCTGATGTAGGCAGCTCGCCCAGCGCCGCGGTGAACGCGTCAGCTTCCTGCCGGAAGGCCACCAGCACAGACCAGTCGTCGTTTACCGTCACGCGAGCCAGGTTATCGACTGCCCATGTGCCCGGGTCCAGGCCAACGGCTTACCGTCCAGCGCTAGGACGTTGTGCTGCGTTTCCTCTGGTGGACACGGTAACCCGTCGTAGGGCAGCACATCCGAGCCCTCGATGGCGATCCAGTGTCCGGGCAGTCCCCGTACCACCTCGGCGAACTGGCCCCGACGTGCCGGCGCTACCTGGTAGAGCACGGAACTGTGGAACACCACCAGCGTCGCGTCGGGCGGTGCCTGGGCGGCCAGCGCCGGGAGGTCGCTCACCAAATCACCGCGAACGAGTAGCGGCGGGTCCGCTGCGGCGATCGCAGCTGCGGCACGCAGTCGGGCCCGGCGATGGGTGTGCTCGGGCCAGATGAGCGCTTCCAGCCAGGCGACATCCGCTGGCGCGGTCACGTCGAGCGGATTCAGGTCCAGGCCGGCCCGCCACACCACCTCGGGAAGGCGCTCCGGCATCGGCATTCCGCTGGCCACGCAGTCGAGAACCGGTCCGTTTGAGCCGATCATGTGCTGTTCTGCGACGCGATGATCGCGATCCGGGAGGAGATCGCCGTAGCGGTAGGTGTAGCGGTCGGGGTAGAGACACAGGCCGGCCGAGGCACCAACCTCCAGCAGGGCCAGCGGCTGCGGTAGTGCGGCGAGCACCGGCAACAGCAGGGCGCACCGGCCAGGCTCGTTGGTTTGCGTGGCCCGGGCGTGCAGTTCCGCTTCGACGACCGGCCAGTTCGCCAGCGTGAAGTCGCGAAAGGCCACCGGGTCGTCGACCGGGCCGGCGAGCAGCCGTACGGTGCCGAAAAGCAGATTCGGCTGTTGCTTGGCTGGCGGCAGGGTGCCGAGCAGCGCCAAGATTTCCGGGTCGCGGGCGATGGCTCGCGATAGTCGTTCGTACGTGGGCGAGATTCCTTGCGCCTCCCGTACGGAAAAATCGACGTAATTCTTCGCAATGGTCACGTCAGCATGGTTCCAGCCGATCGGCTGACATAGAACTTTGTGAACGGTGATTGTCGCTACAGTCGCAACAACCGTTCAAAGGGCAGCTTGTTCCGCCGAGGTCATGTTCGCCCGGTCAGCCGGCCGGTCGTGGCGATGCCCGTCACCTGGTTGTTATCTGGCCCTGGTTGTCTGCCGGACATGGTTGGGTGGCGAGGATGACCAGTAGTGGTGGAGGCGTGACCCGGGGTGGCCGGGCGCGGGCAGGTGCGACGGCGGTGCGCCGCGTCTACAGCGTGGTGGTCTTCGTCGTACTCGCCTCGCTGGACAACGTGGCCATCGGTTTGGTCCCGCCGCTCTACCAGCCGATCAGTGGTGCCCTCGGGGTCGACGAGTCCCTGCTCGGGCTGGTCACCGCCGCCAACTTCCTGGTCAGCGCAGTCGCCTCGGTGGCCTGGGCGTACGTCGGGGACCGCGCCAACCGGAAACCGCTGCTCATGATCGGTACGCTGCTCTGGGCGGCCGGTACGGCCGGCAGCGCCTTCGCCAACAACTACCTGCTGTTCTTCGCCGCGCAACTGGTCGCCGCGATCGGGTTGGGCGCGGTCGGTTCGGTCGGGTTCTCGGTGGTCACCGATCTGATCTCGCCCCGTCGTCGGGGCCTGGTGATGAGCTTCTGGGGACTCTCCCAGGGGATCGGTACCCTTGCCGGGACCCTGCTCGGCGGGGTGCTCGGCGCCGCCGACTGGCGCCGTCCGTTCCTGCTGCTGAGCGTCGTCGGCCTGGTCGCCACGGCGGCCTACCTTTTCACGTACGACGTCCAGCGCGGCCAGAGTCAACCCGAGCTGGCCGCCGCCCTCGCCGACGGCACCGAGTACGACTATCGGATCACTCGCCGGGACCTGCCGAAGATTCTTGGCCGACGGACCAACGTCTGGCTCATCCTGCAGGGGTTGCCCGCCCAGGCGGCCTTCGGCTCGTTGGTCTGGCTGCCGGTGCTGTTCCAGCAGCGGGCCGAGGACCAGGGCTACTCCACCGCCACCGCGATCGTGGTGGGGAGCGTCTTCGCCACCCTGTTCCAGCTCGGCGGGGCACTGTCCATCGTCGGCGGGCTCGTTGGTGACGCGCTGCAACGCCGTACGCCTCGGGGGCGGGCGCTGGTGGCGGCGGTGGGCATTCTGGCGGCCGTACCGTTCTATGTGGTGTTGTTCTTCGTGCCGATCCGCATCGACGTGCCGGACGGCGCGGGTTCGGGTGCGATCATCGGCGCGGTACTTGGCAGCGTCGTCACCGAGCCGACCGTGGGGCTGAGTCTGCTGACGGCGATCCTGGCGCTGGCGTTGACCTCGGCCAACTCGCCCAACTGGTTCGCGCTGATCGCCGACGTCAACCCGCCCGAGCATCGGGGCACCGTCTACAGCCTCGGCAACCTGGTCAACGGGGTCGGGCGAGCCACCGGCAACGGGCTGGTCGGGGCGGTGTTCCAGGGGCTGCGTACGGCGTTCCCACCACCACTGAACTTCGCCGTCGGGCTGGCCGCGTTCCAGCTCTTCTTCATCCCTACCGGGATCATGTACTGGCTGGCGTCGCGTACCGCGCCCCGCGACATCGAGGACGTACACGACCTGCTCACCGAGCGCGCCACCGTCGCCCGTTAGCCCCGCCTGTTAGCCCGCGTGTTAGCCCGCGTGTTAGCCCGCGTGTTAGGAAGGGCCCCTTCCTATGCAAAAAGCGATAGGAAGGGGCCCTTCCTAACACCTCAGCCCAGCAGCCAGACCGTGACGTCCGTCGGCACGTGCCCGTCGGTGTCGAGCGGAGCGCTGGCGTGCAGCAGCTCCGCACCATCGGGCAGCGGGACCGGGGCGTCCCCGAAGTTGGTCAGCACCCGCAGCCGGCCGTTGCGGAAGGCGAGCACCTCGTCCGGGCTCTCCAGCCAGCACACCGTTCCGGTGCCGAGCGCCAGCTCGCGGCGCAGCCGCAGCGCCGTACGGTACGTCTCGTACGTCGAGCCGGGCACCCCGCGCTGCCGGTCCACGGCGTACTCGGCCCAGCTCGCCGGTTGGGGCAGCCAGCTGGCGTCGGTCGGGCCAAAGCCGTACGACGGGCTGTCCGCCTGCCATGGGATCGGCACCCGACAGCCGTCCCGGCCCCGCATTGTGCCGCCGCTGCGGATCCAGGTCGGGTCCTGTCGGGTGTCGTCGGGCAGTGCCATGTGCTCGGGCAGGCCCAGCTCCTCACCCTGGTAGAGGTAGGCCGAGCCGGGCAGGGCGAGCATCAGCAGGGTGGCGGCCCGGGCCCGCCGCAACCCGAGTACGCCGTCCGGCTGCGGGTCGCCGATTCCGATGCCGTTGGGTCGGGGCTGCCCGACCGGCAGCCCGAGCCGGGAGGCGTGCCGCAGCACGTCGTGGTTGGACAGTACCCAGGTGGTGGGGGCGCCGACGGCTTCGGTGGCGGTCAATGATCGGGTGATCACCGCGTACTGGGCGGGCGCGGTCCAGGCCGCCTCCAGGTATTCGAAGTTGAACGCCTGGTGCATCTCGTCCGGGCGGACGTAGGCGGCCAGCCGCTCGGCCGGCTGTACCCATGCCTCGGCGACGAGGATCCGGTCACCGGGGTAGCTGTTCAGCAGCTGCCGCCATTCCCGGTAGATTTCGTGTACGCCGTCCTGGTCCCACATCGGGGGGCGTTGCCCCTCCTTACCCTCGCCCGAGAGCGGCTCCTGCGGGTAGTGCCAGTTCGCCAGGTCGGCCTGTTTGACCAGGCCGTGGGCGACGTCGACCCGGAATCCGTCGACGCCCCGGTCGAGCCAGAACCGCAGGATGCCGAGGAACTCGGCGCGTACCTCGGGCTGGTCCCAGTTCAGGTCGGGCTGGCCGGGGTCGAACAGGTGCAGGTACCACTGCCCGGGGCGGCTGTCGGGTTCGGTGATCCGGGTCCAGGCGCCGCCGCCGAAGACGCTCTGCCAGTCGTTGGGCGGTTCGTCGCCGTCGGTCCCCAGGCCGTCGCGGAAGATGTAGCGCTGGCGCTCGGGGCTGTCCGGGCCGGCGGCCAGGGCGGCACGGAACCAGCGGTGGGCCGACGAGGTGTGGTTGGGCACCAGGTCGACGATGACCCGCAGGCCGCGCGCGTGGGCTTCGGTGATCAGCTTGTCGGCGTCGGTCAGTCGACCGAAGATCGGGTCGACGTTGCGATAGTCGGCCACGTCGTAGCCGGCGTCGGCCTGCGGGGAGGGATAGAACGGCGACAGCCAGACCGCATCGGCGCCGAGTTCGACGAGGTGGTCGAGGCGGGCGGTGATGCCGGGCAGGTCGCCGATGCCGTCGCCGTCGGAGTCGGCGAACGACCGGGGGTAGATCTGGTAGATGACGGCGTCCTCCCACCAGTGGGCGGAATCGGCCGTCGAGTCGGATGTCTCGACATTTGTCGCATAGGTGTTCAGAATGCTCTCCGCTCTCCCGTATTCGTCGTCATGCGTACCCGTCAGGCGGCTTGAGCCCAGGCCCACAGGTGGCCACCGGTCGGTATCAGGTTGCCCGCGCCTGCCCGGTCGATTCGCGTACGACCAGTCGGGTGGGCAGGATCACGGGCGCGAGGCCCCGATCGTCGGGGAAAGCGCCGCAGAGCTGGTCGAGCAGCATGCCAGCGGCGAGGTGGCCCTGTTCGGTGACGGGCTGGGCGACCGTGGTGAGTCCGACGGCGGCGGACAGGTCGTGGTCGTCGACACCGATCACGCTGACGTCCTCGGGCACCCGTAGGCCGGCTAGGCGCAGCGCGGTCATCGCCCCCATCGCCATCTCGTCGCAGGCCGCGAAGATGGCGGTGGGCGGTTCACCGCGTCGGAGCAGTTCCTCGGTGGCCCGGGTACCCCCGGCCACGGTGAAGTCGCTGTCCACGTCGAGTTGTGGATCGGCCGGGATACCGGCGTCGAGCAGCTCCTGCCGATAGCCGAGTCGCCGATCGAGGTGGGCGGTGTGTGGGAGTTCGTCGTTGGGCGAGCCGGAGATGTGGGCGATCCGGCGATGGCCGAGTGTCAGCAGGTGGGCGACGGCGGTACGGGCGGCGGCCACGTCGTCGATCCGTACCCCGGGCCAACCCGGTACGACCGTGCCGGAGCTGATCGTGACGCCGGGTAGCACCCGCCGGGTCACCGTCACGAAGTCGGCGGCCAGTAACGGCATGGCGACCAGCATCATCGCGTCGACCCGTTTGGGCAGATCGGCGGTACGGAACAACCGTTGCCGGATGTGTTCCCGGCCGCCGAGGGTGTAGAGCAGCAGGTCGTAACCGGCCTCGTGAAGGACCGCCTCGGCGGCTTCGACGACGGTGCCGAAGAACCAGCGGGTGATCAGCGGCACCACCACGGCGATGGTGCCGGTTCGACCACCCGCTAGTCGGGAGGCGCTGGGCGAGACGGTGTAACCGAGTTCGGTGGCGGAGGCCAGTACCCGTGCCCGGGTGGTCGCCGATACGGCCGGCAGGCCCCGCAGCGCCCGGGAGACGGTGGCGGTGGAGACTCCCGCGTGACGAGCGACATCGTCGATCCTGGTCACTGTGTCACTCGCTTCGCTCAATCACCCCGCCACCGTCATCGGTTTGTGGCGAGCACCTAACCCTTGACGCTACCGGCGAGCAGGCCGCGTACGAAGTACCGCTGTAGGGACAGGAAGACGATCAACGGAACCAGGATGGAGATGAACGCACCCGAGGTCAGCCGTTGCCAGTCGTTGCCCCGGGTTCCGGCCAGCTCCGCCAGTCGTACGGTCAGTGGTGCGGTTTCGTTGCCACCTCCGGCGAAGATGAGCGCGACCAGCAGGTCGTTCCAGACCCAGAGGAACTGGAAGATTCCGAAGGCCGCGATCGCTGGCGTGATCAGCGGCAACACGATGGTGCGGAAGATCTTCGGGTGGCTCGCACCGTCCACCCGGGCCGCCTCCATCAGCTCACCGGGTAGCTGGGAGATGAAGTTGTGTAGCAGGAAGATGGCCAACGGCAACGCGAAGCAGGTGTGCGCGAACCAGACCTGGATGAAGCGTTGCTCGTCCTCCAGCTGCCAGGCCGGCATCAGCGTGACACCGTTCACGGTCACTCCGGTGGAGAAGAACCGCAGCAGCGGGACCAGTGCCATCTGCAACGGCACGATCTGGAGGGCGAAGATGCCGATGTAGATCCAGTCCCGGCCCCGGAAGTTGATCCAGGCCAACGCGTATGCCGCGAGCGTGGCAAAGGCCAGCGGGAACAGCACCGACGGAATGGTGATGACCAGCGAGTTGATGAAGTAGCTGGCGAGTTGGCCGGAGGAGGCCGACTGCCCGAAGAGCACGTCCTGGTAGTTGTCCAGGGTGATCTGCGGATCGGTGAAGAAGGTCCACCAGCCGGTGGTCTTGATCTGGTCCTCGGGCCGGAACGAGGAGACGAACAGGCCGAACGTCGGAATGGTCCAGACCACCGCGATGACGATGGAGACGATCGTGGCGGTCCGGCTGTTGAGGCGCTTGCGTACCCGAGCGCCGGCGGTCTTCGGCTGGTCGCCTGCCACCTTGGTGCCAGCGAGCGGGGGCGTGGTGGTCGTCATGTCATACCTCCCGCTGCTTGCGCAGGTTGCGGATCTGGTAGATCACGATCGGGACCACCAGCACAAAGAGGATCACTGCCAGGGCCGAGCCCTGACCGGTCTCGCCGGCCCGGAAGGCCTGGTTGTACATCTCGTTGGCGATCACACCGGTCTCGTAGTTGCCGTTGGTCATGGTCCGGACGATGTCGAAGACCTTGAGGGTGGCGATCGAGATGGTCACCACCACGACGATGAGCGCCGGCCGGATGCTCGGCAGGGTGACCCGCCAGAACATCTGCCAGGGGTTGACCCCATCGAGGCGGGCGGCCTCGACGATGTCGCCGGGGATCGCCTTGATCGCCGCCGAGAGTATGACCATGGCGAAACCGGCCTGGATCCAGATCATCACCACGACCAACAGCAACGTGTTGAGCGGTGGTTCGAGCAACCACTGTCGGGGTGTACCGCCGAAGAAGACCACGATCTGGTTGAGCAGACCGATCTGCTCCTGCTCCTCGGAGCGGTAGGCGTAGACGAACTTCCAGATGATGCCGGCCCCGACGAAGGAGATGGCCATCGGCATGAAGATCAGTGACTTGGCGAGCGACTCGAACCGGGCCTTGTCCACCATGACCGCGTAGATCAGGCCGATCGAGGTGGCGACCAGCGGGACCAGGATCACCCAGAGCAGGGTGTTGGTCAGCACTTTGACGATCTCGTCCTGGGAGAACATCCAGTCGTAGTTCGCCAGGCCGACCCAGTTCGACCCGTCGCTGTCCATGAAGGACAACAGGATGGTGCGGAAGGCTGGTACCACCAGCCCGATGAGCAGCAGCAGCACCGTGGGTAGCAGGAAGAAGAGCCCGAGCACACCCTCCCGCGGTTTCATCCGGCGTACGGTGACGGTGCCACCACTGGCGGACGCCGCGACCAGGCGGGCCTCGCGGCGGCGGGTGAACCAGGTGGGTACGGCGTCGAGCAGGAGTAGCAGGCCGCCCACCACGACGGCGAAGGCCACCAGGCCGTACAGCAGGATCATGAGTTTTGGGGCTTCGTCGGCGAACTCGAAGCTCATCCGCTCTCCCTATGGGGTTTCAACGAATCGGTGGTCCGGCCCGGTAGGCCGGGCCGGACCACCGATGGGGTCACTTCGGCCAGGTGCCTTCGATGAACGTGAGCGTGGCAGCGGTGTCCTTACCGTTGATCCACTCGATCATGCCCTTCCAGAACGAACCCGAGCCGACGGCGGCCGGCATCAGGTCGGAACCGTCGAACCGGAACACGGTCTTCGGGTCCTGGAGGATCTGGACCGACAGCTTGTCGATCGGGTTGGCGACGTTGCCGAGGTCCAGGCCCTTGTTGGCGGAGACCCAGTCGCCGATCTTGGCGCGGGTGTTGGCGTGCTCGGCCGAGGCGAGGTACGTCTGCACCGCCTGGACCTCGGGCCGGTCGGCGAAGGCGACGCTGAACTCGCCGCCACCCAGCACCGGCTTGCCCTTGGCCGGGTCGATGCCGGGGAAGTAGAAGGCGAAGACGTCGCCGTCCTCGGCCACCTTGGTGCCTTCCGGCCACTGGTTGGCGTAGAACGACGCCTGCCGGTGCATCGTGCACTTGCCCTGCGTGATGGGCAGGCCACCCTCCTGGAACGAGGTGGTGGCGATGCTCTTGACCCCGCCGTAGCCGCCGTTGACGTACTTCTCGTTCTTCAGGATGGTGCCGGCCTTGTCCAGCGCCTCAGCGATCTTCGGGTCGTTGAACGGGATGCCGTGGGTGACCCACTGGTCGTAGACCTCGGGGGTCTGCGTACGCAGCATCAGGTCTTCGATCCAGTCGGTGGCCGGCCAACCGGTGGCGTCACCGGACTCGATCCCCGCGCACCACGGCTTCTGCCCGGTGGCGGCGATCTTGTCGCTGAGGGCGATCAGCTCATCCCAGGTGGTGGGGATGGTGTAGCCCTTCTCCTTGAAGGTCTTCGGCGAGTACCACACGAAGGACTTCACATTGGAGCCGAGCGGTGCGCCGTAGAACTGGCCGCCGACGGTGCTGTACTTCAGCCAGTCCGGGGAGTAGTTCTTCTCGGCCATCGCCTTGGTCTCCGCCGAGACGGGCTTGAGCTTGCCGGCTTCGGCGAACCGGGTCAGCAGGCCCGGCTGGGGGATGAAGGCGATGTCCGGGGCGTTGCCGCCGTCGACACGTACCTGCAGCTGTGCCTCGAACTCGCCGCTGCCCTCATAGTTGATCTTAATGCCGGTGCAGTCGGTGAACTCCTTCCAGGAGTTCTGTAGCCGGTCCGCCTCGATGTCCCGAATGGACGCGTAGATCGAAACCTTCTTACCGTTGTGCCCCTGGTAGTCCTTGTAGGCGGCGCACTCTGGTGAGTTCGCTTTGTCGCTGGTGTCGTCGCTGCCTCCTCCGCACGCGGTGGTGGCGAGTGCCAGGCCCAACACGCTGGCGATCGCGAAGGCTTGGCGTGGTCTGGTGAAGACCGCCATGCCGTCCTCCTTCCTCTGCCGGCGCGCCGATAGCCGTGGCTCGCTTGCCCGTGGCTCCGTGCCGGCCTCGATGGGCGTCACCACATGTAAGCGCTTGCAAGGAAAGTTCGTCTATACCGCCGCCGCGTCGTGGGCGTAACGATTCGGAAACCTAGCGGTACGCGTTCGGCAAGGTCGCAGTCCGTGTGCGCGACTGATCATCGATATGCACCACTTCTCGTGTGCGGAGTTTTCTGTCATCCTCGTCGCGGCCATAGAAGCTTTTCTCCATGGAGGGTGCCGGATGCGTCCACGCCTGTTCACTCTTGCCAGCACCACGCTGCTACTTGCCGTTGCGGCGCTGGTTCCGGCCAGCCCCGCGCTCGCGGCGCCCACCTTCAAGGTTCCGTTCCCGTGCGGACAGAGCTGGGACGGCCAGACCCGGCCCGACCACAGCCCGACGAACGCCATCGACTTCAACCGCACCAACGATGAAGGCGACCCGGTCGTGGCGAGCGCACCCGGCACGGTGGACCGGGTGACGGACCTCGGCAACACCAGCTACGGCCGGTACGTCCGGATCGACCATGGTGGGGGATACACCACGTACTACGCCCACCTGAGTTCGTTCGCCTCCGGCCTCTCCGTGGGGGACACCGTGAACTACGGCACGGTGCTCGGCTACGTCGGCAACACCGGAAACTCGTACGGCGCCCACCTGCACTACGAGCAGCGTTCCGGCGGCAGCGACATCCAGATCCGGTTCAACGGCAGCCTCGCGTACTACTGGGGCGCGACGACCTACGTCAGCGACAACGCCTGCTCCAGTGGGGGCACCGGCACCGGCACGGTTCGGACCGCCGGCACCGCGCTGACCGTACGCTCCGGTCCGGGCACCGGCTATTCCTCAGTGGGTACGGTGGCCACCGGCACCACCGTCACGATCTACTGCCAGACCACCGGCACCACGGTCACGGGTACCTACGGTACGAGCAACATCTGGAACCGGATCGGTACGGGACGGTTCATCGCCGACGCCTATGTCTACACCGGTCATGACGGATTCATTCCGGGCGTTCCCCGCTGCTGATCTCCTCAATAGCCAGAAACACGCTGATCCCGGTGCTCGGAGGTCCACCAAGGTGGACTTCGAGCACCGGGATCAGTGGCCTGAGCAGTGCGATCAGCGTTGTGCGGGGGTTAATCGTTGCGCGGAGGTCAGTTGTGGGGGCGTCAATTGAAGATGCTGACACCGCCAGGCCCAACGAGTAGCCCGACGATGATGAGGACAATTCCCCAGAGCAGCTGCCGCCGGAAGAGGGCCAGCACACCGGCGACCACCAGTACTACCGCGAGAATCCAAAGAATCAGTTCCATGGTCGATTGAATACCCTTTCTGTGACCTGTGGAAACCTTTAGTCGGCCGCGTGCTCGGCGAGGTGGAACACGCTGTATGCCTGTTTGATGACCGGGTGGGCGACGTTTCGTACCCGGATGCCACCCGGGGTGGTGCCCCGTTCCGAGCCGGCGTGCGCGTGGCCGTGCAGGGCCAGCGCCGTGGGGGCCGAGTCGATGGCCTGGCCGAGCAGGTACGACCCGAGGAACGGATAGATCTCCAGGGGCTCCCCGGCCAGCGTGTCCGGTACCGGGGCGTAGTGCATCAGGGCTACCCGTACGTCGCAGTCCAGCTCACGCAACGACTCGCCGAGCCGGTCTGCGATCACGCTGGTGGTACGGATGAACGCCTTCATCTCCGGCTCGCCGAAGTCGCTGGCGCAGCGGCCGGCGAATCCACCACCGAACCCCTTCACCCCGGCGATCCCGACCCGGGTTCCCCCGCAGTCGAGCACTGTCGTGTCCCCTTCCAGCACGGTGATGCCGGCGTCCTGGAGTACCTCGACGACCTGCGGCACCTCGTCGCAGTGGTAGTCGTGGTTACCCAGTACGGCGACCACGGGCACGTCCAGGCCACCGAACTCGGTGGCCACGCACCGGGCCTCCTCCTCCGTACCGTGTCGGGTCAGGTCGCCCGCCAGCAGCAACGCGTCGGCATGCTCCGGCAGGCGGTCCAGGGCCGGTCGGAACCGTCCCACCACGTCCTTGTCGACGTGCACGTCGCCGACCGCGGCGATCCGGATCGTCATCGTGCTCTCCTCACGGCAACTCCTCGACCTCGGTTGGCTCCTGGGCGCGAATCACCCCGATGTCCACCAGCAGCGGCAGATCGGGAAAGGCTTCGGTCACCAACTGGAGGATTTGGTCGCGGCGGCGGTGGCTCTCCACCTCGCCGGATAGGACCAGCGAGTGGTCCCGGCGAACCACCGCGATGCCCTGTTCGGCGATGCCGGGGTTTTCGGTCAGCAGCCGGTGGACCGCCGCCTCGAGGTACTCGTCCGGCGGCTCGGTGTCGCTCCGCTGCGGCATGCCATCACCTCCTCAGTCTTCGCGCGCCCCCGGAGCGGGCACGACGTCCAGTCGGTCCAGCAGGACCAGGAACGCCTCCGCGTACGGCGAATGTGCCGTCTCCTTGCGTACCCGCTCCCAGTCGATCTGTTCCCGGAGTGAGCGGGCCAGTGGTAGCCCACGGGCGAAGTCGCAGTAGTGCTGCGAGAAGCTGAGCAGCTTGTGCACCATCAGCTGGGTGGCGGACAGCACCGGCATGTGGATGGCGTCGACCGGCCGGACGACCGTGTCGGCGAAGGTCTCGTCGGTGACCGGGGTTTCGATGGGGCGGTGGATGAGGTCCACCAGACGACCTTCGTCGTAGACCTTCACCAGCCAGTCCTCGGGGGGCCGCTCCGCGACGAAGCCCTCCGCCACGAGCGCCGCCAGGGCCTGGTCGACGTCGTGTCCCCGGATGAGGAAGTCGACGTCGTGGTCGCTGGAGTGACCGCCGTGGGCGTAGACGGCGAAACTGCCGCCAAGAGCGAATGGAATCTCGGATTGTTTGAGGACAGCGGCGACCCGCTTGAGGGTATGCAACAGCCCCTCGTCCTCGCGGTGCGCCATGGGTATCTCCCTGAAATCGTGGGACGGCAAACCAGTAGGTGGGATGACGATCTATCGGTACCCGGTGCGCCGGTCGCTCACACCTGTGACCGCCGTCAACAGCAGTGACGATTGTGACTTGGCGGGGCAATCGTGAGGTGGACCGCTTTCCTTCTAGTAACGATTGCGTGCTCTTGGGCGGTACCGTGGCCGGGGTGGCCACATCTGCAGGGAAGCGGCATGACGGCATCTCCGACGACAGAGTCCGGCGGCTACGGGCGGTAGCCCTGGTCGGTATCGACGGGTCCGGCAAGACCACCCAGGCACACCGGCTGGCCGACGTTCTGGTTGCCGCCGGAGTGCCGGCCGACTACTGGCAGAACGCGGGCGGGCGACGCTGGTTTGGGCGGCTGGCCCAACGGCTCGGCCGCCGGGACGCCCAACGGCTGTTGGGCCGCAATGGCATGTTGATCGCCGAGTCGGTGTTGCGCTGGCTGGCCATCGCCCGGGCCCTGATCCGGTCGACGTTACGCCGTCGGGTGGCGGTGATGGATCGCTACGCCGTCTGCCAGTACGCCAGCATTCGGGCCCATCGGGGGGACCGCTGGGAACCTTTGGCCCGGCTGCTCTACCGGATCTTCCCGGCGCCGGAGGTCACCTTTTTTCTCGCGGTGGACCCGGCCGAGGCGTACCGGCGGATCGAGCGGCGGGGAACCGACCACGAGAGCATGGAATACCTGGTCGCGGCGGATGCGGCGTACCGCTCGTTGCCCGAGTTTGCCACCTTCGTGGTCATCGACGCCAACGCCACCCCGGACGAGGTGAGCCGGGCCATCCAGGAGCGGCTACGGCACTGGGCATGGGGTCCGGCGCCGGCCCTGTCCGTGGGGCCGGCCTGACCCGAGGGTCGGGGTCAGGGCCGCAGGGCCGGGGTCAGGCCTGACCGTAGACCGGGATGGTCGCGCCGCTCGTCGGAGCCGACTCCGGGCTGGCCAGGAACCGGATCACCGCCGCGATCTCGGCCGGGGGCACCCAACGGGAGTGGTCGGCGGTGGGCTGGGCGGCTCGGTTGGCCGGCGTGTCGATGACGCTTGGGGCGACGGTGTTGCACCGTACTCCTGATCGTCGGTATTCGACCGCGACGGCGGCGGCGAAGGCCTGTACCGCGGCCTTGGCCGTCACGTAGCCCGCTGCCCCGGGGAAGGGCGCGACGGCGGCCCGGGACGAGACACAGACCACCGCGCCGCCCCCAGCGGCCACCAGATGGGGCAGGGCGGTGTGGGTCACCAGGTAGGTGGGGCGCAGGTTGAGCGACAGCATCCGCTCGAACTCGGTCACCGGGGTCTCGTGCACCAGCCCGCCGCTGGCGTACCCGCCGACCAGGTTGACCACGGCCCGCAACGGTGCGGCCGGATCGGCCGTCGCGGCGTCCACCGCCCGCGCCACGGCGCTCGGGTCGGTGAGGTCCGCCACCGGTTGGACCACGCCGCCGGCTGCCGGGCCGGTCGTCGGGCCGGCCTCCCGGACCGGTACGACCACCCGCCAGCCCGCCTCGACGAAGCTGTCGGTGACCGCCGTCCCGAGCCCGCCGGTGCCGCCGGTGATGAGGACGCTGCGATTCGTCATGCGCCACACGGTAATGCCGGGTCGCTCCCTTGGTCGGGAATGACTGGCCACGGGGCCGGTACGCGGGACGGGGTGGGGGATGGGACCCTTGCTATCGGCCCGGCGTGATTTTCTCAATACCCCGTGTCATGGTTGACGCTCCCGGCTTTATGAAAGTAAGTTTCATCCGTGGCGAAGAGTGCGAAGGTTTCTGTGAACCACGAGACCGGTGGATTAATAGTCCACATCAGTGGTCTGCTCCCGTCACTGTCGCCGGCCGAGCAGCGGGTCGCCCGTCTGGTCGTGGCCAATCCGGCGGATGCGGCCCGGCGTACCATCACCGACCTCGCCACCGCCGCCGAAACCTCCGAAGCCACCGTCATCCGGTTCTGCCGGTCGGTGGGAATGGAAGGCTATCCGCAGCTGCGGATCCGCCTGGCCGCCGAAGCGGCTCGCCGAGTCGAGCCGCCGGACGCACGGGTCGTCGGTGGGGACATCCCACCCGGTGCCGACCTGGCCCAGATCATCGCCACCATCGCCTTCAACGACGCCCGAGCCGTCGAGGAGACCGCCGAGCAACTCGACCCCGCCATCTGCGAGCAGGTCGTGACGGCGGTCGCCAACGCCGGTCGGGTCGACATCTACGGTGCCGGGGCGAGCGGTTTCGTCGCCTCCGACTTCCAACAGAAGCTGCACCGGATCGGGCGCACCGCCTTCTACTTCCCAGACATACACACCGCGCTGACCTCGGCAGCCCTGCTTGGCAAGGGGGATGTCGCCCTGGGCATCTCGCACACCGGCACCACCTCGGACGTCATCGAGGTGCTGGAGCAGTCGCGAGCCCGGGGGGCGACCACCGTCGCACTGACCAACTTCCCCCGCTCGCCGATCACCGAGGCAGCGGACTTCGTACTGACCACGGCGGCCCGGGAGACGACCTACCGATCCGGCGCGATGGCCAGCCGACTCGCCCAGTTGACCGTGGTGGACTGCCTCTTCGTCGGAGTGGCCGCCCGCAACCGGGCGCGCGCGAAGAAGGCACTGGAAGTAACCGCCGAGGCGGTCGTTTCGCACCGCGTGGGTAGCCGGAGGCGGGCATGAGCAGCGACGTGGCAGTGGACGGCGGCGGGGACGGGTACCCGGCCGTGGTCCGGGTCGGGGCACCGACCGAACGGCGCAACCCGCTCAGCGTCGACCTGGACCTGATGCCCACCCGGGACGTACTGCGAGTGATCAACGAAGCCGACCGTCGGGTGCCCGAGGCGGTAACCGCGGTGCTCGACGAGCTCACGGAGACGGTCGAGTTCGGCGTACGAGCGCTGCAGGCAGGACACCGGGTGCACTACTTCGGCGCCGGCACCTCGGGCCGACTGGGGGTGCTCGACGCGGCGGAACTCGCCCCCACCTTCAACTCGCCGAAGCACTGGTTCTGCGCGCACATCGCGGGCGGGCCGTCGGCGATGTGGCAGGCGGTGGAGAACGCCGAGGATGACGAGGCGGCCGGTTCCGCCGAGGCGAAGGACTGCGTACAGGCCGGCGACCTGGTGATCGGTCTGGCGGCGAGTGGCCGTACGCCGTACGTGCTTGGCGCACTGCGTACCGCCCGGACACTCGGGGCGGCGACCGTGCTGCTCTGTGCCAATCCCGCTGCTGATGCGGCTAATGAGGTGGATGTCTTCATCGGCGTCGAAACCGGTCCCGAGGTGGTCACCGGCTCCACCCGGATGAAGGCTGCCACCGCCCAGAAGTTGGTGCTCAACGCATTTTCCACGGCGGTGATGGTCCGGCTCGGCCGGGTCTACTCCAACCTCATGATCGACGTGGTGGCCACCAACGCGAAGCTCCGAGGCCGGATGATCTCCATCTTGATGGAGGCGACCGGCTGTTCCGAGGACGTCTCTCGGCAGGCGTTGACCGACGCCGGCGGAGACCTGAAGACCGCTCTGGTCTCGCTCGTCTCCGGCGCGGGCGTCGATGAGGCGCGCACCGCGTTGGCCCGCTCCGCCCATCAGGTTCGTGGGGCGCTTGCCCTGCTCGCCCCCTGAGGTAGAGTTGCCCGGCGCCCCCCGCCGGATTGTTCATCCGAGGTGGGGGTAATCCGTGCCCCGTGGATGGACCGGTCAGCCGTATCGGTGCGTATTGCGCTAGTGATGAACATCGCAGTGCGGACGGTGGCATCGGCAGCGTTGCGACAGGGGTCCATGATTTCGCCAGTTTTCGGGCGAAACACCGCGACAATCTCGCGCTAGTTGGCCGGATCCCATGTCTTGGTCGCGCAATGCGGGGCCCTGACAGCAAACGTCGATCTCGCTCTCAGCAACTACTCAGGCATTCGTGACACTTTCGACTCACGAGACGGAATCCCCAGTGCGTCTCATCTGTTGTGTAGGTGTCGGCACCACAGGGCACAGCGGAAGTACGGGGGAGGGCTGATGAACGTGGGGACCGCAAGAAACCGGGCAGCCGGTGCGAGCGAGGGGATCGTGAGCAACGTGGAGAAGAACGTCGTGATGCGTACTGACGAGGTCGCCGAGGAACGCGATCTGGTGGGCGTCTACCTGCACGAGATCTCCCGTACGCCGTTGCTCGACGCGGCCAAGGAGGTCGACCTCTCCAAGGCGATCGAGGCGGGCCTCTACGCGGAGCACCTCCTCGACGAGGAGCGGGTGCCGGAGGGCGTTGACCGGGCGGAACTGGAGCGGGTGGTCGCGGAGGGGGAGCGGG
This sequence comes from Micromonospora sp. NPDC003197, assembly GCF_053590565.1. Taxonomy (NCBI): domain Bacteria; kingdom Bacillati; phylum Actinomycetota; class Actinomycetes; order Micromonosporales; family Micromonosporaceae; genus Micromonospora; species Micromonospora sp. NPDC003197. Next base: position 121,513 of record NZ_JBSFTE010000001.1, on the reverse strand, counting down.
CCAAGGACCTGTTCATCCGGGCCAACCTGCGGCTGGTCGTGTCGATCGCGCGGCGCTACGTGCGCTCGGGGATGCCGATGCTGGACCTGATCCAGGAGGGCAACACCGGCCTGGTGCGGGCCGTGGAAAAGTTCGACTACGAGCGTGGCTACAAGTTCTCGACGTACGCCACCTGGTGGATCCGCCAGGCGATCAGCCGGGCGATCGCCCAGCAGGAGCGCACCGTACGACTGCCGGTGCACCTGGTCGAGGACGTCAACCGGATGCGCAACGTGGCCCGTCAGCTGACCCGTGAGCTGGGCACCGACCCGGAGCCGGAGCAGGTGGCAGCGGCCCTCGGGGTGCCCGTGGAGCGGGTACGGGAGCTGATCCGCTGGTCGCAGGACACGGTCTCGCTGGACACGCCGGTCGGGGACGACGGGGACACCAACCTTGGTGACCTGGTTGCCGACAGCGACGCCCCCTCGCCCGAGGAGATCGTCCTGACCGCGCTGGAGCGTCAGCGGATCGAAGGGCTGCTCAACCACCTCGACGACCGGTCGGCTGGCATCATGCGGGCCCGCTACGGTCTGGAGGACGGTCGGGAGCACTCGTTGACCGAGGTCGCCTCGCGGTTCTCGCTCTCCCGGGAGCGGATCCGCCAGCTGGAGATCCAGGCCCTCGGCCGGCTGCGTGAGCTGGCTCGGGCAGAGGGCCTCCGGGCAGCCTGATCTCGAACTGCCCTAAACCCCGTACGACGAACGGCCGGCGTCCCGCCAGGGGATGCCGGCCGTTTTCGCTGTGCCGGCCGCTTCTGTTCTGCCGGCCGCGTGCCTGCCCGGCCTGGCATGCTGCGTTGCTGGGGCGGCCTGGCGCTGCGTGCCTGTGCAGGCTGGCGCGCTGGCTAGCGCACCCGGCCGTAGCCGTACGGCGTCATCATGTCCACGCTGGCTAGTTTGACGCTCTCCCCGAAGGTGGGAGCGTGGATCACCTTGCCGCTGCCGACGTAGAGCGCGACATGACCGAGTTTGTTGTAGAACACCAGGTCGCCAGGTTGGAGTGCGCTACGGCTGATCCGGGCCACCCGGTCCCACTGCATCGCGGCGTTGTGCGGCAGAGACTTGCCGGCTGCCCGCCACGCCGCCTTGGTCAGCCCCGAGCAGTCGTAGCCGTTGGGGCCGTCGGCGGCCCAGACGTACGGCTTGCCGATCGCGCCGTACGCGTAGCGCACCGCCACGCCGGCCTGGCCGGAGACCGCGGGGATGGTGCCCTGGTAGGTGGTTCCCTTCGTGGTGGCCGAGCCGTATGCCTGTCGTCGCAACTGATAGAGCCGGGCGAGGTCGGCCTCGATCTTCTTCTTGCCGTTGGTGAGTTGCTTGGCCTGGGCGGTCTGCTTGGCCAGGGTGGTGTCCAGGCGAGCCTTCTCAGCGGTGTAGCGGTGCTGCGCCTGGTTGAGCGCGGAGATCCGCTGCTCCCGGTCCCGCGCCAGCTGGTCCAGTGCGCCCAGCCGGCCGGCGAGGTTGTCGGCGCTGGCCGGGTCGAGTAGGACATCGGCGGTACGCAGCCGGCCGTTCTTGTACGCGGTGACGGCCAACCGGCCGACCTCCGCGCGGGCCTCGGCGAGTTGCTGCTCCAGCGGCTCGATCCGCTTGCTCACTTCGGCTGCCGTGGCCTTGGTGGCCTTGATCTCCTCATTGAGTCGGTTGTACGACTCGACGATCCGTTCCAACTCGACCGAGGCCTTGTTGATCTGTTGGGTCAACTCGCTGACCGACGGTGCGGCCTGTACGACCGAACCGGGGGCGATCAGGCCGATCGAGAAACCGACCAGCACGATGGCTCGTAACAGGTTTCGCGCGGACGACAAGAGTGGGGGGACCCTTCTCTCCGGCCGCCGATCCGGGCTGACAGATCGGTGGCACCGGACCGGAGCCAGAGGGATCGGCGGACGGCCGGACCGGCGGGACCAACCTAACCCGACGATCGGTACGACCAACAGTGACGCAGCTGCGATAACCCCCATAGATGACTAATGGGGGAAATGTCGAAATCACCCAAAGTATCTATTTGGCGGCTCAAGGTGAAGGGTCATTCCTGGTGATCGCAGGCCACCTCGGCTCGTCGGCAGATTGTCTCTTTAGTCGCTCGTGGCGGATGACTGGTGGGCTTTGGGGGCGGCAAAGTAATACAAAGTCGTACGTAAATGCGTCCACGGAGCTAGCTGCTGCCTGGAAATCTGCCAGGTGGCTGACTGGGGCCTTCCCTTTTCTGGCGCGGCCTTCGCACAATGACAGCGGAAGCCAAAGAGGTCTTTCGAAAGCATCCCTATGAACGACGATCGGCACCTGGCTGCCACCAGATGCCGATCTTCACAACCGTCCACACCAGCCCGCCTGACGAGTGGTTGGAGGCACGTGTGAATCCTACCCGCCCCTCTTTGCGCTCACCAGATCTACTCTCCGTAGCGTCGAATGGTGCTAAAGGCAGGATTTCGGTCACGCTTTATCGGCAACCCGGTATCTGCGTGACTTCCACCTGGTTCACCGTCGGGGGCAACCGATACCCGGTCAGCGAACTCAGCGAACTGCACACTGCGCGGGGGCCCCACGATCGACTGACGATCCGGGCAGTGGGAGTGAGCGGAGTGGTACTGGCCGGCCTCGGCATCACTCTCGGCTATACCGGCGGGCTATACCGGCTGACCGCCCTGGCTTATCTGGCGCTGGGGATCCTGGCGCTCGTACCGGTGTTGCTGGCCGTTGCCGGTAACCGGTGGCGACCACCCGCCTATGAACTGTGGGGTACCTACCGGGGTACGACGACATTGCTGTTCAGCAGTGACCAGGAGCGAGAGTTCGGCCAGGTGACCCGAGCCCTGGTGCGGGCCCGGGAGGTCGCCCGGCTCGGCGGGCTGACGGACCCGGTGGCCGCGGGGGAGATCTGGCGTCCAGTACCGCGGTAAGGGGGGAGGCTGGCGGGCGGGCTCAGTTGAGCTCGCCCGCCAGTTTTGCGATCCGGGCCAGGGAGTCGGCCGGGCTCAGTGCCGCCTGTTGCAGCCCGGCGAAGGTCTGCACGTGCGACATCACCGCCTCGGGCTGGTCGAGTACGTCCTCCAGCCCGGTGCTCTCCAGGTAGACCACGTCGGGATCCTCGACGCCGGCAAAGCTGATGATCACGAATTGGCCGAGCGGGGTGTAGACCGGCGACGTGAACGGCAGGACCTGGATGGTGATGTGGTCGCTCTCGGCCAGGGCGAGCAGGTGACGAAGTTGACCTCGGATGACGTCGGTCCCACCGGTCTGTCGGTGCAGGGTCGCTTCGTCAAGGACCACGTTGAGCGTGGGCGGGTCGATCCGGTCCAGCACCTCTCGTTGTCGGCGCATGCGCAGGGCGACCGAGGCCTCCGCCTCGCTGGGGTCGTTGAAGTTCGGTATCACGATCTTCGCGACGGCCTGCGCGTATTCCGGGGTCTGGAGCAGTCCGGGCATTCCGACCGACTGGTAGAAGGAGAGTCGCGTCGCCTCCGCCTCCAGCCCGATGTAGGAGAAGTAGGCCGGCGGGACGCTGTCGCGGTACTGCGACCACCAGGTGCGTTGCCGGGCGACCCGGGCCAGGCTCACCAGCTCGGCCACCTCGGCTGGGTCGGTGACCTGGTAGTGGAGCAGGAGCGCCTTCACATCGTTGGTGGAGATGGAGACGTATCCGGCTTCGATGCGGATGAGCTTGGAAAGTGACCAGTCCATGGCCGTCGCGACCTGCTCCTGCGTCAGGCCGGAAGCCTCGCGAGCCCGCCGAATGGCCGACCGAAGCTTTCGCCGGCCGACTTTCGGTCCATATGTAGTGGCCATCGCGATAACCCTTCCTTCAACGGCGCGAGGCGGCCGAGCGAGGGGTCACGTGGTCGTGTGCGAGGGTTGCCACCTGGCTACCCGCTACCTATCAATTGGCCAGGCTCTTGTGCAGGCTACACCGGGTTGTTAGGTTGCACCAGCTATCGCGGACTGTCGCAACTGACCGATCGTGCAAAGTCTTCATGGCCCGGCAGGACAACATAATTCGCAATTTTTCGGGCTATGCGGCGCGGCAATTGACGGGCTAATCTCTGGTGCGTCGCGGCACCTGCCGCAATTGAAGGGGTGCCGGGGAGGGCGCATGTCGCAGTTGGGTTCCACCGTGGGCGTCTGGCGCAAGAGCAGCCGGTGCGAATCTCAGCAGTGTGTCGAAGTCGCGAGGACCGGCTCGGGTGTGGCCGTACGCGATTCCGCCGCTCCGGTCGGCCACCTTGAGATCGCCGCACCGGCCTGGCGAAACTTCCTGTCCGCGATCCGCGCCGGAGACCTACCGCACTGATTGTGGGCCCGCGTCGATCGACGTCGACCGACGCGTTTCGTCGCCTTCCGTGTTCATGTCGATCACACGGAGTTCATTCAAGTTCATCGTCTTCTATGGTTGGTCCGACCATGAGACATTGAAGCGGGCGATGAACGCCCGGTGCACACATTGCATCCGACATTGACCGAGTCGTCGGGAGTGGGCGGATCTTATGGCGGATCAACCAGCGCAGTGGCGTCGGAGTAGCCGCTGCGAGTCGCACACCTGTGTCGAGGTGGCCTTCGTGCCGGGCCGGGTACTGGCCCGCGACTCGAAGGTCGACGACGGTCCGATGCTGGAGTTCGGCGCAGACGCCTGGTGGGCATTCTGCGCCGAACTCAAGGCCGGCCGGTTACGCGGCTGACCGGGCCGGGTCAGCCGCGTACCGGCTCCCGGTCCGGTGTGGGTGCCTGAGCCGAGGTCCTGACCCACCGGGCCACCACCCGCTCGGCGTAGAACGACACGAACGGGACCGTGCCCGCGAGCATCACCAGGACCATCCGGCTCAGCGGCCAGTTCACGCGTCGACCCAGGTCGAAGACGGCCACCAGGTAGACCATGTAGAGGAAGCCATGGGCCGTACCGACCGTCTCGACGACGATCGGCTCCGCCCAGATGTACTTCAGCGGCATTCCGATCACGACCAGCGCGATCAGCACGACGCCCACCACGTAGGCGATGACGCGGTAGCGGGTCAGGGCAGCGCCCACCTCGTTCCGTCCTTTCCTCCTCCGGCGGTCAGCCGGGGTAGTCACTGGGGCGAGCGCCCGGATTGGCGTTCAGCCACGACAGGTAGTGGTTGTAGGCGGCCAGCTCGGGATCGTCGTTGTCCAGGGCAGGCACCGTGGCCCGGGTCACCCGGACGGGACGACGGATCCCCGGGGGCAGGCTGGCCTCGGGGAGAGCTGAGGAATCCGCCACCGCTTCCGCCGTCTCCCCACCGCGCAGCGTGTGTCGGACTTCACGCGCCCAGATGAAGACCACGAAGCCGGCGAAGACCGGCCACTCGAACGCGTACGCCCAGCTCACCGCGTTACCGGACGCCGCGCGGCTGACCTGCCACCAGCCCAGCCCGAGGCAGGCGGCAACCAGGACGACGGCGATCACGTGGCGGGTGATCCAGGCCGGGGTCCAGAGCCGTTTCATGGACCGAGCGTACCGGGGACACCGGCGGCTCTCCGACGCGCCGTCGTAGTTGCCGCCCTGGTGTCGCTGGTTTGGTGCCGGTGTCACTGGTTTGGTGCCGCCGGGTCCGGGCAAAGGTCTAGTTGCCGACCGGTACGCCCCGGCGGTGTCGAATCACGCGAACCCGGAGGGCAAGGATGACCGGATCTCTCTACCGTGACCAGTTCCCGCCGACCGGACCCAGGGTGTCCACCGACGCCAGCCCGGAGCAGCGTCTCGGTGAGTGGGACGGTGACCATCTGCGCGAAGCCGAGGTCCCGCGACCGGACGGGGAACCGCTCACCGGGCTCGATCCGATCGACGAACTCGGCATCGACCCGGCCGAACTCGACGACGAGGACCTGATCCGGGAGATGCACAGCCTGCACCGCACCCGGCTGGACGTCCTGCGCCACGCCTCCGACTCGGCATTGGCCAACCACCTGCGCCGTACCGCCGAACTGGAGACCGAATACCTTGCCCGCCATCCCGGGCGAGAGATCGACCCGAACCGACTACGCCCTGGCGTCTGACATGCCTGGCCACGCCGAGCGAGGTATGTCCGAGCCGCCAGAGGTGGTCTTCAACACCGCGACCGACCCGGCCCGATCCGGCTGGTTGCCGGAGCCACTGCGCCAAGGGCAGCGACCCGACATCGCTGCGGAGACGCTCAGCGCCCGGTGGGACGGCGGGTCCGGGGCCGCTACCTGGATGGCGCACCTCCAGATAGGAGCGATCGACGCGGGTGGTGCCCAGGTCCGGTTCGACCTGGCGGTCGAACCACCCGGGCCGCGCCTCGACGAACTCGCTGACGCCTCGCTGGAGAGCCTGGCTCGCGAGGTCGCCGACAACCTGAACGCCGGCTGAAACCGAGAGGATCCAGATGGGCGAGCGGAGCTTCCGGGACAAGGTGTCCCGGCTACGCCAGGCGTACGCACCGAACGAGCACCGCCCCCTGGGCGGATACCTGGTGGCGATGGGCGGCTATGCCGGCCTCCTCGGCACGCTGGCGGCGACGGTGAAACTGACCGGCTGGCCCGTGCCGTCCCGCCCCTCGACCGCTGACATCGTGCTGGTGTCGATCGCCACCCACAAACTCAGTCGGGTGCTGTCCAAGGACGCGGTGACCAGCCCGATCCGGGCCCCGTTCACCCAGTACGACAAGCCGATCGGCAGCGGCGAGGTGATGGAGCAGGTACGCGACCAGGGCAGCGGTATCCGCCATGCGATCGGCGAACTGCTCAGTTGCCCGTTCTGCCTGGCCGTCTGGATCGCCACCGGGCTCACCGGCGGGCTGGTGCTCGCCCCTCGGCTCACCCGGCTGGCCGCCACCGCGCTGACCGCCGTGGCCGCCTCCGACTTCCTCCAGATGGCGTACGCGGTGGCCCAGCAGGCGGCGCAGGGACAGGCCAAGCCGGCCAGCTCCGACTAGCCGCTGTCGACTACGTGTCCGGCTAGGCGCGCCGACCTAGACGATCTATTCCAAGGAGTGCAGCTGCGTGAAGAAGCGAGGGCATAGCCATGATCGGAACAACGCGGAAACTTTTTCGGGTCAGAGGCCGAAAAAGTTTCCGCGCTAACTAACTGATCCGAGTCGGTGCCGTCGAGTCCACGCCGCGGAAGCCAGCGGCTGACAGCGGGCTGGACCGGTGGGTGACGCTTCGCAACGTCAATCGTGATGCCCTCGCTTCCTTGCGTAGCCCCGCACCCCTTGGAATAGATCGTCTAGCGCTGCCGGCTCCGATCCGCGCCGGTGAGGATGTCGTCGGCGACAGTCGTACGGCAGTGTTCGTCGGCGAAGTCCGGATCGCCGATCGGATCCGGGTAGCCGGCCGGCTGGCCGAGGGCGGGCAGTCGCTCCGTCGGCTGGTCTTGCCCGGCCAGGATGTCCGGGTTCCGGCCGGTCCGGTGGTCCGGGTTCCGGCCGGTCCGGTGAACACTGGTCAAATCGTCGGCTCCCGGTGCTCGTCGCCGACCGTACGCTCGGCGAGGATCTCGGCTGCCTCGTCGATGGCGTATTCGCCCTGCGGCATCGCGGTGATCCGGATCAGCAACTCGGCCGGTAGTTCCGCCGCCACTGCCCGTCGGTGGATTTCCGACTGGGTGATCCGGTCCTGCCCCAGATAGATGTCGTCGAGCAGTTCGTCGAGATCACGCGCCGGCGGGAAGACGTCGACCTCGGTCAACGGGGTGTCCAAGTCGCGGACGACCACCTCGTCCAGGTCGCGTCGTCGTACCTCGTCGGTGTCGAGTAATGGCTGGTCATCCGTCATCGTGGGCAGCTACCCGGGGTGGGGTACGCCAAACCCGTCTCCGGGGCACTGCCCTCCTCCGGCTGTGACCCGGACGACAGTCGCCGACCGGAACACCTGGGCAGGGTGGTGGGTTGAAATGACTGTCGGTGTGTCCAGTGTCCCCGGGCCTCACCCAAATTGCCTTCGCGGAATACCGTCCGGCTGGAGCCGCGTCGCGCCACTCGCCGAGAGGCGACCTGCACACCGACACCGCGCCGCCCACGGCTTCGGCCGTGGGCGGCGCATTGTTCTTCGCCGGTTTTTTGAGCGGTCTTTCGTCGCGTTCCTGAGCGGCCGTCAGGCCAGGGCCTGGCCGACCGCCAACCGTGCGCGTCGGGCGCGGACCGCGTCTGCCAGCTTCGCCAGCACACCTTCCGTCTGTTCCCAGCTCAGGCAGGCGTCAGTGATCGACTGGCCGTAGACCAGTTCCCGGGTCGGATCCAGGTCCTGCCGGCCAGCCACCAGGAACGACTCCAGCATCACCCCCACGATGCCGCGCTGGCCGGCGGCCAACTGGTCGGCCACATCGGCCACGACCAGCGGCTGCCGCCGGTGGTCCTTGCCGCTGTTGTCGTGGCTCGTGTCAATCACCAGCCGCTCGGGTAGGCCAGCCCCCCGGAGCAGCCGCAATGCGTCGGCCACCGCCGCCGCCTCGAAGTTGGGCCCGCCCCGGCCACCACGCAGCACCACGTGGCCGTCGGTGTTGCCGCGAGTGTGCATGATCGCCGGTGCGCCGGAGACGTCGATGCCCGGGAAGACGTGTGGCACGCTCGCCGCCCGGATCGCGTCCACGGCGGTGGCGACGTTTCCGTCCGACCGGTTCTTCATGCCGATCGGCATCGACAGGCCGGAGGCCAGCTGGCGGTGGACCTGGCTTTCCACCGTACGGGCCCCGATCGCCCCCCAGGCGACCGTGTCGGCGATGTACTGCGGGGTGATCGGGTCGAGGAACTCGCAGCCGATGTGCAGCCCCATCCGTAGCACCTCGACCAGCAGCGACCGGGCGGTACGCAGACCGGTGTTGACATCACCGGACCCGTCCAGCGCCGGATCGTTGATCAGGCCCTTCCAGCCGACCGTGGAGCGGGGCTTCTCGAAGTAGACCCGCATCACGACCAGCAGGTCGTCGGCGAGACGCCCAGCGGTGTCCCGGAGCCGGGCGGCGTAGTCCAGCGCCGCCGCCGGGTCGTGCACCGAGCAGGGGCCGACGACGACGAGTAGTCGGTCGTCGTCGCCGTCCAGCACCCGGGTCACCGCCCGTCGACCCGCCACCACCGCCGAGACCAGCGTCTCGTCCAGGGGTAACTCGTGGTGTAACAGCGCTGGGGTGGTCAGCGGCACGATTTTGTCGATGCGCTGGTCGCTGACGCGTCCCGTACCGGTGATTGTCATGCTCTGAAATCCTCCCGCCGACAGCCTCGGTGCCGGCGTGCCCGAGGTCGAGCCGGCTGCTCGCGAACGCAAAAAGGCAGGGACGAATGTCCCTGCCTCAGCCGGCTCTGGCGGATGTGGTGACGTCAGGTCATGGCTGAGTCACCGGCGCCCAGGGCCGGCTGACTAAACCATCGATACGAGCACGTCACGCCGGCAACCATACCCGACCGGCGACCGCACGACGAAAGTCACCGGCAACCGTTGCCACCGATCCGGCGTGGCGGGGCACCCGGTTGGGTAGGAGGGGGCGCATGACTACCGAGATCAATGATCAGCAACGAGTCGAGTCCCGAGCGGAACACCTGCTCCCCGAGGAGCGGACAGCGGGCAGCGACGACCCGGTGCGCCAGGCCCAGGCGATCCTCGCCGACTCCGACGAACGGGAATCGGACTCGACCGAACGGGATTCGGCCGCGACCAGCGTCGCCGCGGACGACGCCGCGCCGGACACGATCGTGGAGCGGCGTACGTCGGATGAGGCGACCGCCGTGGTGGAGCCGCCGGACTGACCTGGCTGTGGTCGCAGAGCCGCCGGACTGAGCTCGCTGTGGCTGCTGGGCTCAACGTCGGCCAATCGGATAGCGTCATGACCATGACGGAGACCGGGTACCCCTGGCCGATCGAGACCACCCGACTGGAAAACGGACTACGAGTGGTGGTCAGCGAGGACCGGACCGCCCCAGCGGTGGCCGTCAACCTCTGGTACGACGTGGGGTCACGCCATGAACCCGCTGGTCAGACCGGCTTCGCCCACCTCTTCGAGCACCTGATGTTCGAGGGCTCGGTCAACGTCGGCAAGACCGAACACATGCGGCTGATCCAGGGTTCCGGCGGCTCGCTCAACGCCACCACCAATCCGGACCGCACCAACTACTTCAACACCGTCCCCGCCGAGCATCTGGAACTGGTGCTGTGGTTGGAGGCCGATCGGATGGGCGGTCTGGTTCCGGCGCTGACCCAGGAGACGCTGGACAACCAGCGGGAAGTGGTCAAGAACGAACGGCGGCAGCGGTACGAGAATGTCCCGTACGGCGACGCGTGGCTGCGGCTGCTGCCCCTGCTCTACCCGCCGGGGCACCCGTATCACCACGCCACGATCGGCTCGATGGCCGACCTCAACGCCGCAGACCTGGCCACCTTCCAGGCGTTCCACAGCACCTACTACGCGCCCAACAACACGGTGCTGACCGTGGTCGGTGACGTGACGCCGAGTGATGTCTTCGCCCTGGCCGACAAGTACTTCGGCGCGCTCGCGTCCCGCCCCGACATCCCGGCCGCCCCGGACGGGCGCACCGTCACGCCGACCGGCGTACCGGCACGGGAGACGGTGACCGCCGACGTGCCCTCGCCCCGGGTCTACCTGGCCCATCGCACCCATCCGTTCGGCAGCGTGGGCTACGACACGGCTACCGTGTTCGCGGCGGTGTTGGGCGGTGGCCGGGGTAGCCGCCTCTACCAGCGGATCGCTGACGGGGCACGGCTCGCCCAGCCGGACACCGTCGCCGCGTACGGGGTCGATCTGGCACATGCCCCAGCACCGCTGATCGTGACCGGTACCGCCCGCCCCGGCGTCACCGCCGACGAACTGGAGGCCGGACTCGTCGAGGTCCTGGACGAGATCGCCACCGGCGGGGTGACCGAGGCCGAGCTGGACCGGGCCAAGGCGTTGCTGACCACGTCCTGGTGGCGACAGATGTCCACAGTCGATGGTCGGGCGGACACTCTCGGCCGATACGCCACCCAGTTCGGCGACCCGGCGCGGGCCGCCGACCGGCTGCCCGGCTGGCTCGCGGTGACCGTCGACGACGTGACCAGGTTGGCCAGCGAGGCGCTGCGGCCACAGGACCGGGTGATCCTCACCTATCTGCCAGAAGAGCAGTCCAGCGAAGAAGCCCCGCAGCGCGAAGGAAAGGGCCGGGCCAGTGAGTGCGAGGAGTGAGCCGGTTTTGCGAGCCCCGCAGCGCGAAGGAAAGGGCCGGGCCAGTGAGTGCGAGGAGTGAGCCGGTTTTGCGAGCCCCGCAGCGCGAAGGAAAGGGAACACAGTGACCCTGATATCCGAGCGTCCCGCCCCGGGCGTGGCCCGGCCGTACCGCTTCCCGACCGTCGTACGCCGGGCTGTCGGCGACGGCCAGGTGGTCGCGGCGCACCTGCCCGGACACAACCTCGCCGTCGCGGTGCTGCTGCTCGACGCCGGTGCCGGCCGCGAACCGGTCGGCCGGGAAGGGCTATCCGTCGTCGTGGCCAAGGCCCTTGAGGAGGGTACGACCCGACGCGACTCGGCCGACTACGCGTTGGCATTGGAGCGGCTGGGCAGCCAGCTCTCCACCTCCGCCGACTGGGACTCGTTCCAGGTCAGCGTGCAGGTGCCGGTGGACCGGCTGCTGCCCGCCGTGGAGCTGCTCGCCGAGGCAGTCCGTACGCCCCGGCTCGACCCCGCCGATGTGACCCGGGTCCGCGACGACGAGGTGACCGCGCTGCGGATGGACTGGGCGCACCCCGGTCCGCGCGCCGACGCGGCCCTGCGCGCCGACCTGTTCGGGGTGTCCCACCGGCACGGCCGGCCGATGGATGGCGACCCGGACTCGGTTGCCACGTTGACCGTCGACGACGTGATCGGCTTCCATGCCGAGTGGCTGACCCGCCCCGGCACGCTGCTGGTCGCCGGTGACCTGGACCGCATCGACCTCGATGCGCTCGGCGCGGCGGCGTTCGCCGGTGCGGCGGGCGGGCCGGTCGAGGTGGGTGCCCCGATCGAGGTGGCACCTCGGGAAGGACGGCGGATCATCCTGGTGGACCGGCCCGGCTCGGTGCAGTCGACGCTCCGGCTCGGCCACACCGCACCGCACCGCGCCCACCCGGACCACGTACCGATGGTGCTCGCCGGCACCGTGCTCGGTGGTGCCTTCACCTCCCGGCTCAACCACCTGATCCGCGAGGTGCGTGGCTACACGTACGGCATTCGGGCCGACTTCGGTTCGTCCCGCCGGTTCGGCCGGTTCACCGTCAGCTCCGGCGTACAGACCGGGGTCACCGCCCCGGCGCTGATCGACGCGGTGGGGGAGATCGCCCGTACCCAGGCCGACGGGGTGACCGAGGCGGAGCTTGCGGTGGCCCGCGCCTGGCGGGCGGGGCAGCTTTCGGTGGAGTTGCAGAGCCCTCGGGCTATTGCCGCCGCGCTTGCCACACTGGTCGTACATGGCCTGCCCGACGACTATCACGCACGGCTGCGCAGCCAGCTGCTTTCGGCGACGGAGGCCGAGGTGTCCGCTGCTGCCGCTACCTACCTGCGGCCCCAGGGGCTGACCCTGGTGGTGGAGGGCGATGCGGCGGTGATCCGCGACGAACTGGTCGCCAGCGGGCTCGGTGAGGTGGTCGACGCCGCCCCCTGACCGACGGTCCTGTCGTCCGCTGACCGGCGGCCCGGTTTGCTCTTTTGGGAGTGTCCGGTGCCGCTGGTTGGGATTTGACTTGCTGGTCAGGGCTCGGAACTGGGTAGCCTCGCGGGCATGAGGATCGGCATTGTGGGGGCTACCGGCCAGGTCGGCGGCGTGATGCGTCGACTGCTGGCCGAGCGGCAGTTCCCGGCGGAACAGGTGCGGTTGTTTGCTTCGGCGCGTTCGGCGGGGCGGAACCTGCCGTGGCAGGGCGACGAGATCACCGTGGAGGACGCGGCGACCGCGGACTACCGGGGATTGGACATCGTTCTCTTTTCGGCTGGTAAAGGGACGTCCAAGGAGCTGGCCCCCAGGGTCGCCGAGACCGGTGCCGTCGTGATCGACAACTCGTCGGCCTGGCGGATGGACCCGGAGGTGCCACTGGTGGTCTCCGAGGTCAACCCACACGCCGCCGCCGTACGCCCCAAGGGCATCATCGCCAACCCCAACTGCACCACCATGGCGGCGATGCCGATCCTGCGCCCCCTGCACGCCGAGGCTGGGCTGGTCAGCCTGATCATCGCCACCTACCAGGCGGTCTCCGGTGCCGGCCTGGCCGGTGTTGCCGAACTGGACGAGCAGGTGCGCAAGGTGGCGGAGCGGGCCCCCGAACTGGCTGTCGACGGGGCGGCGGTGGAGTTTCCGGAGCCGCGCTCGTTCGCTCAGCCGATCGCGTTCAACGTGCTCCCGCTCGCGGGTTCGATCGTTGACGACGGCTCCGACGAGACCGACGAGGAGCAGAAGCTCCGCAACGAGAGCCGCAAGATCCTGGAAATCCCCGACCTCAAGGTCTCCGGTACCTGTGTCCGGGTGCCCGTCTTCACCGGCCACTCGTTGCAGGTCAACGCCCGGTTCGCCCGGCCGATGTCGCCGCAGCGGGCACGCGAACTGCTGACCGGTGCGCCCGGGGTGGCGCTGGCCGACGTACCGACCCCGCTGCGGGCCGCCGGTCAGGACCCGACGTACGTGGGCCGGATCCGGGTCGACGAGACCGTCGAGCACGGGTTGGCGTTCTTCTGCTCCAACGACAATCTGCGCAAGGGTGCGGCGCTCAACGCCGTACAGATCGCCGAGCTGGTCGCCGCCGAGTCCCGCTGACCCGGCCGGCCCCGCCCCGAGTCCCGCTGACCGGGCCCGCCGCCGCTTAGCCTCGCTGACCGGCGGCGGGCCCCCGCCCCGACTGCCCCCTTTTTCCCGGAAAGTGTGGTCATCTGCGATGGCAGAGCCGCACTTTCCGTGAAAGAGTGCCCAGAGTTGCCTTGATCGCGACAGGTCGGACGGAGGTTTCGTGATGGCGGAGGATCGGACCCAAGACGCGTTGCTGGCCCTGTTGGGCAGCCGGCACCTGGGCGTACTGGCCACTATCAAACGGGACGGTCGGCCGCAGCTGTCCAACGTGAGCTACGCGTTCGACCGGGAGCGGAACCTGATCCGGGTTTCGATCACCGATGGCCGGGCGAAGACCGCCAACCTACGGCGTGACCCGCGCGCCAGTTTCCACGTCAGCAGCGAGGACGGCTGGGCGTACGTGGTGGCCGAGGTGACCGCCGAACTGACCCCGGTCGCGGCCGATCCGCACGACGCCACCGTCGAGGAACTGATCGACGTGTTCCGGGCGGTCCAGGGCGAACACCCGGATTGGGACGACTACCGGCGAGCTATGGTCGCCGACCGGCGGATCGCCCTGCACCTGCACGTCGATCGGGTCTACGGGGCACCACCGCGCGGCTAGCGCGAAGCGGAGCAGCGGCCAGGACTCCGACCCCGTAGGTGCCGGCAGGATCCGGTTACCTTCCCGCTCGGCTCGGGTAGACGCGAAGTGCCCGAGACGAGAGGGGAGCAGGATGACGACCGTCGGAGAGTTCATGACGACCCGGCTGGTGACCATGGACGGCACCGACACGCTCACCGCCGCCGCGCAGGAGATGCGTGACCGGGCGATCGGGGACGTAATCGTCACCGACGGCGATGCCGTACTGGGTATCGTCACCGACCGGGACATCACGGTGCGCGGGGTCGCCGAGGAACTGGACGTCGACAGCGCGACGCTCAACCAGATCCTCAGCCAGGACGTCGTCACGGTGAGCCAGTACGACGACGCGGTGGCGGCAGCCGACTTGATGCGGACATACGGCGTACGCCGGTTGCCGGTGTTGGAAGACGGACGACTGGTGGGCCTGGTCTCGTTGGGTGACATCGCCGTCGAGCGGGAGCCGCAGTCCGTACTCGCCGACATCAGCGCCGACGAGCCGAACAACTAACTGTTAGGAAGGGCCCCTTCCTATCGCTTTTTGCATAGGAAGGGGCCCTTCCTAACACCCGGGCGCGGGGAGTTGGCGTGATCCGTGGCTACCTCGCCCGGGCTGACCTGGCGGCTATTCCGCCAGGCTGACCCGTACGTCGGCGGCACCGCGCGCCTGCGCCAGCACTCGGGCCTCGTCGTCGATGGCGGAACGTACCCGGTTGGGCAGCGGCTCGAAGGGGGTCACAGTGACTTCCAGCCGGGACCGGCCGGCGAGCTTCGCCCGCCAGACTCCCACGATTTCGTTGTCTACCAGCAGCGCGCCGGGGTTGCCGAGGACGCGCCATACCTCTGACTGCCGGGTCTTGTCCGGCACCAGGAGATCACGGTCCCGGGCCGAGAGGTACGGATCACCAGCCGGCAGTAGCCGGACCAGCCTCGGCGGTGGCGCGTTCCGCAACGCGTCGATCCGGTCGGTGGGTAGCCACGTCCGCCGCCCGTCGACGGTCATTTCGGTGAGCCCGTCCGGCCATACCGGACGTAGCTCGGTCTGGCTGGTGCCGACGTGCTTGGCTGCCTCGGCCAGCGTTGCCGGACCAAGCAGCCGCAGATAGGTGGCGATCAGATCGGCCGTACCTGCGGCGACCTCTGGGCGGCCAGCCCAATCCGGTACGGGAGCGATCATCGTCTTGCCGCCGACCACCGTCAGTTCGACACCCCCAGCCAGCCCTGCCTGCTGAAACAGTGCTCCGGAGATGTGGGTGGCCTGGCAGGGGCGGCACGGGTACGTCACCTCGGCCGGTACCCGAGCGGTCACCGCACCGCTCACCTCGCCCTTGGCCATCGGCGCGCTTACCTCGCCCTTGGCCATCGGCCCGACCACTTCGCCCGTGGCCGTTGGCCCGGCGACGACCGCCGAGAAGGCATCGGCCGCCGCCTCGAACGCTGCCAGGCCCAGCTTCCCGGCCTCCCGGATCTGGGTGCTGACGATCCGCTTTGCCGCGTCCGCGTCACTGAGCGGCCACAGTGCCTTCGCGATCCGGGGCAGTTCGGCGCGGCGGTGCAGGTGCGGCGCGCCTCGGGCTGCCCACACCAGGGCCAGTGACTCGTCGTCCAGCTCAGCGGAGGTACGGGCGGCGAGCGCGAGCCGGGCCGAGCCGTACGGGGTGTCCTGCACCCCGAGGTCGAGTACCGCCAACTCGGCGGGACGCAGTTCGACCCGGTCGAGTTGTTGGGCAGCGATCCGGTAGGCAAGCACCTGTCGACGTTCGACCCGAAGCGTATTGGTCACCGGGCGACCCCTTCCTCCACCCCACGTGGGTTGGACTTGAACAGCAGCGGAACACAGGCCAGCGCCACGGCGACCGGGGCGAGCAGGAAGCCGATGGTCACCTCCCCGGTGGTGTCCAGCAGTACACCGTCGATCGCGGAACCGATGGCGCTGCCGACCGAGAAGGCGGTCGCGGCCCAGGCGAAGCCCTCCGCCGCCGTACCGGCTGGGGCGACCGCGTCGATCGAAACGAAGGCGATCGTCAACAGCGGGGAGAGGGCCAGGCCGCTGACCAACATCAGGGCCAGCATGCCAGGCAGGTCGGGGGTGAGCAGCAGCGGCAGGTAGCCGATGGCGTACGCGCCGGTGGCCCGGAGCAGGGTGTTGCGGGCGCGCAGCCCGGCGAAGCGGATGTAGAGCAGTCCACCGATCAGTGCCCCGCCGGCCTGGGCGGCCAGCAGCCAACTGGCCAGGGACCGGTCGCCGGCCGCCTCGGCGTAACTGGTCACCGCGACCGTGACGCTGCCGACGGCGGCGCCGACCAGCAGCAACGCGACCAGGATCAGTCGTAGTCGACTGGCGCGTAGCGGGCCGGCCCAATGTCGTACGGCCGGCTCGCCGCGCCAACGGCGAACCGCAGGCGCGGTGGCGAACAGGGCGGTGCCCAGGGCCTGGAACAGCGCGGCGGCGGCCAGACCACCGACCGGCCCGGCGACCTGGGTCGCGGTGAGCGTCACTATCGGACCCGCCACGAAGATGATTTCCTGCGTAGCGGTGTCCAAGGTGTACGCAGTGTGTACCTGATGTGCCGGAAGCAGGTCGCGCCAGAGCACTCGTAGCCCGGCTTCGAATGGTGGTGCGCCGAGCCCGGCGAGCGCGGCGCCGAGCAGGGTGGCCGGTAGTCCGGCTCCGGCGGCGGTCAACGCGAATCCGGTGGTGGAGATGGCGACGCCGCTCCACAGCACCGGTGGTTGCCGCCATCGGTCGGCGATCCGGGCGAGCAGGGGTTGCCCTACTGCCATGCCAGCGGTGTATGCGGCGACGAGCAGACCCGCCACGGTGAGAGACATCGTCTCCCGAGCGAAGATCAGCAGGGCGAGTGGGGCCGCGCCCTGGGGAAGCCGGCCGAGCAGGCTGGCACCCAGCACCCGGGCGGTCTGCGGTGCCCGGAGCACCGAGAAGGCGCCGGTGCTGCTGTCACTGCCCGGAGTGGAGTCAGGGGGATTGGTCGAGGTTGCGGACATCGGCGAACGCTCCCAGCGGAGAGAGATGGGAAGGGACCGGAGGCGGGAAAGGCCAGGGCCGGTCAGGGAGCGAAGTCGGCGCGCTCGTGGTCGTTGCCGTAGAGCGGCAGGGCAGGCGTGATCCACTGGCCGTACGCGGCGGCAATCGCCTCTACCGGGATCACGAGCGTCACTTTACGACGGGAGCCTCCGGTGGCGGTCGACCGACATGCGGATGCCGACCCGATCGGAGGCTGACGCGATCTGACGCATGGGGCGGCAAGTTAGCATAAGAAGCATGGATTCGGTGCAGTTGTCCGCAGGCGGTGCGCCGCTGCTCGGAGAGCCGTTGCCGCTGGAGTTGGCCAACACGACCTACGCGGTACGCAGTCAGCTGCGCGACGGTCTGGAAACGGTAGAGCAACTGGGCGGCTGGTTGCGGGATGTGAGCGACCGACTCGGAACCTCGCTGGGCGAGGCCGATCTGGCTGCGGCCGGTCCTGCCGACTTGGCGGTGGCCCGAGACCTGCGGCAGGCGATCCGGTTGATCGCCCAGGCGACGGTGACGGGCGACCAGCCACCATCAGCAGCAATCGACGCAGTCAATCAAGTGATCCGCGCCGGGTCGCCCCGACGGGAACTGCGGTGGACGTCCGGACCCTCGGCGGTCACCACGAGCGACCACCCGCCACTGGTCACCGCGCTGGCCGAGATCGCCGCCGCCACCGTCGACCTGTTGACCGGCCCGGACCGGGCCGCCCTGCGCGCCTGTCAGGGCCCCGGGTGCGTGCTCTATTTCGTCAAGCAGCATCCTCGGCGGGAATGGTGCTCCGGTGGCTGTGGCAACCGGGCCCGGGCCGCTCGCTACTACGAACGGACGAAGACCCGGGCCGAGTAGGGCAGCTTCGCGCCGGCTCACGGGTGTTCCAGGCTTCCTCGGCTGCTCGTACCTTGGCCGCGGTGGTCACGGCGGCGGTGAACGGCGGTGAACGGTGGCAGTGGCGGTGAACGGCGGTGAACGGTGGCAGTGGCGGTGAACGGCGGTGAACGGTGGCAGTGGCGGACGTTCCACCGGGATGCGCGGTTCACGATTCGATCTCCTTTGCAAGTTGGTGGCGACGGGCGGCCAGTTGGCGGACCAGACCGACAGTCAGTGCGCCGATCAACCGCCCGTGCCGGCGGTACTCGGCGAGGAACCGGCCGTCCGGTTCCCCCTCGACGATCCGTAGGTCGTATGCGGCACCGGTGAATCCGACGGACTGCACCCGACGGTCGTACAAATGGGTCCAGAACGACGGCACACCGCCGAACCGGTGCCGCCGGGCAGGGTCGAGTAGCGCCCGAGCGGCGAAGGTGCCCTGATCGATGGCGTTGCTGTGGTGCTCGACGCGGACCAGTTCCCCGGCCAACAGCGGGTGCGGCCATCGGGCGACGTCGCCGGCCACCGCCACCCCGGGTGCGGCCAGCCCGTCTGGGCCGCAGACCACACCATCGTCGATCCGCAGTTCGCTGCCGCGTAGCCACTCGGTGTTCGGCTCGGCGCCGAGGGCCAGGACCAGCAGGTCGGCGGGGAGGGAGGTGCCGTCGTCGAGGCGGACCTGTTCGACCCGGCCGGTACCGGCGACTCCGGTCACCGTACGGCCGAGCCGCAGGTCGACGCCGTGCTCAAGGTGGGTGCGAGCGACCATCCGCCCGAGTCGTACGCCGAGGGCCCGATGCAGGGGGACCGGCTCGCTGCCGACCAGGGTGACCGCCAGACCAAGGCCGCGGAGCGTGGCGGCGATCTCCGAGCCGACGAATCCGGCACCGGCCACCACCACCGTCGGGCGGCGGGGTAGCTCGGCGCGCAGCGCCAGTGCGTCATCGAGGCCGCGCAGGGTGTGGATTCCGGCCAGCGCCGGTACGGCCGCCGGCCGCCGGGCCCGTACGCCGGTGGCGACGACCGCCGCGTCGAAGGGTAGGGCCGGCAGTCGACCACGCAGTACCCGCCGGTGCCGCAGGTCCAGCCCGCTGGCCGGCTGCCCGAGGAGCCATCGCGCGTTAAGCGTCTCGGTGTCGGGCAGCAGCACATCCACCGCGCCGATCAGGAACTCCTTGGAGAGTGGTGGCCGACGGTACGGCCGGTGCGGTTCGCCACCGACCATCGTCAGCTCACCGTCGTAGCCGAGGGCACGTAGTTCCTGGGCGGCGCGGAAGCCGGCCGGCCCGGCCCCGATCACCACGATGTGCCGGGGCGGGCTGGCTGACTGCCTGGTCATGACTCGTCGATGAGGATCGCCTGGACCGGGCAGGCGGCGGCGGCCTGCTCGATTTCCGGCCGCAACGAGTCGTCGGGCGCGGAGTCGTAGACCAGTTCGTCGTTGTCGTCGAGACGGAAGACGTCCGGGGCGGCGAAGACGCACTGGGCGTGGGTCTCGCACCGGATCATGTCCACTCGGACACGCATGATCATTCCTTTCCAGGTAGCACGGGGTTGAAGCGTGAGTAGCGGCCGAACGTCCAGCGCAGCGCAGTGGCCCGGTTGATCTGGACGACCCGGTCGACCTCGAAGTCGATGACCCGTTGGGCGCCGGGTAGCCGGGCGGCCCGGTTCGGGTCCCAGTCGGTGTGCGCTCGACCGGTCAGGTGCAGCGTGTGACCCCGTTCCCAGTCCAGGAAGAGCAGGCCGCAGCGCGGGTCGAGTTCGAGGTTGCCCAGCGTCATGTACATCGAGTTGCCGAGATAGTCGGGCCAGCTGAGCTGGCGGGGCCCGGTGACCGTGACGAAGCCCGGATTACCGCCCCGATGGGATGTGTCGGTGCCGTGCCGGGAGTGGCTGGCCACGAAGAACGTGTCCGCAGCGGTGATCCAGCGACGCTGCTGGTCGTCGAGTTCCGATGCGGTACGGGCTGGCCCGCTCGCGAATTCCGGCGCGTCAGTGAGCACATCCCGGGTCTGGATGTACTTCGGACAGTTGGCGTAGACCTGCTGGGTATGGACCACGAGCCGGTCGCCGTTGCGGACGGCCCGGCCGTTGATCCGCATCCGCCGCCGGCTCTGCGGTTCGATGGCGAGTATGCCGAGGTCCCGCCCGGTCTCGAAGAGGCCGGCGAGCGGATCCTCGGGGCCGGTGCGGCCATTGATCGCGATGGTGCGCTCGTTGGTCGGGTCGGCGAATCCCGGTGCGCCGGCCAGCAGGCTCGCCCACACCGCACCCGTGTCGTCCGCCGCGCCGATCATCAGCATCCGCTGTTGACGGAGGAAGTCCATCGCCACCGGCGGGATGGTGGAAGCCACCCCGGCGGAGCCCCAGTTCTCGGCGGTCACTCCAGCCCGGCGTTGCGCCGCACGTTCGCCCTCGTGGTTCATCAGCTTCTCCTCCCAGCAGGGGTGCCGCTGCGGGCCACCGTCGTGGCCGGCAGCGGCGGCGGGTCGACTTAGAAGAAGCCGCAGGTGGGGGCGGCCTGGGCAGGGGCGGGGGCGTTCTCCGCGCCAGCGGGGGCGTAGATCTCCAGGCGGATGCCGTCCGGATCGGTGAAGAAGACGCCGCCGGAGGAGGCTCCCTCGCCGTGTGCGACGACCCCGTCGTACGCCAGGGGAGCGCCGATCTCGCGGAGGACCGTCTCGGCGCGGCGTACCGCGTCGATGTCGGGCACCTGGAACGAGAGGTGGTGCAGGCCGGGCAGTTCGGTGGCGAACTCGCCGGTGCTCTGCTGCCAGAGGGTCAACATCAGCTTGCTGTCCAGGCCGAGGAACGCGAACCGTCGGTCGCCCTCGCGGGACTCACCAAGGGTCTCGAAGTCGAAGACCTTCCGGTAGAAGGCGATCGAGCGGTCGAGGTCGGTCACGTTCAGTCCGACGTGTCCAGTCTGGAAGGTGGTCATGAAAGCCTCATTCTAATGGTTTGCATGTTGGCTAGGCGTGAGAACGTTAGGGTATGACTTCTTACGGAAGCAAGTCGTATCCGGCATTAGAAGGCTCGAATGATGTGGATCACGCGGCTGTCGACTACTTGACGTCAGACGTCAAGTGCTTGACACTTGCTGTCAAGTAGAGGAGGTCGGCCGATGTTGCCAACCCGCGAACAGCTCACCGAACATCTGATCCGACTAGTCGACATCCGGCTGCTCGACCCGGTGGAGATCCTG
Source organism: Micromonospora sp. NPDC003197 (assembly GCF_053590565.1). Taxonomy (NCBI): domain Bacteria; kingdom Bacillati; phylum Actinomycetota; class Actinomycetes; order Micromonosporales; family Micromonosporaceae; genus Micromonospora; species Micromonospora sp. NPDC003197. Next base: position 99,975 of record NZ_JBSFTE010000001.1, on the reverse strand, counting down.
CTCGATGGCGACGACACCGTCGACGCACTGCGTACCGTCGTCGGAAACCGCGCCAAGACCTGGGTGGCCCGGATCCTCGACAGCGACGACCAGGAAGCCACCATGGCGATCGTCCGGTTGATGTCCACGCTCTACCCCGGGGATGGTCCGTTCCAGCCACCGGCCGACTGGTGGACAACACCGCTGGGACGGGTCGTGGCGTGGCGGGTCGGCCACCCGACCGCCGAGTCGGTGCCGTACGCGGTGGCTGGCGCGATGCTCGGCATCACCCGGCAGGGTGTCCACGACCTGGTCAACCGCGGCAAACTGGCCCGCCACCCGGACGGTGGCGTGGTGTCGGCCTCAGTGCGGGACCGCCTCATCCAACTGGAAGGACAGTCGAAACGTGCATGACCTGCTGGTCACCTCAGGACCCGTGCCGATCGCAGCTCGGGACTTCGGCGGGAACGAAAGTCCGCTGCTGCTGCTCCACGGTGCGGGTGCCAACCTCGAAAGCATGCAGGTGCTGGCCCAGGCACTTCAGCCGGCGCACCGGGTGGTCACGGTGGACCTGCGCGGCCATGGCCGGTCCGGCGACGGAACCTGGGCGTGGGACGCCGTACTCGATGATCTCGACGCCGTGGCCGACGAACTCCGCCTCGGTACGCCGGCAGTGGCAGGAGTGTCCCTCGGTGGCATGGTGGCGACCCGGTGGGCTCGGCGGCACCCGGAGTGCCCGGGGGCGGTGAGCCTGGATGGCAATCCGCCGCCCAGCCGTCCCGAGCAACTGGCCGGATTAGCCCATGATCGGGCCACCGCTGAGCTGGATCGGCTGCACACGCTCTTCGCGGCGATGGTCGGTGCGATGGCGGGTCCGCTCAGCGACGAACAGCTCGCCGCCGCACGGGCCGGGCAGCGCATGATGGCCGAACGTTACGGCGGCCCGTCCGGTGACGCCTGGGTGGCGACCTTCGAACGGAACCTGGTCAGCCAGGACGGCGGGACGTCGCTGCGCCCGGGTGCCGTGACCACCGAGGAGTTGCGGGTGGCGATGGCAGCGCTCGACCTGGTCGGAGACTATCGGGCGGTCCGCTGCCCGCTGCTGCTCGTGCTCGCCACCGAGGACCTGCCGGAACAGCAGCCCTTCCACGACCTGTACGAGGCGTACCGGCGAGGTACGTTCGCCCGGCTCACCGGGGTACGGGACGAGAATCCCTACCTGCGGGTGGTGGAGTTGGCGGGAGCCAGCCACGCCATGGTGGCGGAACGGCCGGAGCAACTAGCCGAGCTGGTCACCGGGTTCCTCACCACCGAGACGGCAGCCGGTCGGTGACCGACGGTCGACGCAGTAGGCCCGGTCCGTACGAATCCCGGATGGCGACAGTTACAGCGGCAGGATCGCTGGGTAGAGTCCGAGCGTGCCAGAGATCGTGTACCCGCCTGTCATCGCCGCTGCCAAGACCCTGTTCCGGGTCCTGGACCTGCGCCTACGGGTGGAGGGCGGGCAGCACGTGCCGACCACCGGTGGTGCGGTCCTGGCCAGCAACCACGTCAGCTATCTCGACTTCATCTTCGCCGGTCTCGGCGCGAACGAGTCGCGGCGGCTGGTGCGGTTCATGGCCAAGAAGGAGGTCTTCACCCACCGGATCTCCGGGCCGCTGATGCGCGGCATGCGCCACATCCCGGTCGACCGTAAGGACGGCGCGAAGGCGTTCGTGACCGCCGTCGAGGCGCTACACCGGGGCGAGGTCGTCGGCATCTTTCCCGAGGCCACGATCAGCCGGTCGTTCATGGTCAAGGACCTCAAGCTCGGTGCGGCCCGGATGGCCCGGGAGGCCAAGGTGCCGATCATCCCGGTTGCGCTCTGGGGCACGCAGCGCCTGTGGACCAAGGGTCGACCCCGTACGCTGACCCGCCGACACACCCCGATCACCATCCTGGTCGGTGAACCGTTCGAGGCGACGGAGAAGGCCGGCACCACCACGATCGAGCTGCGGCGCCGGTTGTCCGCGCTGGTCGACCAGGCCCAGCGGGAATACCCCGACCAGCCCGCCGGGCCGGACGACACCTGGTGGCTGCCGGCGCACCTCGGCGGATCGGCACCCACCCCGGAAGAGGCGGCGATCCTGGACGGGCGGGGACGACGTACCCCGGCGGCCCCGGACCGGCCGGAGTCGAAGCCCGAGGCCTGATGGCGTGGAAACCCGAGGCCTGATGGTGTCGAAGCCCGCGGCCTGACGGTCAGGTGCGGGACCGGAGCCGGCGGAGCATCCGGGCATCCTCGAAGCCGACCGCTCGGGCGGCTGACTCCAGCGTCGTACCGTGCCCAATCAGATGCTCGGCATGCTCGACCCGGAGCAGATGCTGGTAACGCAGTGGTGTCATCCCGATCGCCTTGCCGAAGAGTCGGGTCAGGGTCCGTTGGCTTACCCCACCGGCTGCCGCCAGCTGGCTCAGCGGCAGCCGCTCGGTGAACCGTGCATCGATCAGATCCTGTACCCGGTGCACCACGTCGTGCAGGTGCGCCCGATGTCGCAACATGGCGCTGGCCTGCCGCTCGTCACCGTTGCGGCGGGCGTAGACCACCATTGCGCGGGCGATCCGGGCGGCGACGCCGGGGCCGTGCCGGATCGCGACGAGATGCAACGCGAGGTCGATGCCGCTGGCGATGCCGGCCGAGGTGACCACCCGCTCGTCCACGACGTACAGCATGTCGCGTACCACGGTTGCCTTCGGGTAGCGCTGGGCCAACTCGTTCTGCACCTCGTGGTGGGTGGTACACCGTCGACCGTCGAGCAGACCGGCCCGGCCCAGCGCGTCCGCCCCGGCACACACGCTGGCCACCGTGCCACCGGCCGCGTGGTGGTCGGCCAACCGGCGCAGGCTGTCCGCGCGGAGGTGCCCGGTACGGGCGAGGTTCGGTGCCCGCCAACCGGGTACGACGACCAGGTCCTCCGGTGCGAGAGCCGGCCAGCTCAGCGAGGCCCGGACCGGTAGGCCCTGGGCGGTTGGCACGTCCTCCTGTTCGGCCACGTAGCCGAGCCGGTAGTCGTACCCGAACTCCGCAGCGGTGTGGAACACCTGGGCGGGCCCGGCGAGGTCCAGCAGGTGCAGCTGCGGGACGAGCAGGAAGACGACCTGGGGCACGATATGGTCAGCCGTTCACCGGTGTGGCCAGCTGCCTGGTCAGTTCCGCGACGGTACGGATCGTCGCGAATCGACCGGCCAGGGCGTACTCGGTCCGGGTGACGATGTCAGCGGTGTGCAACGTCCTCGGATCGGCCAGGATCTCGGCCGGGGTGAGTCCCTTCGGCGCGTCCCGGTGCGGGATGGGGAAGGTCGCGGTCGCGTCGGTCACGAAGGTGACGTCGAAGCCGAAATCTGCGGCCACCCGGGCGGTCGTCTCGCAGCACTGTTCGGTCTGGATGCCGCAGACGACCAGCTCGCGGATGCCCCGGGCGGTGAGCAGTTGTTGCAGGTTGGTGGTGGTGAAGGCATTGCGCGACGTCTTGGTGATGACCGGTTCGTCCTCGGCCGGCACCAGTCCCTCGATCAGCCGGACGTAGCCGCTGGCCGGGTCGAAGGGGGTGTTGCTGCCCGGTTCGGCGTGCAGAACCCAGACGACGAGGTCACCCGCGTCTCGGGCCGCGGTCACGAGGCGGTCCACCTGGGCGACGAGGTCGGGGTTGGAAACAGCCGACCAGATCGGCCGCTGCCGGAAGGATTCCTGGACGTCGATGACGACAAGTGCTTTGGTCACGCTCTGATCCTGGTCCGGCGACGATGCGAGGGTAAGGCACCATCATGTCTCGACCCGGACCGATCTGGTCACCGGCGCTCGGTGCCGAGCAGGTTGTACGTCTTCGGGAAGGGCCGGCCGTCCGTCTTCGGATGGGGCCGGCGTGATCCACTTACTTGGGCGAATCACGCCAGCATCAGGGGGGCAACTACTTGGCGTTCACGTTCACGTCGGCGCCGCCGACGATGAGGGTGCAGTTGGGGTTCGCCGCACAGGCCTGGGCGGCCTGCAACTGCAGCTTGGCCTTCTCCAACTCCAGGTAGCCGGGGGTCTTGTTCGCTTGGGCCAGCAGTTGGGCCTCACGCACCTTTGCTTCGGCCCTGATCAGGTCGGCTGCGGCCTGCTGCCGGGCGGCGAACACCGCAGCCCGAGCCTCAGCGATCTTGGGGTCGGCGAAGCCGATGTCGGTGATCGAGATCCGAATCGGCGGGCAGCTTCCGTTGGTACGGTCGAAGGTCGGGCCACAGAAGTAGTCCCCACCGGTCTTGGTCCTCAGCTCGGCCAGGAACGACTGCCCGAGCTGATCTTCGATCTGCTTCCAGATGCCGTTGGTGTTGGCGTCCAGGTCGTCGGCGGAGTGGGTCCGCGTTGCCTCCCGGATCGCCTTCTCCTCAGCCGGGACCAACGTGTTCAGTAGCATCTTGCGCCAGTTCTCGGTCGAGAACTCGCCGTCGGTCGCCACCTCGTAACGGCGTCCCGTCTTCTCCCAGAACTGCACGATCGGTGAGTCCTTACCGCCGTCGCAGTTGGTGTTCAGGTAGAACTCGGCCGTTGCGTGCACGATCACGTCGGGGCCGGGTTGACCGTCGGGGCCAGGCTTCGACGACGAGCGGATCGGCTGGTCGGTGTCCCCGCCGTTCGGGCGGATGTTCCAGGTCCGCAGGGAGGTCGGCAGGGGATAGGTCACGTCGTCGATCGGGTAGGAGCCGGAGCCGCCCGGCTCGATGCACTCGACGAACTCCCTGTTGTCGCCGGCCCCGGACTTGTAGTAGAGGATGATCTGGTCGGGTTCGGAGCGGGTGGCGCAGGCCGACAGGGTCGACGCGGCGGCGGCGAGGGCCAGCAGCCCGGCGAAGGCCCGCGCCGGGCGCGAGCGTCTGGTGCTCATTCGTTGAACTCCTTGTGGTAGTCGTCCAGCCACCGGCGGATGGCCTCGTTGGCTTGTGGTGACAGCACCGTGACCTGATCCAGATCGACAGGATTGCGAAGTTGGGTCATGATTCGGCCGTCACGTGGCGCCGGCGCATCCGCTCGACGATCTCGGACGGGGCAGGGCCAACCGTCCGATGTGGTGTTGCGTTGCCGGCAGAACGTGAGCGGCACGCCCAAGACGATAGGCACCATCGTCAACCATCTGGTGACGTGCGCCCTCAGGGATGTCGATGTGACGGGCGTGGGGGGCGAGCCGCTTCGGACAGACCGTCAACCGCGAGGCAGGATTGTCAACCGCGAGGCGGGCTCGTCAACCGCGAGGCGGGTCCCTCATCCACCAGGCGGGTTCGTCATCCGCGAGGCGGGACAGAGCCGGTTGTGATGGTTCGGGTAGTGGTGAGGTCGGCGCGCGCCGGGCGGACGGATCCGTCGGTCACCCGATCGCCCCGTCACCCGGTCACGCCGCCATCCGGTTAGGACTCCTTCTTGTAGGTGTCCTTCGACCCGCCGTTCCCGATGCTGGCCGTGAACGAGTCGTCGTTGACCAGCTCGATCTGGAAGGTCAACTTCTTGTCCGGCTCGGTCGATCCGTCCTCCCGGCCGGTGAGTGCCAGCCGGTAGCGGTGGGTGGAGCCGTCCCCGGTGTATTCCAGCTTGCCGCGATAGGTGCGTGGGTCGCCCTCGGTGAAGTAGACCGCCGAGCCGTCCGACTCCACCTTTATCGAGGAGACGTCGGTCGGGAAGTCGCCGCGAGCGACCCAGCGTCCCTTCAGTAGGCGGATCGGGTCGCTGCTCGGGGTCGCGGCCGGGGTGGTGGTCGGGTTCGTGGCCGGGGTGCTCGTAGCCGTGCTGACCGGTGTGCCAGACGGTGATTGCGCCACGCCGGGGTTGGCACCGTCGTCGACCCCGCACGCCCCGACCCCGAGGATCGGTAGCAGGGCCAGGCTGACCGTTACGCCGATTCGGTGTCCCTTTGCGAGTTGCTTCACGAGAACTCCTCTGCCGATCTTGCCTGGTATCGACCACCTTAACCCGGATGCCGATCGGCTGCTGAGTGGCGATACGACTGTCTCATCCCGACAGAAAGATGAAAAGAATTGCAGATATTTCGACCACTGGTGACCCCGGGCTGCGCGCTGCTGGTCGGCTAAAGCGGGAAATCAGGCGACTTGCCCAAGTGGCTATCCATCGAAACATGTGGTTCACATCCGGGCTGTGAGTTGTTACTCTCGGCATCACTCGTGGAAACTCTTGCGAAACATGCAAGAAATCTGCAAGTCCGCGAGCTGTCCCGCCCATCCGGGAAATCCCCCGTCCCTTGGAGAGCGTGATGACTGTCCGTAGATCGATGGCCGCCACCCTGGCGGCCGTACTCGGATTTTCCCTGTCCCTTCTCGCCGCACCGACCAGCAGCCCCGCTGCCAGCGCCGCGCCCGCCCCCGAACCGGCGTCGGCGGCAGCGGTCGAGAGCAACGGCAAGTCGATCGTCCACCTGTTCCAGTGGCGCTGGGACTCCGTGGCTCAGGAGTGCGAAACCAACCTCGGCCCGAACGGATGGGGTGGCGTCCAGGTCTCGCCACCCCAGGAACACGTGGTCCTGCCCAGCGCCGAGGGCGCGACCTACCCCTGGTGGCAGGACTACCAGCCGGTGTCGTACCGGTTGGACCAGACCCGGCGCGGCAACCGAGCCGAGTTCATCGACATGGTGGAACGCTGCCGGGACGTCGGCGTGAAGATCTACGTCGACATGGTGCTCAACCACATGAGCGGCACCGGTTCGGTGGGTAGCGGTCCGGGCAGCGCCGGCACCGTCTTCAGCAAGTACGAATACCCCAACCTCTTCAACGACGGGTCGGGAGACAGCTACGGCTACGCCGACTTCGGCCCCTGCTACCGCACCATCAGCAACTGGAACAGCAAGAGCGAGGTCCAGGACTGCGAACTGCTCGCCCTGGCCGACCTCAACACCGCCGATCCCAACGTCCGGCGCAAGATCGCGAAGTACATGAACTCGGTGATCGACCTCGGGGTCGCCGGCTTCCGGGTGGACGCGGCAAAGCACGTCCAGGAGGCGCACCTCGCCGACATCATCTCGAAGCTGCACGACGTACCCGGCTTCGGCGGTAAGCCCGACCTCTTCCACGAGGTGTACGGCGACCAGACCGTCCCGTACACGGCGTACGCCCCGTACGGCGGAGTCACCAACTTCGACTACCAGCGGGCCGTCTCCGCCGGCTTCAAGGACGGCAACATCGCGCAGTTCACCAGCATGCCCAACTACGGCGGGCTGACCAGCGCCCAGGCCGTGGTCTTCATCGACAACCACGACACCCAGCGGTCGACGCCGACCCTGACCTACAAGGACGGCGACCGGTACTACCTGGCCGACGCGTTCATGATGGCCCACCCGTACGGCACGCCCCAGCTGATGTCCAGCTATGCCTTCGGCTCGGTGGTCGCCCAGGGCCCGCCCAGCTCCGCCAACGGCACCACCAACGCCACCGACTGCGCCAGCTCGGCGTGGATCTGCGAGCACCGCAACGAGCAGGTCGCCGGCATGCCGAGCTTCCGTAACGCCACCGAGGGCACCGGCATCGGCAACACCGTCACCGACGGCAACGGCCGGCTCGGCTTCGCCCGGGGCACCAAGGGGTACGCCGCCTTCAACGCCACCGGCAGCGCCTGGAGCCGGACCTTCACCACCAACCTGCCCGACGGCGAATACTGCAACGTGGCCCGGGGCACCTACCGGGCGGCCACCGACGAGTGCACCGGTGGCGTGATCGCGGTCGCTGGCGGCACGTTCACCACCAGCATCCCGGCCAACCGAGGCGTCGCCCTGCACGTCGAGGCGATGACCGAGTGCGACGACCCGGACGGCTGCGACCCGGTCGACCCGCCGCTGGACGACACGTCCTTCACTGCCACCGTGGAGACCTCGTACGGCCAGGAGGTGTACGTGGTCGGCTCGATCCCGGAGCTGGGCTCGTGGAACCCGGTCAACGGTCTGCACCTGACCACCGACGCGACCACCTATCCCGCCTGGTCCGGCTCGGTCGACATCCCGGCCGACACGTCCTTCGAGTGGAAACTGGTGAAGGTCTCGCCGGACGGCTCGGTGCAGTGGGAGAACGACCCGAACCGTACCGGTAGCGGAGGCAACTCGTTCAATGTCACCTGGAACCAGGCCGGCGGCGGCGGAGGCAGCAGCGCGGCGGTCTCCTTCCACGCCAACGTCACCACCTGGTACGGCCAGGAGGTCTACGTGGTCGGATCCGCCCCGGAGCTGGGCTCCTGGAACCCGGCCAACGCGGTGCGCCTCACCACCGACGAGAGCAGCTATCCGACCTGGAAGGGCAGCGTGAGCCTGCCGGTCGGCCAGCAGTTCGAATACAAGTTCCTCAAAAAGGACCCGGACGGCACGGTGACCTGGGAGTCCGGCGCGAACCGCTCCTACACCCCGACGGGCGCGGTGACCCTCACCGACAGTTGGCGATAGCCGGCCCGGCGGGTCCCGGCCCCGCGTACCGAGGTACGCGGGGCCGGGGCCATTGTTATGTCCGCCGGCTTAGAACGAGTGTTCGATGACGGCGTAGGCTGCCCAAATGACCGACGTGGCGTACCAGCCCTCGATGTTGGACCTGGCCGACGAGCCGACGCTGGGCCGGCTGGCCGGACGCGTCCGACGTCACGAACTGACCCGTGGTGCCTGGGTGGACCACCTGCCCGGTTGGGTGGTCGGCTCCGACGCCGTGCTCCGGACGTTGCTGCGGGACGTCGAGTGGCGGGCCGAGCGTCGGGAGATGTACGACCGCGAGGTCGACGTGCCACGCCTGCTGCGCTGGTACGCCGGACACGAGCGGCTGCCCCACGAGCTGCTGACCCAGGCGCGTCAACAGCTCACCGACCACTACGCCGATGAGCTGGGCGAGCCGTTCGTCACCGCCGGCATGTGCCTGTACCGCGACGGCCGGGACAGTGTGGCCTGGCATGGCGACACGAAAGGCCGGTCGGCACGACACGACACGATGGTGGCGATCGTCTCGTTCGGCTCACCCCGACCACTGTTGCTGCGCCCGAGGGATGGTGGCCTGAGGGATGGTGGCCCGAGCCTGCGTTTTCCACTGGGTCACGGCGACCTGGTCGTGATGGGCGGATCCTGCCAGCGGACCTGGGAGCACGCCATCCCGAAGACCAGCCAGCCGGTCGGGCCACGCATCAGCGTGCAGTTCCGTCCGGCCGGTGTCGCGTGACCGCCGCGTCGAGGGCGCTGCCTGATGTGGCGAAGCTAGGCGGCAGGCACCGTCATCGGCGTCCCGCCAGTTCGAGGTCGCCGTCTGGCTGCTCGCCCCGCCTCCGGTCGTCCGGCTCTTCGCTCCGCCTCCGGTCGTCCGACTGCTGGCCACGCTCTCGGGAGTCGGCGATCCGCAGCGCCTCGACGAGTTGGCGATAGAGATCGTCGGTGGCGAGCAGTTCGGCGTGCGTGCCCTGGGCTCGGATCCGCCCATCCTCCATCACCGCGATGCTGTCGGCGTCGAGCACCGTGGAGAGCCGGTGGGCGATGGTGACCACGGCACCGGCGGCGGCACGGTCCCGGATGCAGTCGTGCAGCGCAGCCTCGGTGAGCCCGTCGACCTGCGCGGTCGCCTCGTCCAACAGCAAGATCTCCGGGGTACGCAGGATCGCCCGAGCCAGGGCGATGCGCTGCCGCTGACCTCCGGAGACTTCGCTGGAGGAGAGCGAGGTGTCCAGCCCCTCGTCCAGCGAATCGATCTTCTCGTCCAGCCGGACCGCCTTCAGGACCGCCCGCAACTCGTCGTCGGTGGCGTCGGGGTGGGTGAAGAGCAGGTTGTCCCGGATGGTGCCGGGCACGACTGGCGTCTCCTGCTCGACGTACGCGAGTTTGGCCCGGATCTCGCTGTGCGTGTACGTCGCGTAGGGGCGGCCGTCGAGCAACAGTTCCCCCTCGGTGGGTTCGAGGAAGCGCAGGATCAGCGAGAACAGGGTCGTCTTACCCGCCCCCGAGGGGCCGACGATGGCGGTGTGCCCCCGGCGGGGGATGGTCAGGTCGATGCCCCGTACGGCGGGGGCGGTGTCCGGCGCGTAGCGCGCGGTGACGTCGCGGAAGACGAGCACGGGCGAATCGTCGTACCGGATCTGATCTGCTGTGGACGGCCCGGTGGGGGCGGTTGCCACCTGGGGTTCGACGGCGATGGCCTCGATCTCGCGGATGCGGGAGGCGGCGGCGATGCCGGCCTGGAGGGCGGTGACGTTCTGGGTCAGTTCGCTGATCGGACCCATCAGCTGGAAGGCGTAGAGCAGGAAGGCGATGAGGCTGGAGAGTTCCAGCAGCCCGAGCTGCGCGCGCCAGGCACCGATGCCGAGGATCGCGATGATCGCCAGTTGGATGCCGGTCCAGGCGATCGTCCAGACCGAGGCGGTCCGACGGGCGGCCCGTACGCTGTGCGCGGCCGAGTCCCGGGCGTCCGCGATGATCCGCTCACTCTGTCGGACCTCGGCCCGGCTCGCCTTGACGGTACGGATCGCCCGCAGCGCACCCCCAAGTGATCCGCCGAGTCGGCCGACCGATTCCTGTGCCGCCTCCTGTGCCTTGGCGATCGAGGGCATCAGCGTCGCCATGATGATGGCGACCATGATCACCGCGACCAGGGTGCTGCCGAGCAGTACGAGGTCGAGCACGCCCATCAGCACCAGGGTGCCGATCAGGGCGAGGGTGCTGTTGATCAGGCCGACGATGCTGCCGGACGCCTGATGCAGGAGTGCGGTGTCGGAGGTGACCCGGGTGACCAGCTCGCCGCTCGGCCGCTTGAGCAGATCGCCGATCTTCGCGGCGAAGTAGCGCCGGATGACCGAGGTACGGGCGTCCAGTACGACCCGCTCGGCCAGGGTGCCCAGCAGCACCCACTGCCACAGGGAGATTGCCGCACCCACGATGACCAGCGCCAACAGTACGGCGATCGGTTGGGTCATCGACGCGGAGGCGCCGAGGGTGTCGAGGACCCACTTGGTGACCATCGGGGTGGCGAGCCCGATGGCGTTGGTGAAGAGGCCGAGTACGAGTCCGAGCAGCAACACCCGCCAGTGCGGGGTGATGAAGGAGAGGAGAAGCCGAAGTCGCGGAAGAGACGCGTTTTGTTTCGGATCATTCACGCCCTCTAGTGGAACATGCATGTTCCACTACGGTCAAAGAGATTTCCGTTTAGGGGTGGTTGCTAACCTCATCGGGTGAGTGACGTGAGGGAAAGTGGCAGTCGGGTTCGCACCCGCCAGGCGATCGTCGAAGCCGCCATCGAGGTGCTCGGGCAGAACTCCGCCGCCACCCTGGGCGAGATCGCCGTCGCGGCGGACGTCGGTCGGACCACCCTGCACCGCTACTTCCCCGAGCGGTCCGACCTGCTGGCCGCGATCAGCGCGGAGAGCGTGGCCCGGATCAACCAGGCGGCCGAACGCGCCCGCCTCGGCGAGGGCACCGGTGCCGAGGCGCTACGCCGGCTCTGCCACGAGTACTTCGACCTAGGCGACCTGCTGTCGCTGCTCTTCAACGATCCGCAACTCGCTGGTGATCCGCTGGAGAGCGACCAGGGCGGGTGCGACCCCCAGTTCGCCGCGATGGTTGAGCGGGGCCATCAGGACGGCTCACTCGACCCGGAACTGCCAGCCTCCTGGCTGCAGAGCGTGCTCTGGTCCCAGCTCTACAGTGGCTGGAGCTACCTCGCCGAGACCGGAGCCTCCCGGCACGAGGTGCTCCGCCTGGTCGTCCGCACCGTCGACAAAGCCATCGCCCCGGTGTAAGGAAGGGCCCCTTCTTATCGTTTTCTGTATAGGAAGGGCCCCTTCCTAACGCCTCAGCTGCCGGGCGAGGCTTCCGTACCTGATGGCAGGTGGGTCTCGCAGCCATGCCGGCATCGATGTCCATGCGCCTGCGGCATTGTGCGCTGGTGCGAAACTTGGCCGGTGCCGAATCGACGACTCCGTGCGACCCTGATGGTTGCCGCGCTGCCCATCACCCTGACGATGAACGCTTGCGGAGCGGGGGCCGCCGACCCGACAACGCAGCCGACTCGGCCGACGGTGAGTGCTTCGTCGACGCCCACAGCCTCACCGAGCCCGACTCCGTCGCCAGGGGTGCCCGGCACGCTGACCACCACCATGCCGGCACCGCCCAAGACGACTGCCACCAAGACCGTGAGTCCAACGAGAAAAGCGTCGACCCCGACGTCGAAGAAGACGACCAAGAAACCCCGGAGCGGCAAGAGGTAACACCCGAACTGTGCGGCGGTACGGGAAGCTGGCAAAGCCGGATTTACCGCAGCCAGTCCTGGCTACTCCCGCAAGCTCGACCGGGACGGTGCCGGAGTCGCCTGAGAACGACGGTCGTGGACAAGATCAAGAACGACGTGGCCAAACAGATGGGATCCCTGCTGTGGACGTCGTAGGACCCCGGGCTGGGACGGGTAGGCCAGGGACGCGTGAGCGGAACTGGAGGAGTTTTTCAACTGATCTTTCAACTGTGGGCCCTCAAGCGCTGCGCGTTGAGAAGTTGCCATAGGGGCTGACCTGGGATTTTGCTGCGCGCCCGGCAGGATTCGAACCTGCGGCCTTGAGATTAGAAGTCTCCTGCTCTATCCGCTGAGCTACGGGCGCCTGGTGTGGTGCGCCAGAAGGTTACCCAAGCCGCCGGCTGGTCGTCCGGCTGGATGGGGGGTGACCGTCCGGCCAGCACATCCTAGGTTTACAGACCGGCCACTGACGAGCACCAGGTTTTTTACGGCCTCTCGGTGTCGGCCGGTCCCGAGGCCCGGATGTCGGCTGGGGTGAGGAAGGCGTCGACCCAGCGGCCCAGCTCGGTGAAGACCTGTTCGCGAACGGCCGGTCCGGAGAGCGTGAGATCGTGCATGCCGCCGTCGAACCGGACAAGGGTGACGTGCCGTCCCAGTCGAGGGGCCCAGCGGACCATGTGCTCGACGTCGAGTACGGAGTCGGCCAGCGCCGCCGAATCATGCCACTTGGCCCCCCGGAAGCTCCGCGTCGAGCAGGCCAGCATTACCGGTACGGGGATCGCCAGCCCCGCCCGTAGCTGCTGCTGGGCCCGGCGGATGGCGGCCAGCCAGCCGACCCGTATCGGGAATCCAACGAGCGGCTTCCAGGCCAGGTCGTAGTTCCACTCGCCGCGCTGGGTGGCGTGCAGGCTCTGGCCGTACACGTTGGGGAGCCGGATCGGGAGGGCCCGGTAGGGCGACCCACGACCGAGCCAGGTGACGGTCGCCGCCAGCGGTCGACGTACCAGCCAGGGGACGTTCAGGTCGAAGAAGGGGCTGTTGAGGAATGCCCCGTCGACGATGTTGGCGTCCCGTCGGGCGTGCGCCCAGAGCGCGGTGAGTAGGCCACCGGTGGAGTGCCCGACGGTCAGCAGGGTGTCGTGGCCGTCCTCGTCCCGGATGATCCGGGCCGCCTCGTCCAGCTCCGGGAAGTAGTCGCTCAGGTCGCGGCAGAAGTTGGGCGTCTGGTGGGGGAGCAGGCTGCGGCCGTACTTGCGCAGGTCGAGGGCGTAGAAGTCCCAGCCGCGTTCGGTGAAGAAGTCGGCCAGGTGCGTCTGGAAGAAGTAGTCGACGAATCCGTGTACGTAGAGCACGGCTCGCCGGCTGGGCTGCTCCGCGCGGCACCGGACGAGGGTGGCCACCACCGGGCCCTCATCGTCCTGCCCGAGGTCGATCGTGTGGCACTCGTACGGCGTGCCGAGGACATCCGGTTCCACGCTGCGACGTTACCTCGCGGTAGCCGTAGCAGATAAGTGCATGATCAGGTTGTTTTCCACAGGTGCCCCGGTTGTCCACAGCTCGCGTCGGAGTGGTCGCGGCGGCAGGGGACCACGGTCCACGCTGTGCGACGAGTCGACTCGAACCGTGGAACCGGAACCCTGTGGAGGGGCGATGTTCGATACGTATGTGACCGTGGTGGGGAACGTACTCACCGCGCCGGAGTGGCGGCGTACCACGCAGAGCGGCACGCTGGTGGCCAACTTCAAGGTGGCCTCGACCGCCCGCCGGTTCGACCGGGAGAGCGGCCGGTGGGTAGATGGAAACAGCCTTCGGGTACGCGTCAATTGTTGGCGCAAGCTCGCCGAGGGGGTCGCCTCCTCGATCATGGTCGGCGATCCGGTGGTGGTGGCCGGGCGCCTGTACACCCGGGACTGGGTTGACGACGCCGGCAACCACCGCACCCTCTACGAGTTGGAGGCGGTCGCCGTGGGGCACGACCTGTCCCGGGGGCGGGGCAAGTTCCAGCGCAACCGGCCGAGCATGACCACCAGTTCGATCGAGGACGAGGAGGCCGAGGCCCGAGTCCACGGCGAGATCGCCGAGTTGGTGGCGGAGGAGGAGGCTCCGACTCGGCACGACGACCGCCCGTTCGACGACGATCTCTCGGAGATGCCGGTCTCCCCGGCGGCTGCCGGCTATCCGCCGGTTCTCGGCCAGCGTTCCACCACTGACGTTCGGATCGGTGCGCTGGACGTCGATGAAGGCATCGAGGAAGAGGACATCGAGCCGGCCGCCCTGCCGGTGCCGGCCTGATAAAGCAGATCAACGCCGGGGTGAAGACGGGATGTCGGGGCACCCGTCTTCACCCCGGGACCGGACTCTCCTCGGCACCCAGCCGAGGAACCGGCCGTAGATCAACGCAGGGTCCATCGGGTGGAGGTCGGTCAGCGCCACGACGTACAGGCCGGCCAGGTAGACGGAGAGCCCGACCCGGTCATGGGCGAACTCGCGCAGCAAGCTCAGTCGGGCGGTGCCACATGGCCACGGGCCACCACATCCGCGACAGAGCCAGAGACGTGGAATCGCCGTATGCGTGATCATCGGTCGGGGTCGTGGCCGTCGTCCAGCGGCGGGAACGGGTGTACCAGTACGCCAGGTACGTGTAGCGCGTCCAGCCTGACCTGCACTTCGCGGGAAACCTGCTGCCCGCGAGCGCGTCGAGCCACGTCCCAGCCGACGACCGTCACGTACGCGATGTCGCCACACCGGGAGATCGACCCGACCCGGTCGACCTCCAGCCACAACTGGCCAGCACTGGGCAGGTAGTAGGTATCGGGCAGGGAGATGAGGGTGCCGGTGGTGACGCGTTCGTGGACCCAGGCTGTGAGCACGTCGCTCGCCACGAACGGTTTGCCGGTCACCAGAGCACCGCGCCCAGGTCGTCGCCCGGTTGGGACGTGGCCGGGTTGTCGCCCGGCTGATACCAGGTCGGGTCGTTGCTCGGTTGATACCAGGCAACGGTGGGACCGTTCTGACGCGGTACGGCAGTCACACCGACCCGGGGCACCCCGAGCCCCGGAAACGGGCGGCGGTCCGGGCAGGGCCATCTCAGCCCACAGACACAGCGTCGGCCCAGGGTGCGCCAGTCGCGGCGGTGCTCGACGAGGGTGATCGGTTGGCCGTGGAGCATGGCGACGCTCCTCTCTGCACGGAGGTGGGACGGGGACCACCGCGCGGGCGCGGGGGAGGCGGGCGGTGGTCCCCGGATCGGATGCGTTCCCTCTGGCGGCATTGCCGGGCCGCCGCATCCGATAGATACATGCTGGTGCCCGAGTGACTACGCTCGGAAGGCGATCGGGGCAGGTGGGACCGCGCTGGGCAGGTCGCGGCAGCGCTAGGGCGACGTGAGTAGTGGATCTGTGACGTTGAGGGGAACTGAATGCCTGATCTGGCGGGACCATTGGCAGAGTTCATCGTTGGGGAGATCCGCCGGGGCCGAGGGGCGGCCGGCATGACCCAAGAGGCGTTCGGCCGGAAGGCCGGTTTCAGTGCCTCACACGTCAGCGCCGTGGAGAGCGGTACCCGGGCGTTGACGATGGCATTCGTTCGGGGTGCCGACCGTGCACTGGAGACGGGCGGCATCTACGAGCGTCTGGTGACCAGGTTCGGTGCTCCGTCCTGGTTCCGGCAGTGGCTGGACGCGGAGCGAACCGCGACCCAGCTTTGCTGTTTTGAGCCGAACCTGATTCCCGGCCTGTTGCAGACGGCGGACTACGCGCGCGCCGTGCTACGCCTGGACGCGCGGTTGACCGACGACGAGGTCGAGGCGCGGGTCGGCACAAGGCTGGAGCGGCAGGAAATCCTGGCGCAGGATCACCCGCCACAGCTCATCGTGGTGGTGAACGAGACCGCCATCCGCCAAGCCGGCGAGGGGTGCGCCAAGCTGATGCCCGAGCAGTTGTTGCACCTGCGTAGGTGTGCCGAGCGGCCCAACGTCAGCGTGCACGTCGTCCCGACGAGTGTCGGGCTGCACGCGGGGCTCTCCGGCCCGCTGCTGTTGGGGCGCATGGCCGACAACAGCTGGGTGGGGCACCTGGAAAACCAGCTCGGCGGGACGGTGGTGGATAGACCGGAAGATCTGGATACGCTGTTGGAGCGGTGGGAGAGCATCCGCAGCGAGGCGCTACCGCGCCGGCAGTCCTTGGCGCTCATCGAGGAAGTGGTGAACTCATGGATCTGAATGACGCCCGGTGGCGGAAGTCGACGCGCAGCGGCACCAGCGGCGGCAACTGTGTCGAGGTGGCCGACAACCTTCCCGGCACCGTCCTGGTCCGGGACACCAAGGACCGCGACGGTGGCATGCTGACCTTCGGCCCGGCCGCGTGGCGCGCGTTCGTCGGCTTCGCCGCGCAGTACGACGCCTAGCCGGCCCGAGGTTGGCTGCGCGCCGGCGGCTACCAACCGTTGGCGAGGTGTTCGCAAGAAGCCCAATGTCATGGGACCGGCTTCCGCCGGCTCAACCGGCAGGGGCATTGCGTTCTAGCTGTGCAGGCGTCTGAGCTGGGGTTTTTCGAGGTGAATGGCCTCTGTGGAGGCGGGTGGAGCCCTCAAGGTGATCATGAGGTTTTCGCGCTACACGACAACCGAGGACTCCACCCGCCGATGACATCGGCTCTGATCTCCGTACTGACCGTGACAACCCCCGTGACCGACACCCCACCAGGACCGGTCACCGACAGTGAACGCGGGGGCTCGTGGCTGCCACCCTACGTAACACCCCGATCGGCTGGCGCCGTATCAACGGCGAAACCAACATCGCCCCTGTCAACCGACGCGCCGACCGACGATCACACGACCTCATCAACACGGTGACCAGCAGTAACGCTAAAACGCAATGCCCCTGGCTCAACCGGTGGCCTGATCTGGCCACCATCACGGCAATAGCGCATCGCTCGAGCGGGCCAATGTCGTCGTGATCGTGGTTGTCGTCCGACTTCAACGATCAGCCGGTGCAAGACGCCTTCAACGCTGCCAGAACTGCCGGGGCGCGAATCCCTCACGCCGGAGCCAGTGCTCGGTATAGACGATCCGCTCCGCCTCAACAACCACGAGCGTGTCCTCAGGTGGTTCGGATAGCGGCCGGCCGCGTTCGGCGTGCTCGTTCTCCCACCGGAACGCCGCCCAGTAGTGCGCGCGGTCGGGGTGCTGCGGACCGAGCACCCTCGCCTTCCCGAACAGTTGGGCACCGCGGCTGCTAGCCAGCCCGACCAGGGGAGCGAAGATGCCGACGGACACCCGTGGGTCGGTGGCGATGTTCCGCATCTTCGGTGATGCGGGTGCTGCGGTGAACAGCACTGCGAAGCCAAGCGGGTAGTAGCGCACCGGAGTGGCAAGCGGTCCGTCCGCACCGATGGTGGCGAGCACGCACATATTCTGTGACGACAGTAAGTTGAGGATGCGTTCCTCAAGCCGTTCACGATCGAGCTGTTCTTTTGGCGAGGGCTCAGATAGCCAGGGATTCGTCAGCGGCAAGTGGCTGTTCGCGATCATGGGCGGCACCCTACCCACCGGGCACGAAGGTCGGATGCTCAAAAGGTAGTCCATCCTGCCCGGTCCTAGTCAGGGGCAATCGTCAGAGCAGCGGGTCAAACATTCGGCCGTTCCCGTTTGATGATTTGCGTCAGAACGCTGGTGGTAAAAGCCGGCCTCGCCTACCTGTCCGACAGGTTTGCTGCTCTCATGGATGTCCTGCGCCGGATCCGCATTTCGGACCCGATCCCACTCGGCTGCGCGTTGTGGGCCGCCGGCCTCGGGACCGGGCCCAGGACCGGGCCCAGGGCCAGGCTCGGGACCGGGCTCGCTCGGTGGGCTTGGAGGGGCGCTCGGGAGCCCCTGGTGATCAGAACGTCATGGACGTTACGGCGTCTCGGTAAGGTCTATGACGTCCTGATCATCTCCGGTGGCGGGGAGGCATCGACTCTCCTGCGGTGTCGTGCTCTGGGTGCTCAGGGCGAGTGTCTGGCACGCGGCCCCCCGCAAGGTTCAGTTTTCTGTACATGTACGGGAGGTGATCGTGCGTACCGTGAACTTCACCCAGCTCCGCCAGAACCTGGCTGCCGAGCTGGACAGCGTCATCAACGACGCGGAGGAGGTTGTGGTGACCCGATCGGGGCACGAGCCGGTTGTCATCGTGCCGCTCGCGAAATACGAGTCAATGAAGGAAACCGAATATCTGCTCCGGAATCCGAGCAACGCCGCTGCCCTGCGTCGGTCGATCGCCGAGCTGGAACAGGGTGACACCGTCGAGCGGAACCTGGTTGACCCAGGCGACGTGCGGGACATTGCGTGAGGCTGGTCTTCACGCCGACGGCCTGGAACCAGTACCTCAGTCATACCAGCCGCAAGCTGGTCAGGCGCATCAACGACCTCATCGCAGACGTCATGCGCAACAGATATGAAGGTGTTGGAAAGCCAGAGCCCCTGCGGGGGAGCTGTTCGGTTTCTGTCTCGGCGGATCTCTCGCGAACACCGGCTGGTCTATCGGATCACAAAGAGTGATGTCGAGATTATCGCCTGCCGATACCACTACGACGGGTAGCGCCCCGGAAGCTTCGGTTCCCCGACGCAGGCGCTCCTGTGCCTGAGGGCCCCTACTAGGTCTGCGTCTTGTATAGCCTGAGCTATAGTTTGTTGATGGCTAGCGGACCGGCGCGTCGCTGGGCGATCAGGACGACGAGCGATGTCCGTTCCTGGTTGCGAGCTCTGCAACAGGCTGACCCGGCGGCGTACCGATCCGTCAACGTGGCGATCGACATGCTTGCCGAGACTGGTCCGGGTCTAGGGCGTCCGCTGGTCGACACTCTTAAGGGTTCGAGTATCAGCAACCTTAAGGAGCTACGCCCGAGGTCTGGGCGGGAGGTTGCGATTCGGGTTCTGTTTGTCTTTGATCCCTGGTCGCAGGCGGTGTTGTTGGTGGCCGGCAACAAAGCTGGAGACTGGACGCGGTGGTACAAGGAAGCAATCCCGGTCGCGGAGGTTGCGTACGAAGGTTGGCTTGCCTTCGAGAGGAAGCGGAGGGAAGGCTGATGAGTGACTTTCACGACTGGGACGAGATTCGCGCTGAACTGCACGATGGGGACGACGACGCGCTCGACGTGGAGCGCGCCCGAACTGAGGCATGGGTTAGCGCATTTCACCTTGCTGAGGAGCGGAAGCGGCTAGGTTTCACGCAGCGGCAGGTGGCCGAGATGATGGGGGTTACGCCGGGCAGGGTCAGCCAGATTGAGAACGGCGATCTGGAGGCCAACGAGGTGGCGACCCTCGGCCGATACGCACGAGCACTGGGTGCTCGGATGCGAATCATCTTCGACTACGGCAGCGACCTCCGTCAGATCGCCTGATCCCGCACCGGCTGGGCGAGCCAGACGCTCGTGGGCCTGAGCACGTACGACGGCAACGGCTACGGGCATTGGCCTAGGCTGCACCGGGGGTGATCAACATGCGGGTGACGACCGGCTTGGCCAAGGCAGCGGGCTTGACCAACTCGACCAGTCTGGCCAACGCGACGGGCCTGGTGGTTGGCTACGCACTCGACGCGCTGCTCGGTGACCCGCGCCGGTTCCATCCGGTGGCGGGGTTCGGACAGGCCGCGGGTGCACTCGAACGACGGCTCTACCGGCCGCACCGCTCGGCCGGGGCGCTGCACATTGCTCTGGCTGTCGGCGTACCGGTGATGGTGGGGGTGGCGGCGACTGCGGCGACCCGACGGCATCCGGTGGCGCGGGCCGCGCTCGTCGCCGTCGGCACCTGGACTGTGCTCGGTGGCCGTACGCTCCGCCGCGAGGCCACCATCATGGGCAAGGCGCTACGCGGCGGCGACCTGCCGGCCGCCCGTAACCGGCTGGGGCATCTCTGCGGGCGTGATCCGGCAACGCTGGACGAGCCGGAACTCGCTCGCGCCACCGTCGAGTCGGTCGCGGAGAACACCTCCGACGCGGTGGTCGCACCACTGTGCTGGGGTGCCGTCGCCGGCCTGCCCGGACTGCTCGGTTATCGCGCGGCGAACACCCTCGACGCGATGGTGGGACACCGGTCACCACGGTACGAACGGTTCGGCACCCCCGCCGCCCGCCTCGACGACCTGCTCAACCTGGTGCCGTCCCGGCTGACCGGGCTGCTGACCATCGCCGCCGCCCCGGTCGTGCACGGCGATCGGGGCGAGGCGTGGCGAGTCTGGCGACGGGACCGTAATGACCACCCGAGCCCGAACGCCGGGCAGTGCGAGGCTGCCATGGCCGGCGCGCTCGGCGTACGACTCGGTGGGCGCAACATCTACTTCGGGCGCTCCGAGGTCCGGCCCTTCCTCGGTGACGGCCCCCGGCCGGAGGCGCGACACATCAAGCGGGCCGCCCGGCTCTCCGGGGCCGTCGGCCTGGCCGCGCTCGGACTGACGGTAGGCCACGCGGCCGCCGCGCCCGCCCGACGGGCGATCCTCCGCTGGGCACTGCGCCGGGTACGGGGCCAGGGATGACCGGGGCGCTGCCCGGCACCGGGTCGGCCGTGAGTCGGCCGTGAGCGGGGCGCTGCTCGTCGCCGGGGCCACCTCCGACGCCGGCAAGAGCGTGGTCACCGCCGGGATCTGCCGCTGGCTGCATCGGCGCGGGGTCCGGGTCGCCCCGTTCAAGGCACAGAACATGTCCAACAACTCGGCGGTGGCGATCAGCGCCGACGGGCGGGGTGGCGAGATCGGCCGGGCGCAGGCGATGCAGGCCGCCGCCTGCGGGCTGGCCCCCGACCTTCGGTTCAACCCGGTGCTGCTCAAGCCGGGCAGTGACCTGTCCAGCCAGGTCGTCCTGCTCGGCGAGGCGGTCGACACGGTCACCGCGACCAACTTCCGTACGCTGCGCCCCCGTCTCGCCGAGACCGCCTTCGCCGCCCTGGCCGAGCTGCGCGCCGAGTATGACGTGGTGGTCTGCGAAGGGGCCGGCAGCCCAACCGAGATCAACCTACGGGACACCGACTACGTCAACATGGGGCTGGCCCGGCACGCCAAACTGCCCACCATCGTGGTTGCCGACATCGATCGGGGCGGGGTCTTCGCCTCCCTCTTCGGCACGCTCGCCCTGCTCGACGCCGCCGATCAGGCGCTGGTCGCCGGTTTTGTGATCAACAAATTCCGGGGCGACCTGGGACTGCTCCAACCGGGGCTAGACATGCTCCAGCAGGTCACCGGACGGCCGACGTACGGGGTGCTGCCCTGGCACGTCGACCTGTGGCTGGACGCCGAAGACTCACTCGCCTACGGGCAGGTGCTCGGTCGACCGGCACCCCCGCATGGCACTGAGTGGCTGGACGTGGCCGTGGTCCGGCTGCCCCGGGTCTCCAACGCCACCGACGTGGAGGCGCTGGCCACCGAGCCCGGCGTACGGGTCCGGCTGACCGTGGAGCCGGCCGAACTCGCCGCCGCCGACCTGGTCGTACTCCCCGGGACGAAGTCCACGGTGGACGACCTGGACTGGCTTCGGCGGACCGGTCTCGCCGATGCCGTCCGGGCCCATGCCGCCGCCGGCCGTCCGGTGCTCGGCATCTGCGGGGGCTACCAGATGCTCGGCCGGGCCATCCATGACGAGGTGGAGAGCCGCCGGGGCAGTGTGGCCGGGCTCGGCCTGCTGCCCGTCGAGATCACCTTCGACAAACACAAGACGGTTACCCGGTCCGTGGGCACGGCCTATGGCTCGGCCGGCGGCACGGCCCATGGCACCGCCTATGGCACGGCTTCCGACGCGCCGGCCGTCGGCATGGTCCCGGTCCGGGGCTACGAGATCCACCACGGTTACGTCTCGTACGCCGATCCGGATCTGCCGCTGTTGCTGACCTACGCCGATGGTCGCGCGGAGGGGGCCGCCGCCGGCCATGTCTTCGGTACGCACTGGCACGGTGCCTTCGAGTCCGACGAGTTCCGCCGCCGCTTCCTCACCGAGGTGGCCCGGCTCTCCGGCCGGCACGGCTTCCGGACCGCCCCGGACACGTCCTTCGCCGCCGCCCGGGAACGCACACTCGACCTGCTCGGTGATCTTGTCGAGGAGCACCTGGACACCGATGCGCTCTGGCGACTCGTCGCGGACGGTCCCGCCGCCGACCTGCCGTTCGTGCCGCCCGGCGCGCCGTAGCGTCGGGAGTTGGTCGCATGATCGCCCCGGGTACGGGTACGCCCGACCCGGGGTGATCCAAGTGGCTAGGAACAAAAACAGAACGATCCTGTGGCTCGTGATCGCGGCGATCGTGATTGGGATCGTGATCGTCGCCATCGTGTACGGCACCGGCGGCGGTGACGGTGGGGGTGGCAAGTACTGACCGCTCAGTACCGCCCCGACGGGGTACCCACCTCGGGCGGCTACGGTCTGCACCGTGGCAGGGGTCGTTGAGGCGTACGCGGATCTGGTCCGGTGGATCCTGGACCGGCCGGCCCGGCTGGGGCGTACCCGGTTGGTCGCCGTCGACGGGCCCAGCGGCGCGGGCAAGTCGGTCTTCGCCGAGCGGCTGGCCGAGGCATTCAGTGCGGCTGGGCCGACCGAAACGTTCGCGGGGATGGCACGGGACCGGCCACCGATCGTGCACACCGACGACCTGCTCGACGGTTGGATGGACCAGTTCACCTTCTGGTCCCGGCTGGAGGAGTGGGTGCTCGCCCCGCTGCGGGCCGGCCGGACCGGGTACTACCGCTCGTACGATTGGGACCAGCGACGTTTCGGGGCGGACTGGACCCCCGTCCCACCCGCCCCGGTGGTGATCCTGGAGGGTTTCACTGCGGCCCGGGCCACCATCCGGCCGGAGTTGACCTTCGCCGTCTTCGTGACCGCACCGGACCAGCTGCGACTGGACCGGGCCTTGACCCGGGACGGCGCGGCGATCCGTCCCCAACTGGACCGGTGGCGGCGCGCGGAACATGACCATCTGGCCCTGGACGACACCGCCGGAGACGCCGACCTGATCGTCGACGGCGCACCCGAACAAGCACCCGAACAAGCACTCGAATCAGCACCCGAACAAGCACTCGAACAAGCATCCGAACCAGCACCCGGGTCGGCAGATGTGCCAGCACCAGCACCGATGACCGATGCGGCTCGGTACTACGTACGGTTGCCCGATCCGCCTCGCCGATAGGGCATGGACGTAACGGTTTCACTGCGGCACGATCTGCGAAAGGGGCGAGGCGAGGTAATCGGGGGCGCACCATGACGACAGGTGACCAGGAAACGACCGCCACTCCGGCCCGGCGTCGGGTCGTACTCACCGGGATCAGTTCGCGGGCCTGGGAACATCCGGCGGACCGGGGGGCACTCACCGCGCTACGCGAGCTTCGCGGCTTCGACGACGTACTCAAGACGTTCTTCGGGATGTGGAACGAGCGCGCCTTCCGACTGTCCTATCTGGCGGCCGGTATCCGGGTGGACCATCGGCAGTACCCGCGCGTCTACCACCGCTTCACCGAGGCGGCCAGCACCCTCGACTGGCCCGAATTGCCCGAACTGTACGTCACCCAGTCGCCCTGGCTCACCGCCGAGGCGATCGGGCTGGACCGGCCGTTCATCGTGGTCAGCTCCGCCGCCGTACAGCAACTCGACGACGACGAACTGCGCTGCCTGCTCGGCCACGAACTTGGTCATGTGGGCAGTGGCCACGCCGTGTACAAGACCATCCTGATGATCCTCACCCGTTGGGCGGCCAACCTGAGCTGGCTGCCGGTCGGTGCGCTCGCCCTGCGGGCGATCATCGCCGCGATGCTCGAATGGTGGCGCAAGGCCGAGCTTTCCGCCGACCGGGCCGGGCTGCTCGCCGGGCAGGATCCGGCCGCCGCGCTGCGGCTGCTGATGAAGCTCGCTGGTGGCGGCGACCTGTCCCAGGTCGACACGACCGCCTTCCTTGAGCAGGCAACCGAGTACGACGGCGGTGGTGACCTGCGGGACAGCTTCCACAAGATCCGGATGACCGCCTGGAGCACCCATCCGGTACCGGTGGCGCGTGCGGCGCATCTGCGGCAGTGGATCGACTCGGGTGCCTACGGTCGAGTGCTGGCCGGGGAGTACCCCCGGCGCGCGGAGGACGGCGACACCTCGGTGACCGAGGAGATCAAGGCTGCGGCCGAGTCCTACCGGGAGGCGTTCGGGCGTACCCAGGATCCGCTGGTGGGGCTGCTGCGTCGCCTCGGCGACGGAGCCACCGACATTGGCGAGTGGGTCGGCAGCGGTGCCGGCCGGGCCCGAGCCTGGATGGGGGCCGCCGGGGAGGCGGCCGCCCGCGCCGCCGGTCGGTCGAACCGGCGGCCGGGCCGCGCGACCGCAGCAGATAACGGACAGTAGTGCCGGGCGGGGCCGGAGCCGGGCGGCGGCGAGGGCTCCCGAGAAGGTGGTTGGTAAGGCCGGCCTACCATTTCGGTCATGACCACATCCACCTTCACCGAGGCTGAGCTGCGCGCGGCAGTCGAGCGCGAGCTGCCCGGTGTCCGCGCCGACCTCGAACGACTCGTCCGTATCCCCGGCATCGCCTTCGAGGGTTTCGACCACTCCCACGTCGAGCGATCCGCCGAGGCGGTCGCCGAGCTGCTGCGGGGCTGCTCCCTCGATGTGCAGATCGTGCGGTCCGGCGGCCAGCCGGCGGTGATCGGTCGGCGGCCCGCACCCCCCGGTGCCCCGACCGTGCTGCTCTACGCCCACCATGACGTACAGCCGGTTGGCGACCTGTCGCTCTGGGAGAGCGACCCGTTCGAGCCGGTCGAGCGAAACGGGCGGCTCTACGGTCGGGGTGCGGCGGACGACAAGGCCGGGATCATGGCGCACATCGCCGCGCTGCGGGCCTTCGGCGACGACCTGCCGGTGGGTGTGGTGCTGTTCATCGAGGGCGAGGAGGAGTACGGCTCCGACTCCCTGGAACGGCTGCTCAAGGAGTACCAGCACGAGATCGCCTCGGACGTGATCGTCATTGCCGACTCCGGCAACTGGGACATCGGCGTACCGGCGCTGACCACCTCGCTGCGCGGCATCGTCAACTGCTTCGTCGAGGTCCGCACGCTGTCGCACGCCGTACACAGCGGGATGTTCGGTGGCGTGGCACCCGATGCGTTGACCACGCTGGCCCGGCTGTTGGCCACCCTGCACGACGACGCCGGGGACGTGGCGGTGGAGGGCCTGGTCGGCCGGACCGGGGCCACCGTCGACTACCAGGAGGAGCGGCTGCGGACCGAGGCCGGGCTCATCGACGGCGTCTCCTTCATCGGCACCGGGCGGCTTACCGACCGGATGTGGACCAAGCCGGCGCTCGCGGTGCTCGGCATCGACGCCCCGGCCACCGGCGAGGCGCCCAACGCCCTGGTGCCGGCGGCAAAGGCCAAGCTGAGCGTCCGGCTCGCCCCGGGCGACGACCCGAAGAAGGCGTACGCCGCGCTCACCGCCCACCTGGAGCGCAACGCCCCGTGGGGCGCGCAGGTCACCGTCTCCTTCGAGCATGACGGCGACCCATGCGTGATCGACGCCTCCGGGCCGATGTACGACGCGGCCCGTTCCGCCTTCCGTACCGCCTGGGACGGGGTTCACCCGGTCGACATGGGGGTCGGCGGCTCCATTCCGTTCATCGCCACCTTCCAGGAGATGTTCCCGAAGGCGGCGATCCTGGTGACCGGCGTGGAGGACCCGTACGCCCAGGCGCACGGTCCGAACGAGAGCCTGCACCTGGGGGAGTTCGCCCGGGTCTGCCTCGCCGAGACGCTGTTGCTGGCGAAGGTTGCCGAGGCGGCTGCTGCCAGCCGCTGACCGTACGTCCGGCGGTTGACCATGCGACCCGGCGGCACCCGACCTGCCCGGTCGGGTGCCGCCGGATTTGTTCTTTCCGGCCGCGCCGAACTGGGAAAACGGCCCGCGAAGCGGACATCTACGGTAGGCTTTCGAACATGAGTACGAACGAAGCGATCGCGCGGCTCGACGCCGCTGTCTGTGCTCTGGGGGACGTCGACGTCTCCGCATGGTCCGACGAGATGCTGACGGATCAACTCGGCGAGCTTTCCGCTGTTCTCTGCGCGCTCGACACGGTGTTGTCCCAGGTGGCCGACGCGGTACGGGCCCGGGGGCTACGGATCGAGGAGCCGATCTCAGCGTAGGAGCAGCCGACATTCGGCGGAGGTGGCTGCCAGGATGGACAGGTGCGGTTCCTGGACCTGGCGGCCACCTCCGCCGCTGTGACGGTCACCCCCGGTCGCCTGGCCAAGGTCGACCTGTTGGCGGTGGCGCTGCGCCGGCTCGATGTCGACGAGATCCCGGCGGGGTCCGGCTATCTCGCCGGTGAACTGCGGCAACGGCAGACCGGTGTCGGCCCGGCCAGCCTGCGTGACCTGCCCGCACCGGCGCAGCAACCAACCCTGACCGTGGCCGGAGTCGACGCGGCGATCGCCGAGATCGCCGCCGTGCACGGGGCCGGTGCGCAGGCCCGTCGCCGGGAACTGCTCGGCGCGTTGTTCGCCGCCGCCACCGCCGACGAGCAACGGATGCTGGTCGGCCTGTTCAGCGGCGAGCTGCGCCAAGGCGCCCAGGGCGGGCTGCTGGCCGACGCCATCGCCCGAGCCGCCGACGTTCCGGCCACCGCCGTACGCCGGGCACTGCTGCTCGCAGGCGACCTGAAGGTGGTCGCCGTGGCCGCGTTGACCGGCGGGGCGGCGGCGTTGAGCGAGTTCACCCTCCAGGTCGGCCGACCACTCGCCCCGATGCTGGCGCAGAGCGCCTCGTCGGTCGACGAGGCGCTGACCGCCACCGGCACCCCGGCAGTCGTGGACGTCAAACTCGACGGGATCCGCATCCAGGTACACCGCTCCGGCAACGACATCGCCGTCTTCACCCGCAGCCTCGATGAGATCACCGCTCGGGTGCCGGAAGTGGTCGCGGCGGTCCGCGCGTTGCCGGCCCGGGAGATGGTGCTCGACGGTGAGGCGATCGCCCTCGACTCGACCGGTCGACCCCGCCCGTTCCAGGAGACCGCCAGCCGGGCCGCCACCCGGGGCGCGCGCCGCCACCGAGGA
This sequence comes from Micromonospora sp. NPDC003197, assembly GCF_053590565.1. Classification (NCBI taxonomy): domain Bacteria; kingdom Bacillati; phylum Actinomycetota; class Actinomycetes; order Micromonosporales; family Micromonosporaceae; genus Micromonospora; species Micromonospora sp. NPDC003197. The sequence goes on along the minus strand of NZ_JBSFTE010000001.1, from coordinate 72,704 downwards.
GGCCCCGTCGGCCTGACTGCCGCCGACATGAGCGGCACGGTCTCCGCCGAAGCCTCCCGGCCGTCGCGCCCCGCCCCGGCCGCCCCGGCGGTACGCGCCGCCGCCAGCACCACCGGCGAGACCGTGCTGACGCCGTACTTCTTCGACCTGCTGCACCTGGACGGCACGGACCTGCTCGACGCACCCGGTCGGGACCGGTGGGCGGCGCTGACTGGCGCGGTCGGCGTACCACTGCTCGTCGGACGGACCGAGGTCGCCACCGTCGACGAGGCCGCCGCTGCCTTTGCCACCGCGCTCGACGCCGGTCAGGAAGGGGTCGTGGTCAAGGCACCCGACGCGCCGTACGCGGCCGGCCGCCGGGGTGCCGCCTGGGTGAAGGTGAAACCCCGGCACACCCTCGACCTGGTCGTGCTCGCCGTCGAGTGGGGCAGTGGACGGCGTTCCGGCTGGCTGTCCAACCTGCACCTCGGTGCCCGGGACCCGCAGACCGGCGGGTTCGTGATGCTCGGCAAGACGTTCAAAGGGCTCACCGACGAGTTGCTGCGGTGGCAGACCGAGCGGTTCCTGGAGTTGGCGGTCGATCGAGGCGACTGGGTGGTCCGGGTCCGACCAGAGCAGGTGGTGGAGATCGCCTTCGACGGGGTGCAGACCAGTTCCCGCTATCCGGGTGGGGTGGCGCTGCGCTTCGCCCGGGTGGTGCGCTACCGCGACGACAAGAGCGCGGCCGAGGCGGACACCATCGACGCCGTACGGGCGATCCACGTCGGTCGGCACGGCGATTGATCACCGCCGCGCCGACCCGGGTCGCTCAGCTCAGTTGGCCGTCGCTCAGCCTCAGTTGGCCGCAGCCAGCGACCGTACGTAGTTGATCTGGTTGTTGAGGTGGTGCACCTGGGTCTGGTCCGTGACCGGGATCCGGGCCACGTACTGCCGCCCGGCGTTGGCCACCGTCACCTGCACGGTGCCCCGGTAGATGGTCTCCTTGGCCAGCAGGAACAGCAGGCTGAAGACGGTCAGGATGCAGAAGCCGACGATCGCACAGACGATCGCCCAGGTCGGGATCTTCTGCTCGATCTGCCAGTGGTCCTGGATGTGCCACGACGATCCGGCCAGCGGGATGTCCCCCGCCGGGGTGCGGACCATCGGCGGCACCACCATGATCTCGCCGATCTGCGCTACCACCGGTCCCGGGGCTCCGGCCGCGAAGACCGCCGGCACACTGGGCGGGAACGGCCCCGGCGGCCCACCCGCCGGGTACGCGTCCGGCTGCCCACTCACCGGGTACGCACCAGGGGGTCCACTCACCGAGTACGCGCCAGGCGGTCCACTGACCGGGTATCCGCCGGGCTGGCCGCCCAATGGCGCGGGCACCGGGTAACCGGTGGGCTGCTCCGGCGAGTACGACTGCACCGGAATTCCTTGGGTGGGGGGTGCCGACTGCACCGGGATCGGCTGGGTGGGGGGTGCCGACTGCACCGGGATCGGCTGGGTGGGGGGTGCCGGCTGCTCCGGGATCGGCGGGGCCGCCGGAAACGGTGGAGCCGGGGGCACCGAGAACGAGGGCGATGCTGGGCTGGGTGGGGGCGCGGGCAACGAAGCTGGTGCTGGCATGGCCGGCGGGTCGACTGGTGACGGAGACTGCTCCGGCATCCCCGGTCCGGGGATGGGAGCCGTCGGATCCACGCTCACCGGGTTACCTCCCTCTGCTCGATCACGACGGCACCTTACCGTGGCGGGCGAAACGTACCGATGCGCAATGTCGAGGAGTGGGCTCAGGCCGGGGACGTTGGCGTTGGCTCGCCGAGCCGGTCCTCGGTTGCCGTACTGCGATCAGGAGGGCCATGGGCCTCGCGGCGCGCCAGCCAGCCGAAGCCCACGAGGGTCATCAGTGCGAACAGCCACCACTGGATGACGTAGCCGGCGTTCTGCCAGTTGTTCTCGTGCTTGATCGGAATGGCCGAGAAGACCGGGTCTGCCGGTGGATCCTGCTCGTCGAGCAGCAGGTAGGCACCGTAGGTCGAATAGGGCAGTTCGGCGGTGAGCCGGGGCACCGCGATCCGCCGGGTCTCGATGTAGCCGTTGCGTCGTTGTGGCGTGTCGGGCCGACTCTCCGACATGTGTACCCGCCCGACGACGGTCACCTGACCAGTCGGCGCGGCCGGGACCTCCGGTTGGGCCATGGCGTCACCGCTGGCCGGTGGAACCCAACCCCGGTTTACCAACACCGCCGAGCCATCGGCCAGGACCAGGGGGGTTACCACCTCGAAGCCGACCCGGCTGTTCACCGTACGGCCCCGGACCAGGATCGTGTTGTCACTGTCGTACCGCCCGGTGACCGTGACCCGGCCCCACTCCGTGGCCTTCTGCGGTGCCTGGCCAGTCGTACCGGGGGCACTTCCCGGTCCGGGGAGTGTCTCGGTCAGCGGGGTCGGAGTCTGGTGGGTGGCCGCGTCGATCTGGTCGTTGATCGCCGAGCGCGTCTGGTAGCGGCTCAACTGCCAGTTGCCGAGCAGGACCATCACCGTGGCCGCGACCAGAGTCAGGGCAAGGATGCCCAGCCAGCGTGGCGTGAGCAGGAACCGGTACACGTGACGAGGTTACCCGGGTGGCGGGAGCCACTACGCTCGGGCCGGATCGGCATCGACCGGCGGCCGGGTGCACGGGGTATCGTCGCGCGTGACCCCGTTGTCCGTTCGAGACCGAATCAGCCCGTCCCGGGCCCTGTCCCCCAGGAGCCGACCATGACCGCCGTTCCCCGCCTGGCGGTCAGTGCCCCGTCGTCCGGGCACGGCAAGACCGCCGTCGCCGTTGGGCTGCTCGCGGCGTATGCGGCCCGGGGGCTGACCACCGCCGGTTTCAAGGTCGGCCCGGATCAGACCGACGCCGCCTACCTGGGCCTGGCCGCCGGACGTCCCGGCCGTAACCTCGACCCTCGGCTCGTCGGCGCTCAGCGGATCGCACCTCTGTTCGTACACGGTGCCGCGAATGTCGATCTGGCTGTTGTCGAAGGCACCATGGGCCTGTTCGACAGCGTCGTCGAGCAACCGGAGATCGACTCGACCGCCGCCATCTGCGCCGCGCTGCGGACACCGGTGGTGCTGGTGGTCGACGCCGCGACGATGGGCCAGTCGGTGGCGGCGCTGGTACACGGGTTCCGTGCCTACGACGAGTTGGTGTGGCTCGGGGGAGTCATCCTCAACCGGGTCGCCTCCGACCGGCACGAGCAGTTGCTCCGGGAGGCGCTCGACGACATCGGCGTACCCGTCTTCGGGGTACTTCGCCGGCAGGACCTGTCCCACGTGCTGCCCACGCGGGAACACGGGATCGTTCCGGTGGCCCACGGCAGCGTCGAGGCGTACCGGGGGGTCCGCCGGCTGGGCGAGGCGATCGCCGAGGCAGTGGACCTCGACCGACTACTCACCCTGGCCCGTTCCGCGCCGCGCGTACCCGTTGCGGCATGGTCCCCCGAGCCGACTGCTCCGGCGGCACCGGCTGCTCCAGGGATGTCGACCGCTCCGGTCGTGTTGCCTGGGCTGGGGGTGCCTCGGCCGGTGGTGGCAGTAGCCGGCGGCCCTACAGTGAGCTACTCCTACTCGGAGACCGTTGAACTGCTCGTCGCCGCCGGCGCGGAGGTACGCATCGTCGATCCGTTGCGCGACGAGACACTGCCGGCGGGGGCGGCCGCGCTGGTCGTCGGCGGTGGCCTGCCCGAGTCGTACGCCGAGGAGTTGTCGGCGAACCGGCGACTGTGCGGTGCCGTAGCCGATTTCGCTCGCTCCGGCCGGCCGGTGCTCGCCGAGGGGGCAGGTGCGTTGTGGCTGGCCCGGGAGTTCGACGGGCGGCCGATGTGCGGGCTGCTCGAGGCTAGCGGGACGAGTACTGCTCAGCTGGTGGTCGGCTACCGCGAGGCGACGGCCCGGGCGAGCACACCGGTGGCGGAACTCGGTACCCGGCTGGTCGGCTACAAGCAGCATGCCGGGGTGCTCCAGCCTCGCGCAGGGCACACCCCCGCCTGGACGTGGAATGGCGGTGCCCCGGAGGGATTCGTGTGGCGCGGAGTGCACGCGTCCCAACTGATTCTGCACTGGGCGGGCGTACCCGGGATTGCCCAGCGGCTCGTCACCGCCGCGACGCGGCTGCCCGAGCCGCATCCCCTTCGGCCCGGTGCCGTCCCGGGGACGGTCGTCCCACTGTCGCCGGTCGTGCCGGCCTCGGTGGTCGCGCCGGTGGCTGCCCCGGTGGGCGACCCGGTTGGTCAGGTGACGGCGTGAACAGGTACGGCACGACGATGGTGATCGACGAGCGTGGTGCGGTGATGATGTGAGCGGGCACGTGGCGGTACGACGTTTTCCCACCCTGACCGTGTCGACGCCCCGGGCGCACGTACGCCCGCTCGGGGCGACTGACGCGGTCACGGTCGGCGAGATCTTCGCCGACAAGCAGACCCAGCGATGGCTGCCGTTGCCCGAGGAGTCCGGCCAGATCGACGCTCTCTCCTGGTGCACCGAAATGGCCCAGGAACGCCGGGACAGCGGTAGCGGCGACCACTACGGAGTGGTCCGGCGCGAGGATGAGCAGTTGGTCGGGTGCCTCTGGACCAAACGCACCGACTGGGGCGGCCGGGTCACCGAGGTGTCGTACGCCATCGCCCCGGAGGCGCGAGGCTTCGGGATCGCGGCCGAAGCGGTCGACGCCTTGGCCATCGCGCTGATCCTGGAGCACGGGTTCCAGCGGGTGGAGTTGCGGGTGGCTCCGGGCAACACCGCATCCCGGCGGGTGGCCGAGAAGGCCGGCTTTACGTACGAGGGGCTGCTGCGTAACGCGGGCTATGCCCAGGGCGGCCGGGTCGACCTGGAGGTCTGGTCCTTCGTGGCGGCCGACCTGCGCTGAGCGGTCCGCGGTGTGCAGAGGGGTGTTCAGGTGTTAGGAAGGGCCCCTTGCTATCGCTTTTTGTATAGCAAGGGGCCCTTCCTAACACCTCTCAGCGGACGATGGCGTCGGATGGTGGGGTGAACTGGCGGACTGGTTTGTCCTTTAGCGCGTCTTTCAAGGTGAAGGCAGCGCTATCGACGGGTTTGTTGGATTGTCCGTCACCCACGGCGTTGAACGGGTTGTCCGGATCGGCGATGAAGCTCGCCGCCGCCAACTCCGGGGTGTAGCCGACGAACCAGGCCGACCGGGTGCTGTCGGTGGTACCGGTCTTGCCGGCCACCGGACGTCCCACCGTTCCCCGTACGCTGTCGGCCGTCGACCAGCCGCCGCAGGAACCCCGAGCCGGAGTGTCGCCGGTCGGGCAGCGGGCCGCGTCGGTGGCGGCACGGGCAGCGTCGGCACTGACCTCCTGACGGCAGCGGGGTTTCGCTGCTTCCCGTTCCAGGCCGGAAGCGGTCTTGTACATCGCGGGTGAACCGTTGGGATTGGTGATCGACAGCACCGGCAGCGCGTCGCAGTACTGCCCGTCGGCGGCGATCGCCGCGTAGGCGTTGGCCATCTCCAACGGGGTGGCGTCGGAGACGCCGAGGGTGAACGCACCCCACATCTTGGCCCGGTCGATCGAGGCCTGCCGGCGGTCCACCTCGGTACGCCAGCGCAGGCCGAGCCGTTCAGCCAGCCGGACCACCTGGTCGGCCCCCACCTTCTGTTCAAGCTGTACGAAGTAGGTGTTGACCGACTTACCGAACCCGGACCACATGGCGTGGGTACCGGTCATCGCGCCGCTGGCGTTGGACGGGCACCAGAATCCGCCGCAGTCGGTCGGGCCACCGCTGCCATCGGGATAGATGGTGGTGAAGCGGTGCGGGGAGTTGAACGAGGTCGACAGGGGCATCCCGGCGTCCAGCGCGGCCAACATGGTGAACATCTTGAACGTCGAACCCGCCTGGTAGCCGGGTACGGTGCCGCCGCCGAGCAGCGGGGCCACGGTGTTGGGATAGTTGCCCTTCATTCTTTCCCGCAGCGCCGGGTTGGAGTGGGGTGAGTTCTTGCTCAGGTCCAGCGAATAGGTCCGGTTCACCGACATCGCCTTGACCCGGCCGGTGCCGGGCTCGACGACGACCAGGCCATGGGCGAACGGACTGCCGATGGCTTCCCGGGACTGCACCTGCCGGTCGGCGATCTCCTGGATCTTCGGGTCGATGCTGGTGACGATCCGATAGCCGCCCCGGCGGAGCTTGTCGATCCGCTCCAGCGGGTTGTCGCCGAACGCCGGCTGGGCGCTCCACCAGTTCTTCAGGTAGTCGCAGAAGAAGCCCCAGCTGTTGTACTCCTTCGGCAGCGCGGTGCAGTCGTTGGGCGGGTCGGTCAACTTCAGCTTGATGGGTTCGGCCTGTGCCGCGGTGGCGGCCTCCGGTGAGAGGTAACCCATGTCCCGCATCCGGGAGATGACGTAGTTGCGGCGGTCGGTCGCGGCCTTCTGGTCGGAGCTGGCCGGGTCGTACTCGGAGGGGGACTTGACCAGCCCCGCGAGGGTGGCCGCCTCGACCGGGGTCAGCTGCTTGGGGGTCTTCGAGAAGAAGATCTCGGAGGCGGCGAAGATGCCGTACGCCCGGTGCCCGAAGTAGGCCGAGTTGAGGTAGCGCTCCAGAATTTCTTCCTTGGTCAGCTGCTTCTCCAGGTCGAGAGCCAACCGCATTTCGCGGACCTTGCGGACCGCGGTCTGCTCGGTGGCCTGTTGCACCTCGATCGGGGACTTGGCGTTGTCCCGGGAAGCCATCCGGACGTACTGCATGGTCAGCGTCGATGCGCCCTGGGACACCCCACCGGCCTGCTGGTTGGCGACGAAGGCCCGCAGCGCACCCTTGGGGTCGACCCCGTTGTGCTTGTAGAAGCGGGAGTCCTCGGATGCCACGATCGCCTGCTGGATGTTCGGTGACATGTCCTCAAGCCGGGTGTACTTCCGATGCTCCTCATAGAAGGCCGTGAGTAGGGTCTTGTTGTCCGACGCGTAGACGTACGTGGTCTGTGCCGGTGCCGAGTCCTGCAACGCGCTGGTCTTGATCTCGATGGCGTCGGCGCCGGCCTTGGTGGTGAGGCCGACGATGGCTACCAGCGGGTAGGCCGCGACGGCGACGACGACACCGGCGATGAGCCCGGCGCGGAGTAGCGGAGTGAGCCGCCCCATGGCGGAAAACGGAGACTTTTTCACCCCATCAAGCTATGACATACACCCATTTGGTCTGACAAAGATTCGCGAAACTTTCTCATGAAATCTGGCTGTTCGGGACCCGGTCGTGTGGGCCGGCCGGCGTACCGAGCAGGATCGCCAGCATGTACGCGCAGCCATACCCGCCCCCGACCGCGGCAACCATCGACGAGGACCCTGGCCAGCGCGAGGACCCTGGCCAGCGCGAGGACCCCGGCCAGCATGAGGACCTTGGCCAGCAGCAGGAGCATGGCGGCCAACATGAGGACCTTGGCCAGCATGAGGACCTTGGCCACCACGGGGACGTCGAGGCGACGCCGGGCCTGGTCGACCTGGCGGTGAACGTACGCCGGGACGAGATGCCGGCGTGGCTCCGCGAGCCGATCACCGCCGCCCTGGACGAGCTGGCGGCCTACCCCGATCCGACCCCGGCTCGGGCTGCGGTTGCCGCCCGGCATCGGCGACCCGCCGACGAGGTGTTGCTCACCTCGGGGGCCGCTGAGGGGTTCGTCCTGCTGGCCCAGGCGCTGCGCGGCGTCCGTCGGCCGGTGGTGGTGCACCCGCAGTTCACCGAGCCCGAGGCCGCACTGCGTGCCGCCGGCCACCGGATCGAACGGGTCCTGCTGCCGGCGGAGACCGGCTTCCGGCTGGACCCCACCCTGGTGCCGGCCGACGCCGATCTCGTCTTCGTGGGCAACCCCACCAACCCGACCTCGGTACTGCACCCGGCCGAGGTGCTCACCACCCTCGCCCGACCGGGTCGGGTCCTCGTCGTCGACGAGGCGTTCGCCGACACCACCATCGCGCCAGGCGTACTAGGCGAGCCCGAGTCGCTGGCCGCCCGGCGGGACGTACCGGGCCTGGTGGTGGTACGCAGTCTCACCAAAACCTGGGGACTGGCCGGACTACGGATCGGCTACCTGCTCGGCCCGGCCGACCTGCTCGCCCGGCTGGCCGCCGTACAGCCGTTGTGGGCGGTCTCCACCCCGGCGCTGGCCGCCGCCACCGCCTGCGCGACCCCGCACGCGGTCGCCGCCGAACGCGAGATCGCCGCCCGGCTCGCCGAGGACCGCGCCCACCTGGTAGCCCGGCTGGCTGCGCTTCCCGGCGTCCAGGTCGCAGGCACGCCGGCCAGCGCCTTCGTCCTGGTACGCCTCGCCGGTGCCGCCGCCGTCCGACTGGCGCTGCGGGAACGCGGCTACGCGGTACGACGCGGCGACACCTTCCCTGGCCTGGGCCCGGACTGGCTTCGGGTGGCGGTACGGGACACTGCCACCACTGACGCGTTCGTCGACGCGTTGGCGAACATCCTGGAGGTCTGACTGATGCTGACAACCACCCTGGCGGCGATCCGTCCGCTCGACGAGGAGGCGATGGCGACCGCCCGCGCACTGCATGGCCGGTTGACCAAACCGGCCGGTTCGCTGGGTGCCCTGGAGGAGCTGTCCGTACGGCTCGCCGGGCTGGCCGGGACCTGCCCGCCGCCGCTGCCGGTATCCGCCGCAGTGGCGGTCTTCGCTGGCGACCACGGGGTGCATGCCCAGGGCGTGACCCCCTGGCCGCAGGAGGTTACCGCACAGATGGTCAGCAACTTCCTGGCCGGCGGGGCGGTGGTGAACGCGTTTGCCCGACAGATGGGTGCCTCGGTCACCGTCGTCGACGTGGGGGTGGCGACCGCGTTGCCGGAGCAGGACCATCCGGATTTGGTGGCGGCGAAGGTACGCGCCGGTACCCGCGATCTGAGCCAACAGCAAGCGCTGACCCGGGACGAGGCCCGGACCGCCGTCGAGGTGGGTATCCAGGTCGCCGGGGACCTGGTCGACGCCGGGGCGGACCTGCTGCTCACCGGGGACATGGGCATCGCGAACACCACCCCGGCCGCCGCTCTGATCGCCGCCTTCACCGAGACTGACCCAGCGGAGGTGACCGGCCGGGGCACCGGAGTGGACGATCCGACGTACACCCGGAAGGTGGCGGTGGTGCGGGCGGCGCTGGACCGGCACACTCCGGAACCGACGGACCCGCTCGGCGTACTTGCGGCGGTCGGCGGGCTGGAACACGCGGCGCTGACCGGATTCATCCTCGGCGCGGCGGCCCGGCAGCGGCCGGTGCTGCTGGACGGTGTCATCGGGGTCTCGGCAGCGCTGGCCGCGGCGGCGTTCGCGCCCGACGCGGTCGGCGCGATGATCGCCGGTCACCGTTCGGTCGAGCCGGGGGCGAGCGTGGCGCTGGCCCGGCTGGGCCTGGAACCGCTGATCGACCTGGGGTTGCGGCTGGGCGAGGGGACCGGGGCGCTGCTCGCCTATCCGGTCGTCGCCTCGGCGGTACGGGTGCTGCACGAGGTGGCCACCTTCGATTCGGCGGGAGTGACCGAGAAGTGAACGACGAGGGTCGCCAGCCGCCGAGCGATGAGGGCCGCGAGTCGTCGAGCGATGAGGGCCGCCAGCCGTTGAGCCATGAGGGTCGCGAGTCGTCGAGCGAGACCGGTCGTCGGCTGTCGAGCGGCAGTCCCTATCCGTTGGGGTTGCGCCTGGCTGGCCAGCGGGTGCTGGTGGTGGGCGGGGGAGCGGTGGCGACCCGTCGGGTGCCGGCTCTGCTGGACGCCGGGGCGCAGGTGCTCCTGGTCGCCCCGGAGCTGACCCCGGCACTGCGGGCCCACGTCGATGCTGGCCGACTGGACTGGGCGCAGCGCCGGTTCGAGGACACCGATGTGGACGGGGTCTGGCTGGTGCAGGTGGCGATCGACGATCCGGTCGCCGCCGAGGCGGTCAGCGCGGCGGCGGCCCGACGGCGGGTGTTCTGCGTACGCGCCGACGACCGGGACGCGGCGACCGCGTGGACCCCGGCGGTGACCCGGCACGGCCCGGTGACCGTGGCGGTGCTGGGCGGCGGCGACCCGCGCCGGTCGATGGCGGTACGCGACGCGATCCGCGGGTTCCTTGCTGTTAGGAAGGGCCCCTTGTTATCGGATTCTGCCTTGGAAGGGGCCCTTCCTAACAGCAAAGCGGGGCGGGTGGCCCTCGTCGGCGCCGGACCGGGCGACCCGGAGCTGATCACTGTCAAGGGCTGGCGGCTGCTCACCGAGGCGGACGTCGTGGTCGCCGACCGGCTGGTGCCGGGACTGCTCCTCGACGAGCTGCGATCCGACGTCGAGCTGGTCGACGCGTCGAAGATCCCGTACGGTCCGGCCCGCACGCAGGAGGAGATCAACCGGATTCTGGTGGAGCGGGCGAAGGCCGGTTCGTTCGTGGTCCGGCTCAAGGGCGGTGACCCGTACGTCTTCGGTCGGGGCGGGGAGGAGCTGCTGGCCTGCGCGGCGGCCGGCGTGCCGGTGACCGTCGTACCCGGGGTGACCAGTTCGATCGCCGCCCCGGCGGTCGCCGGGATCCCGGTGACCCATCGGGGGGTGGCGCACGAGTTCACCGTGGTCTCCGGTCACCTCCCACCCGACGACCCGGCCTCCCTGGTCGACTGGGCGGCACTGGCCCGACTGCGGGGCACGCTGGTCGTACTGATGGGGTTGAAGAACCTGGCCGCGATCACCGCGACGCTGCGGGCACACGGGCGAGCGCCGAGCACGCCGGCGGCGGTCGTGCAGGAGGGTACGACCGGCGCGCAGCGAGTGTTGCGCTCCACGCTCGGCGAGGTGGCCGACGCGGTACGCGACGCGGGCCTTCGCCCGCCGGCCGTGGTGGTGATCGGCGAGGTGGTGACAGTGCTGGGAGCCGATTCGACCGCGTGAAGCATCTTTACATTTAAATAGGCTTGCGCGAAACTTGTCGCCAATCTGGGGCGGCTCCGGCCGGCCTGTCCAGGTACTGCCGGACCGGAGGTGTCCTGATGGCACGAAGTTTCCTACCCGGGCGACGATTGGTCGTCACGGCAGCGATGGCGGTGCTCGCCGCCGTGGCGACGGTCGGTGGGGCAACCCCGCACTCCGCCGAGGCCACCGCCCCCACCGAGGCCACCGCCCCCACCGAGGCCACCGCCCGCGCCGAGGCCACCACGGCCCAATCCGCTGGAGCCGTCCTCGCGCCGGGGTCGGCGGCGCAGGCCACTGTCGAGGATGGTTGTCCGGTGGGGGAGCTGCCCAAACGGCAGCTACGGGCCGCCTGGATCGCCTCGGTGGCCAACATCAACTGGCCGTCCCAGAGTGGACTGTCCGCCGCCGCGCAGCAGGCGGAGCTGCGTACCCTGCTCGATCGGGCACAGGGCCTGCGGCTCAACGCGGTGTTCCTCCAGATCCGGCCGGCGGCCGACGCGTTCTGGCCATCCACCCTGGAGCCCTGGTCGCAGTACCTGACCGGCACCCAGGGCGGCAACCCCGGCTACGACCCGCTCGCCTTCGCCGTGACCGAGGCGCACGCCCGCAACCTGGAACTGCACGGCTGGTTCAACCCCTATCGGGTGAGCACCCAGGGGGATGTGACGAAACTGGTCGCCACGCATCCGGCCCGGCGTAACCCGACCTGGGTGGAGCGCTACGACGGGAAGCTCTTCTACAACCCCGGGGTGCCGGCCGCCCGGCAGCACACGGTCAACGCGATCATGGACGCGGTCACCCGGTACGACCTCGACGGCGTGCACTTCGACGACTACTTCTACCCGTACCCGGTCAGCGGGCAGACCTTCGACGACGCGGCCGAGTACGCCGCCTACGGTGCCGGCCGATCGCTCGCCGACTGGCGGCGGTCCAACGTCGACACGCTGGTGCAGGAGGTCGGCACCCGGATCCGGCAGGCCAAGTCGCACGTACGCTTCGGCATCTCGCCGTTCGGGATCTGGCGCAACCAGTCCACCGATCCGCTCGGCTCGGCCACCTCGGGACTCCAGTCCTACGACGCGATCTACGCGGACAGCCGCAAGTGGGTCAAGCAGGGCTGGGTGGACTACATCGCCCCGCAGCTCTACTGGAACACCGGCTTCGCCGCAGCGGCGTACGAGGTGTTGATGCCCTGGTGGTCGAATGTGGTGGCGGGCACGAACGTGCAGCTCTACATCGGTCAGGCGGCGTACCGGATCAACTCCTGGGGCGACTCCGAGGAGATGCCCCGCCACCTGGTGCTCAACCGGAGCCACCAGGTGTCCGGCGACATCTACTACTCGATCGAGGAGCTGCTGGCCAACCCGCTCGGCTTCGCCGACCGGCTGCGTACCGACTTCTACCGGTATCCGGCGCTGGTGCCGGTGAACACCCGGCTCGGCGGTACGGCTCCCGGCGTACCGGTGCGGTTGACCGCCACCCGGACCAGCGCCGGGGTCGAGCTGACCTGGACCGCTCCCAGCGGTGGTACGACCCCGGCGTACTACGCGATCTACCGGGCGGACGGGGCTGGCTGCGGCATCGAGGCGGCTCGGAACCTGGTCGCCCTGCCCCGGGCGGGCAGCGGCACGCAGCGTTTCGTGGACACCGCGCCGCCGCCGGTCGGTACGGCGACCTACCTGGTGACCGCCGTGTCCCGGCTGCACCACGAGAGCGCCCCGGCCACCGCCGTGACGACCAACTGATCCGGCGACAGCAACCTAGCCACGCCCCGACCCACCCCCGAGCTAGCTGATCATGAAGTTATCGCCCGCGTCACGCCGGTACGCGTGGCGATAACTTCATGATCAACAACTGTCCTGGTGGGTTGGCCGACTACTTGACCAGGTTGTCCAGCAGTAGGGCGCAGCGGATCAGACCGAGGTGGCTGTAGGCCTGCGGGTGATTGCCCAGGCCCCGCTCGGCGAGCGGGTCGTACTGCTCAGGGAGCAGCCCGGTCGGCCCGGCGGTGTCGACCATCTGCCGGAACAGTTCCTCGGCGTCCGAGCGCCGGCCGGTACGAAGGTACGCCTCGATCAGCCAGGCGGTGCAGATGTGGAACCCGCCCTCCCGGCCCGGCAGCCCGTCGTCCCAGTGGTAGCGGTAGACGACCGGTCCGCTGCGCAGATCCGCCTCGATCTTGAGGACGGTGGCCAGGAACCGGGGATCGTCGTCCGGCAGCAGCCCGGAGAGGCCGATCCAGAGCGAGGAGGCGTCCATCTCCTCATCGCCGTACGCCACGCTGTAGGCCCCGGCACCCTCGTGCCAGCCGTACTCGAGCACGTTGTGCCCGATCCGGTCCCGCAGCTCGACCCAGTCCGGCCGGTCGCCGTCACCGTGCTGGCGGACCATGTGCAGCGCCCGGTCCACCGTCATCCAACACATCACCTTGGAGTAGACGTGGTGCCGGGGAGGCAGACGAGCTTCCCAGAGGCCGTGGTCGGGCTCGTGCCACCGGCGGCTGACCGCCTCGACCATGTTCTCCAGCACTCGCCACTCGGAGTCCCGTACCGAGCCGCGCAGGTCGGCCACGGCTGCCAGCAGGTCGGCGATCGGGCCGAAGACGTCGAGCTGGAGCTGGTGGTTGGCCAGGTTGCCGACCCGGACCGGCCGGGAGCCGGCATAGCCGGGGAGGGTGTCGATGACCGCCTCGGCACCCAACTCGTAGCCGTCGACCGTGTAGAGCGGGTGCAGCCGTTCCGGGTGCCCGCCGGTGCGTTCGATGCAGCCGTCTACCCAGCGCAGGAAGGCTTCCGCCTCGACGATCGAGCCCAAATCCACCAGCGCGCGAGCGGTCATCGCCGCGTCTCGCAGCCAGCAGTAGCGGTAGTCCCAGTTGCGTACCCCGCCCAGCTCCTCGGGCAGCGACGTGGTCGCGGCGGCGAGGATGGAGCCGGTGGCCTCGTGGCACAGCCCGCGCAGGGTGAGGGCACTACGGGCGACCATGTCCCGGGCGGTGGTGGGCAGCCGTAGCTGGGCCACCCAGTCCTGCCAGGGACGCTCGGCGGCGAGCTGACGCTCGTGCACCGGGGTCCGGTGATGCTCCAGACTGTGCGAGCCGAACCGTAGCTCCACGGTGATCGAACCACCTGCGGCGGAGAGATCGACCAGGGCCCGAGCCGTCTCGTAGCCACCGTCCGCCACCACGTTCCAGGTCACGCCCGGGGAGTAGAGCGAAACCGGCTCGTTGGAGCCGAGCACCAGCAACCCGTCGCCCAGCGGCTGCAACTGCACCGCCACCTGGCCGAACTCGGGTCGGGGGGCGAACTCCAACTGCACCCGGCCGGAGCCGGTGAGGACCCGGATCAGGGTCGAGTCACCGCTGATCACCGCGTTGCCGGCCGGTACCTCGTCGCTGGAGGGTCGGTCCAGCCAGTCGGTGACGGTCAACCCGGACCAGCGGGTCTCGACGGTCATCGTGCCGGCCCGATAGCGCTGGCCCAGGGGCAGGCCGCCGCGCTCCGGTGCGATGCTGAAGTGCCCGGCCGGACTGCCGCCGACCAGGTCGGCGAAGATCGCCGACGAGTCCGGCTTGGGGTGGCAGAGCCAGGTGAGCTTGGCTTCGGGAGTGACCAGAGCGACGGTACGGCCGTTGGCCAGCATCGAGTGCCGCTCGATTGGTACCGCCCGCTCGCCGAAGAGCCAGTGCCGCCGGGTCTCCAGCAGCAGACCGAGCACCCGGGCGGCCTCGATCGGCTCGTTGACCCGGTAACCCGCCTTGGTCTCGCCCGGACCGATCTTGATACCGACGTCCGGGCCGTGCAGGTTGCCGAAGGCGTTCTCGTCGGTGACGTCGTCGCCGATGAACAGGACGGCGCTGGCCGACATCTGGGTGCGGAGCTGGTCGACCGCGGTCCCCTTGTGGGTGGCGACCACCGAGAGTTCGATGACCTCCTTGCCCTGGGTCACCGTTACGTCCGGCCAGGTGGCTGGGCCGTCGAGCACCGCCGTCACGACCGCAGCCCGGGTCTGCGGGTCCGCCCCCCGGGTGTGTACGGCGATGCTGGCCGGTTTCCGCTCCAGCCGTACACCGGTCTGGTCGGCGACGATGGTGCGCAGCTCGTTGCGAAGCCGGGTACGTACCTCCAGCAGTTCGGGGGAGAGCCGCTCCACGAAGCCGATGTCGAATTCCGACCCGTGGCTACCCACGAGGTGGACCTCGCTGGGCAGCCGGGAGAGGGCCGCGAGGTCGCGGAGCGCGCGCCCGGAGACGACCGCGACGGTGGTTTGCGGCAGTGCCGCGAGGGCCCGGATGGCAGCGACCGATTCCGGCAGCGGTACCGCCTTGGTCGGGTCTTCCACGATCGGTGCCAGTGTGCCGTCGTAGTCGCAGGCGATCAGTAGCAGGGGCACCCGAGCGATCCGGCCAACGGCGGCCCGCAGCGCGGGGTCGATGGCCTCGGCGGCCGGCGGTGCGCCGTCCAGGACGGCTGTCTTCACGCCGCCTCCTTGTCGGGCACGCCCAGCTCCTTGAGGAAGGACCGCGCCCACTGCCCCACGTCGTGGGTCCGCAGATGACGCTGCATGATCCGCATACGGCGCTTGGCCTCGACCTTGTCGACGTGTACGGCACGCAGCAGGGCGTCCTTCACACCGTCGGGGTCGTGCGGGTTACAGAGAAAAGCCTGACGCAGCTCGGTCGCGGCGCCGGCAAACTCGCTGAGCACGAGCGCGCCGCCAGTGTCGGCGCGCGATGCGACGTACTCCTTGGCCACCAGATTCATTCCGTCTCGCAGTGGGGTCACCATCATCACGTCGGCCGCACAGTAGAGCGCGGCCAGTTCACTGCGACTGTACGACTGGTGGAGATAATGGACGGCCGGCACGCCGACACGCCCAAATTCGCCATTAATCCGACCAACTTCGCGCTCTACCTTGACCCGAAGTGCCTGGTAGTGCTCGACCCGCTCGCGGCTGGGTGTGGCGACTTGCACCATAACCGTCTCGGGAACTGTCAACTTTTTGTCAGACAACAGCTCCCGGAATGCTTTAAGGCGAAGCTCGATGCCCTTGGTGTAGTCCAGCCGGTCCACGCCGAGGATGACGGTCTTCGGGTCACCCAATTCGGCCCGGATCTGCTTGGCCCGGGCCTGCACCGCCGGGTCGGCGGCCATCCGCTCCATCTCGGCCACGTCGATCGAGATCGGAAAGGCGCCGGCCTTCACCTGGCGGCCGTCGACCTGGATCATCTGGCCCGCGTAGCGCAGCCCGAGCAGGTGCCGGGCCAGCCGGACGAAGTTCTGCGCCGCCAGTCGCTGCTGGAAGCCGACCAGGTCCGCGCCGAGCAGGCCGCGCAGCACCTCGGCGCGCAGCGGCATCTGCATGAACAGCTCGATCGGCGGGAACGGGATGTGCAGGAAGAAGCCGATGCGCAGGTCGGGGCGGAGTTCCCGAAGCATCGCCGGGACGAGCTGAAGCTGGTAGTCCTGCACCCACACCGTGGCGCCCTCGGCCGCGACGTCCGCGGCGGCCTCCGCGAATCGGGCGTTGACCAGCCGGTACGCCTCGCGCCAGCGGCGCTTGTAGGCGGGGGTCTCGACCGCGTCGTGGTAGAGCGGCCAGATCGTGGCGTTGGACTGCCCCTCGTAGTAGCGCTCCAACTCCTCGGCGCTGAGCGGAACCGGGTGCAGTCCGATGCCGTCCAACTCGAACGGCTCCGGTGCCGCGCCGACCCCGCCGGCCCAGCCGACCCAGGTGCCCTGGTGGGCCACCAGCACCGGGTGGAGTGCGGTGACCAGACCCCCCGGACTTCGGCGCCACTGTCGTCCCTCGGGCGTGGTCACCTCGTCAACCGGTAAGCGGTTGGCCACGACCACGAACGAGCTACGTACCGTCACGATCCGAACACCTCCGGGTGGTTACGGGTTCACCGCATGAGCGTACTGAGCGTAGCCGCGCCCCGTGGCCCTCTCACTGCCCCACCGAGCCCCTTGGTGAAACCGCTTGGTGATCTTGATAACAAGGGCCTGGCTCGGGACGTTCGACCGGGGTGATGTGGGCGGACGGGGCAGAACCTGTCAGGATTGAGGATGGCGTGCGCGGCATCAGCCGCCATTTGTGACTTGCGTGGCGCACCACACCGCCCACTGAATCTCGTTAACTCTGGAGGTAGGCCGCACCGTGGCCCAGTACATCTACGTCCTGGAAAAGGCGCGCAAGGCGCACGGCGACAAGGTCGTGCTGGACAATGTGACGCTGAGCTTCCTGCCCGGAGCCAAGATCGGCGTGGTCGGTCCGAACGGCGCTGGTAAGTCCAGCCTTCTCAAGATCATGGCGGGGCTGGACCGGCCGAGTAACGGCGAGGCGCGCCTGATGCCCGGCTACACGGTCGGCCTGCTCGCCCAGGAGCCGCCGCTGAACGACAGCAAGACCGTCCTCGGCAACATCGAGGAGGCGGTCGCGGAGACCAAGGCCAAGCTGGACCGGTTCAACAAGATCGCCGAACAGATGGCCACCGACTACTCCGACGAGCTGATGGAGGAGATGGGCAAGCTCCAGGAGGAACTGGACCACGCCGACGCGTGGGACATCGACTCCAAGCTCGAACTCGCGATGGACGCGCTGCGCTGCCCCGCGCCGGACGCCGACGTCACCCAGCTCTCCGGTGGCGAGCGGCGCCGGGTGGCGCTGTGCAAGCTGCTGCTGGAGGCCCCCGACCTGCTGCTGCTCGACGAGCCCACCAACCACTTGGACGCGGAGAGCGTGCAGTGGCTGGAGCAGCACCTGGCCAAGTACGCCGGCACCGTCATCGCCATCACCCACGACCGGTACTTCCTGGACAACGTGGCCGGCTGGATCCTCGAACTGGACCGGGGCCGCGCCGTCGGCTACGAGGGCAACTACTCCACCTACCTGGAGAAGAAGGCCGCCCGGCTGGCCGTCGAGGGCCGTCGGGACGCCAAGATGAAGAAGCGGCTATCCGAGGAACTGGAGTGGGTCCGGTCCAACGCCAAGGCCCGGCAGACCAAGTCCAAGGCCCGGCTGGACCGCTACGAGGAGATGGCCAGCGAGGCGGAGAAGACCCGCAAGCTGGACTTCGAGGAGATCCAGATCCCGCCGGGTCCACGCCTGGGCAACACCGTCATCGAGGCGCACGGCCTGACCAAGGGCTTCGGTGACCGGATCCTGATCGACAACCTGAGCTTCTCGCTGCCGCGTAACGGCATCGTCGGCATCATCGGCCCCAACGGCGTCGGTAAGACCACCCTGTTCAAGACCATCGTCGGACTGGAGCAGCCGACCGACGGCAGCGTCAAGATCGGTGAGACGGTCTCGCTGTCGTACGTCGACCAGAACCGGTCCGGCCTGGACGGGAACAAGACGGTCTGGGAGGTCGTCTCCGACGGGCTCGACCACCTGATGGTCGGCAAGGTCGAGATGCCGTCCCGGGCGTACGTGGCGGCCTTCGGCTTCAAGGGGCCGGACCAGCAGAAGCCGACCAAGGTGCTCTCCGGCGGTGAGCGCAACCGGCTCAACCTGGCGCTCACGTTGAAGATCGGCGGCAACGTGATCCTGCTCGACGAGCCCACCAACGACCTCGACGTCGAAACCCTCTCCTCGCTGGAGAACGCGCTGCTGGAGTTCCCCGGCTGTGCCGTGGTCATCTCCCACGACCGGATGTTCCTCGACCGGGTCGCCACGCACATCCTGGCCTGGGAGGGCGACGACGAGAACCCGGCCAAGTGGTTCTGGTTCGAGGGCAACTTCGAGGCGTACGAGAAGAACAAGGTCGAACGGCTCGGTGCCGACGCCGCCCGGCCGCATCGGGTCACCTACCGCAAGCTCACCCGTGACTGACGGCAAGCGGTACGTCTACCACTGCGCGCTGCGGTGGTCCGACCTCGACGCGTACGGCCACGTCAACAACGCCCGCTTCCTCACCCTCTACGAGGAGGCCCGGGTGGCGTTGATGTTCTCCGGTGGCCGGGCGTGGGGCGTCGACTCGTTCGCCGATGGAGTGGTCATCCGGCGGCACGAGGTCGACTACCTACGCCCGGTGGACTACGCCATGGGTCGGGCCACGGCGGAAGAGGCACCCACCGTCCGGATCGAGATGTGGATCCCGGAGATCCGGGCGTCCCACTTCACCGTCGCCTACGAACTCTTCGACGGCGAGGTGTTGGCCAGCCGGGCCCGCTCGGTGCTCGTACCGTTCGACCTGAAGCTGCAACGGCCCCGACGGATCACTGACGAGGAGCGGGCGTTCCTGCTGCCGTACACGATCTTGGATCCGCCGACCGGCGAAGGTCGACGATGATCGGCTCTGGGCGGGTCGCTGGATGGTGACCGGTCAGCGGCGGTCCGCCGATGAGCCCGGCTCGACCCCGGCCGGGCACGGCCTGGTCGGGGTCGCGGACGCGGGGGCCTTCCTGGCCCGGCTGACCCGGCTGGACCGGACGGCGGTGGTACGGCTGCGTTCCGTACCGCCGTCGGAGTCGACCGGTGATGCCCACCGGACCGCTCTCTGGGCGCGACTGCCGTGGAACGTGCTGGTCGGTCGGACGGTGGCCGGAGCAGGGGTGGGCGACGTGACGGTAGCTGCCGGGGACCTGCTGGCCGAGTTGGCACGCAACGGGACCGACCTGCCGTACCGCCGGGACGCGGACTGGCGCTGGCCGTTGCCGCCCTCGGCCAGCCGGGTGGTGGAGACGCTGCCGGGTGCGGAGCTGCGGCGCATCGCCGCCGCCGCAGCCGGCACGCTGCGCAGCGCCGAGGCGCACGGGGTCGGCGGCCGGGCGGTGGGGCAGCGGGCGGTACGCGACGCCTTGTTGGACCACGTGGCGGTGGTGGTGACCCAGGCAGGCGCCGACGGGACACCGCCGGCCCGCGCGGAGGTGTCGCAGCGGCTGGTGCAGGCAATCGTCCGGATGGGCTTCCTCGGTCCGGGCACGCCGACCACCGACCGGGATTTTGCCGGCGCGGCCGACGATGCCCCGGTGCAGGTGCGGCTCGCTGGCAACTGGGTTGGCCTGTCCGCACCGTACGGAGTGACATGGTCACTCAAGGTCAGCAATCTTGTGATGCGACCCGTGCAAGTTCCACCGAACGGATGATGTCCGCTGGTACGTCTGGTTTGGTGCTGCCGTTAGGGGGGTGCCCTAAGCCGACTGTACGGGTACCGTCGTGCCTCGGATCCAACGCACCGTAGGCGGCTGGATCCGCTGGGGAGCGAGGTGCGCGAGCGATGCCGTGGTGGTCATGGCGCCCCGGTCACACCGGTGGCGGTGAGCCGGAAAGTCGAAGCAGGTCTTCTGCTGTTACTGCTGACGGCAGCGTACGGGTCGGTCCGCCGGCACCACGCGAGCCCGAACACGACTGCCTGCCCGCAGAGCGGTCCACGATGAAGGACATGGCCGGCGACATCGCCCCGGTCACGTTGCACCGGATCGGTAACGCCCTCGACCTGCTCGACGTGCGCTACCTGGCCGATGGCGACGGCAACCTGTTGGCCATGTGGGAGCGGCACGCGGTGCTGTTCACCCTGGAGGGGCCGGAGGACGAGATCCTCGTCGTGCGGGCCCGACCACATGCCACCGTTCCGCCGGACTGGGCCGATCGGGCCTACCGGGTGGTCAACGAGTGGAACCACACCCGCCGGTTCTGTAAGGCGTACGTGGGCGATCCGACCGAACGCGGGCAGCTGCCGATCTATGCCGAGTTGCAGGTGCCGCTGAACGCTGGGGCGCACGATGCGCTGCTGGTCGAGATGCTCGACTGTGGTGCGGCGGTGGCCTCCACCTTTGTCGACTGGCTGCACGACGAGGGGGCCCTGCTCTAGCCCGCTCCATCCGAAAAGGACTACTCGTCACGCTCCGGTCCCGTATGTTGCGGCGCGCCGTGGTCCGGGACCGGAGGGCGTGAGGTGCGGCGGCGATGGCGGGGTCGGGGTGCTCTCAGGTGCACAGGGGGTGGCGCTGCTGACCGGGTGCGGCGTACCGGCCGGCACCGACGGGGACCTGACCGATGACTGGGGTGCGCTGCCAGTGGCGCAGCAGTTCGTTCCCCAGACGGGTGTCTGCCGCCGATGAACGATCTTGCCGAGGTCGGCCGGGATCCCGGGCGGAACCATCGCAGCTGCCGGTCGGTGATTGCCCGGTACGTAGGGGTGCCGGACGACGGGATGATGACGTACCGGTCAGGAACGGCGTACCGCACCCCCTCCGAGGAGGCATGGGCCCGTGGTGACCGGGGCATCCGGTGTTTTCTGTACTCCGGTGATCGGGTGCTGAACCGGTCGCTCAAGGGCGGCGGGGTCGCCGCCCTGCCGATCCGAACGGCCTAGCGGGGTGGGTCAGGAGCTGGCCTCGTCGGCCGGATCCACGTTGACCATGAAGTGTGCGGCCCGCTCCAGGTAGTCCCAGAGCATGTGGTCGTACTCCTCGGGAAGGTCGAGGCTGTCCACGGCCCGGCGCATCTGGCGCAGCCACGCGTCGCGCTCCACCGTCCCGACCCGGAACGGCGCATGCCGCATCCGCAGTCGCGGATGACCCCGCTGGGCCGAGTAGGTGTTCGGGCCGCCCCAGTACTGCATCAGGAAGAGTCGCATCCGATCGCTGGCCGGGCCGAGGTCGTCTTCCGGATACATCGGGCGGAGTACGGGATCGGTGGCGACACCGGCGTAGAACTCGTCGACGAGCTTACGGAAGGTCGGCTCGCCACCGACCGCTTCGAAGAAGGTCGCTGCCGGCTGCGGCTGGGCGGGCTCACTCGCAGGGTTCACGATTCCATCCTGCCAGCTTGTCCACGGCAGGGTTGACGCGTGGGTACGACGGTAGGTGCGGCCTGTCTCACATCGATCCGACGCCGGCCTGGGAGGTGGGCGGGCGGGGCGGCGGACCAGAGGTCTCCTCCGGCTGATCAGCGGTGTGCGGTTCCCCGGTCTCCTCGATCGGGTCATTGCGCCGAGCCTCGGCGATGGCGGCGTCGAACCGGTCCGGTGTCGGCCACTTCAGGACGGTGATCAGCATCAACGCCGTACCCGCCAGGCTCCACAGCCCGACGGTGAGCGGGATCGAGTATCGGTTTGCGAGCAGGCCGGTCAGGAGTACGGCCACCCCCTGCATGACCTGGGTGCCGGTGCCCATCACCCCGAAGGCCCGAGCCCGGTAGCCGTGCGGGAGGGCACGGACGAAGAGACCGTTGGCCACCGGCATGAGGCCGGCGACGGAGAAGCCGGTGATCGCGGTCAGCAGGGCCACCACCGGGGCCGGCGGATTCAGCAGGGCTGGTACGAGGATCAGCGGCGAGAGTACGGCGAAGAACCGGATCAGCCGCTGGCGCAGCTCCGGCCGGATACCCCGTCCGATCACCAGACCGCCGAGGATGAATCCGACCGGGCTGGCCGCCATGATCATGGCCTGGGCGAGCGGGGCACCCTTGCCGTCGCTCTGCTCGTCGGCCCAGCCGGCGGCGAGCCCCTCGGGCACGATGGCGAAGAGCATCGAGGAGAAGACCAGGATCGCGATGGCCCGCAGTACGGGAGTGCCGAAGACGATCCGGAATCCCTCGGCGGTCTCCCGTAGCAGGTGGCTACGGTGGGCGGCGCTGAGCGCGGGTGGCCGGTGGCGCACACCGAACCGGACGAACGCTGCGGAGAGCGCGAAGGTGAGCGTGTTGACGAACAGGGCCAGATGCGGGTTGATCGCGGCGATACCCGCACCGGCCAGGTAACCGGCGAACTGGGCGGCCTGCCCGGTGCTGCTGATCAGGCCAAGCCCGACGACCAGTCGGTCACCGGTGAGGATGGTCGGCATCAGCGCCGACCGGGCCGCCTGGCTCGGCGGGTTGGCCAGGGCGGAGACGAAGAGTACGACCAGGATCGCCTTGCTGGGCAGCAGTCCGGGGATGGCGACCAGGGAGATCAGGGCCATCCGAGCCAGGTCGCAGACCACCATGACCCGGCGGTACGGGTAGCGCTCGGCCAGCGTGGTGAGCAGCGGACCGCCGATCAGCCAGGGCAGGAAGCTCACGGCGAAGGCGGCGGCGGACATTGCCACCGAATCCGTCTGTTGGTAGACCAGCAGGGTGACAGCGGCCTTGGTGAGGTAGTCGCCGAACCAGGTGAGGGCGCCGGAAGCATAGACCGCCCGGAATTCGGACTGGGCGAAAACTTCACGGAAGGTGGCAGGCCCTTCGTGGGCGTTTCGCTCGTCGGACACCAGGCGCCTCCATCGTTCTCGGCCGCTGACCACTGCTGATGGAGCTGCCGGGAACGTCGTCAGATGTGGCGGATCAGCGAGGGCTTCGTCACGCTCCGGGATTAGCTGTCCCGAATTCTGCCCGATCGTCTGACAGCCTGGCTAGTGCGAACGGCTAGTGCGTCGCATCAATGACTGAACGAACGGACGATACCTGACCCTCCACCTGGCGCGCGACCCCGCTATCGGCGGACAACCGCCCTGGTCACGCCGGTAGCTCAGGTGGCTCCACCCTGACCGGTGCCACCGTCGCCCTCCGCCGGGCTCGCCGGACGAGGGAACATCCGGGAAGCGGCAATACGGGCGGTGATTCCGGAATTCTCCAGCGCCTCGGTGAGCCGACGTCGTAGTTCCCGTGCCACCGAGAACTGACCGTCGGCGGTGGTCTTGACGACGGTACGGATCACCGCACCGTCCACGGTGATCTGCTCGACCCCCAGCACCTCCGGCGGCTCCACGATCTCCGTGGCCAGTTCCGGGTCGACTGCCACCGACTCCGCCGCCGTACGCAGCACGGCGGTCGCCTCCTCCGTACTGGCGAAGCCGATCGGCATGTCCACGACCACCATCGCCCAGCCCTGGCTCTTGTTGCCAACCCGGATGATCTCGCCGTTGCGGATGTACCAGAGCACCCCCCGCCCGTCGCGGATGGTGGTGATCCGCAGCCCGACCGCCTCGACAGTGCCGGTCGCCTCGCCCAGGTCGACCGTGTCGCCGACTCCGTACTGGTCCTCCAGCAGCATGAACAATCCGGCGAGCAGGTCCTTGACCAGGGTTTGCGCGCCGAAACCGATCGCCAGACCGGCGATGCCCGCACTGGCCAGCAGTGGGGCCAGGTCGAAACTCAGCTCGCTGAGGATCAGCAGTACGGCGATCGAGAAGACCACCGCCGTGACCAGGCTGCGTAGCACCGAGCCGATCGCCTCTGCCCGCTGCCGGCGGCGTTCGGGGAAGACCAGGCCCGGGTCACCGCCAGCGGTGGGGATGCGTTCCCGCAGTGGCTTGAGCACCGCCGGCACCGCGCTTTGCGAGGTGCTGCGTACCAGCCGCCAGATGGTGCGGTGGAGCAACCAGCGCACCAGCACCGCGATCAGGAAGATCATGATGATGCGGAATGGCTTGACCAGGATGTAGTAGCTGCTCTCGGCGAACCAGGCGGAGTCGGTCAACTGCCACATCAGGTCGCACAGCAGGTCGTCCTGGCAGCTCTGGCTGGGGGTGGGGTCGGGGGTTTCCTCGGCGGCCAGCACGAGGAGCGGATCAACGATCGGAGTCGCGGGGTTCACGGATGATTTCGTACCGCACCGGTGACGGCGGCCGACGTCCGACCCGCCGATTGGTGCTGAGGAGCGCAACCCGACCCGCCGCCGCCCGGCAGCGCGTGGTGCAGAACCGGTCATCTTGGCACACCGCGAAAAAGCTTCAAGCCGGACCCTCGATTAGTACGTGCATTCTCGGCACCTATCGGGGACTATTGGCGCACGGACGCCGGTGATCCGCCGGCGTTAGCTGCGGTCGCCACCTGGCGGGCCACGGACCCGACGGGTGAGACAGGAGCAAGCGGGACCACGACCGAGAGGGTGAGCACGATGCCTGACATACGACCCATGGCGGGCTCCGGAGCCTTGGTGCTCAATGCCACTTACGAGCCGCTGTGTGTCGTGTCGGTACGTCGAGCCGCGATCCTCGTCCTCTCCGCGAAGGCGGTTTGTGTCGCCGACGGTGACGGTGTCCTGCATAGTCCCCGAAACGCACTGCCGGTGCCGTCCGTGGTCCGATTGACCCGGTTTGTCCGGGTGCCCTACCGGACCCATGTTGGCCTCTCCCGGCGAGCGATCTTCGCCCGGGACGGCTGGCGGTGCGCCTACTGTCGGGGGCCGGCGGAGACCATCGACCATGTCTTCCCCCGCAGCCGGGGTGGCCGGCACGCCTGGGAGAACGTCGTCGCGGCCTGCGCCAAGTGCAATCACACCAAGGGCGACCGGACGCCGGCCGAGTTGGGCTGGCGGTTGCCCATCCCGCCGGCCGCCCCGAAGGGCACCGCCTGGCGGGTGCTGGGCCACCGGACCCCCGATCCCCGCTGGGCGGACTGGCTGGACCTGCGGGAGGTCGAGCTACGGGAGGTAGAGCCCGCCGCCTGACCGTCGTTCGGCTCGGTGCGGTGGTGACCCAACCCAGGTCGTCAGCCCGAGCGAGAGCCGACCAGGGACGCGAAGACGATCAGGTTGTCGGCGTACCCGGTGGTGCCACCGACCCACCGACCGCCACAGGTGATCAGCCGCAGATTTGGGCGGCTGAAGTCCTCGTACACCTCGTCCACCGGGAGTTGGGCCTTGTCGAAGCTCTTGGTCGAGTTGACCTCGAAGATCGCTACCGTGCCGTCCTGGCGCTCGACTTCGACCCGGTCACCGGGACGGAGCCGGACCAGGTTGTGGAAGACCGCCGGCCCGGTCCGGGTGTCGACGTGTCCGACGATCACCGCGGGACCGTACTGTCCCGGGGTGGGCCCCTGGTCGTACCAGCCGGCCTCCTGGGCCCGTTCCGCGCTCGGCGCCGCGATGGTGCCGTCCGCGGCGAGACCGACGGTGTGCACCGGTGCGTCGAGTTGGATCGCCTGACTACGCACGCTGACCGGCTGGCTCGCCGAAAGCACCGGGAACTTACGCGGCGGTGGCCGCAGCCCGGCGGTCAGCCCGCTGGGCAGGACCGGAACACCGGTGATCCGCTCAACGACGAGCCCACTGACGATGAGGACCATCAGCACGACGATCACAGTCACCGGACTGAGCAGTAGCCGCCAACGGCCACCTCGACGGCCGCCCCGTCGGCCTCGGCGAGGTGCTGAGCGCGCAGGCCGTGCCGACTGCGCGGACTGCGCCGACTGCCCGGACTGCTGGGATCGCGCCGGCTGTGCCGCCCGGGGCGGCCGGGCTGGTTCCGCCGTACGGGCGGCCGGCCGAGCCGCGGCCGGCTTCGCCGCCGCGGCCGGCTTCGCCGCCGTGACGCTGGCCACCGCGGCCTGGGCGACGATCCGCCGGAGGGCGCGCAGCGGGTGGTTGCGTCGAGGATTGCCCGACACGCGACGATCCGCCATGGTCCCGAACGGGTCAGGGACCCAGCTCCGGGCGCCGTCGCCGCAGCCCGAAGAGGGCTAGTCCGGCACCGAGGACAACGGCGGCGATACCACCGGCCAGCACGGTGGGACTGAGCCCACCGGCAGAGCCACCAGCCCCGGTCGCCGGGCCCTGACTGGGCTTACTCATGTTCACCACGGTGAGGGTGGTGGTGGCGGTATTGCCGTTCTGGCAGGTGAGGTTCACCCCGTACTGGCCCGGCGGGCGGCTGCTCGGTACGGTCGCCGCTCCGGTGAGGAAGCCGTTGTCCGGTCGTACGATGACCCGGCCGAACGCGTCGGACTGCACGTTGCCCTGGCGGTTGTTACCGTCGTCGCAGTTGGCCCGGATGCTGACCCGTTCGCCGGCCTGGACGGTGTTCGGTGTGACCTCGACGAACGTGTTACCAGCGGCCGCGGCGGCACCCGGTAGGACCAGTGCCCCGGTGAGCGCGACGCCGGCCGCGCCGGTGGCGAAGGCGCGTCCGACGAACCTTGGACCCCGCATGGCTCCCCCTTCCGGCCTGGACCGGTCGTGCGTGCGTGTCCCCATCGGGTCCTGCGTTCCCGCCTGCCAGGGGGCACACACGCCACGGGCAGCATTCTGTTCGTGGTCTTGTGTCCGGTATATCCCTTCGGGCGGTCATTGCCGGGACAACCCGAAGGGAGACGACTCCCTGACTGGTGACGAGGGTGGAGGTCAGCGGTGCTTTACGTGGCGGTGGTTGGCTATCCGTCGAGCGGGGTGACCGGATGCCAGCCGAGCGGAGTGGAGAGCACCATCGTGCTCGACGGCTGGCCATGTCGGGAGAGTCGATCGATGACCTGCTCGAACGCGTCGATCGAGCCGGCCGCCACCTTGAGCATGCTGCACGCGTCCCCGGTGATCCGATGGATTTCCAGGATCTCCGGCCAGTCGACGATCGACGGATCCCGCAGGATGCAGTCCGGGCCGTAACAGGACATCCGGATCAGCGCCACCACGGTACGACCAGCCCGGGCCAGATCGACGTGCGCGTGATAGCCGGTGATCACACCGGACTCCTCCAGTCGCCGTACCCGCTCGGCGACGGCAGGCGGGGACAGGTGGACCCGCCGGGACAGCTCACTGAACGAGAGTCGGGCATCGGCCTGCAACTCGCGCAGCAGTGCCCAGTCCACGTCGTCCACGCCACCACCTTCCGTTCGTTAAGTGGACCTGCGAAATCCGCCCCGGCCGGGAGGGTGGGACGGCCAAACCGCCGTTGAATCGGCATTCCTCGGTCGGCCTCGTCGGCGGGATCATGACGGTACCGGGCACGAGGAGGGAAACACAGGTGGAGACCGCCGATCTGCGGACGTCGACCGGCAACGTCAAGGTTCGTCCCACCACCGCGCGCAAGCGGGCCACCAAGGCAGCGGCCAACGCGGGCGAGCCGACCCTCGAACACGCCGGCCGAGTCCCGTACGACGCGTACGTGCACGCCAGCACGCTGCACAGTCTCCAACGTACGTTGAGCGACGACCCGGGGGAGATGTCCTTCCTCATGGTCAGCCAGATCATGGAGCTCTACTTCGGACTGACCTGCTTCGAGTTGCGGGAAGCGCAACAGCTGCTGCGTGCCGACGACGTGTGGGGAGCGCTGCGTCCGTTGGGCCGGGCCGCGCTGCACCTGGAAGGGCTGAACGCGGCCTGGCGGGGGCTGCGCTGGATGACCCCGGGCGACTTCAACCGGTTCCGGGATCTGCTCGGCGAGGGATCCGGTTTCCAGTCCGCGATGTACCGGCAGCTCGAATTCCTGCTCGGCCTCCGGACTGCGGCCCTGGCCCGACCGTTCCGGCGACAACCGAAGGTGCACGCCACGCTGGTGGCGACCCTGGCGACCCCCAGCCTCTGGGATGACGTGCTGCACCTGCTCGCCCGTCGCGGGTTCGACCTGCCGGACGAGTTGCGGCACCGGGACTTTGCGATCGAGCACCAGCCCTGCCCCGAGGCCGAAGCCGCCTGGATCGAGATCTATGCCGACGACGGGCCGGACAACCAGCTGCGCCTGCTCGGCGAGGCACTGACCGAGGTGGCCGAACAATTCGGGGACTGGCGCTATCGACATCTCCAGGCGGTCCAGCGCACGATGGGCGCTAAGGCCGGCAGCGGCGGTTCCGCCGGTGCCGCCTGGCTGCAACGCAGCATGGCTCGGGTGGTCTTCCCGGAGCTGTGGTCGGCCCGTACGGCCATGTGACGCTGCGGGCGTCCCGGTCGCCGGACCACCCCGTGACGGGACCCACCACCCAGGCGAGTGAAGTGATCGGAGAGCGAGGCGCCAGGATGACCATCCCCGAAGACGAGGCGCGCCGCCGGGACGCCGCCGACCCTGGTCACCGGGACCTGTTCCACATTCCACCCGCCCCGGGTGGCCGGTACGCCGACGCCGCCTATCTGGCCGGCAACTCGCTCGGCCTGCAGCCCCGGGCCACCCGTGGTGATCTGGTCGAGGATCTGGACGCCTGGGCCACGCTGGGCGTGGCGGGGCACCTGGCGGGGGCTCGGCCGTGGTTGCCGTACCACGAGTTGCTGACGGAGCCGGCGGCCCGACTGGTCGGCGCGCTACCCACGGAGACCGTGGTGATGAACTCGCTCACCGTCAACCTGCACCTGCTGATGGTGTCCTTCTACCGGCCGGCGGGGGAGCGGACCCGGATCGTCATCGAGGACAGCGCTTTCCCGTCGGACAGCTACGCGGTCCGCAGCCAGGCCCGGTTCCACGGCCTCGACCCAGACACCACCGTGGTACGGCTGCGGCCCCGGCCCGGCGAGGAGACGCTGCGCACCGCCGACGTGCTCGACCATCTCGACCGGGACGGGCACCGGACCGCGTTGGTGCTGCTCGGCGGGGTCAACTACCGCACTGGCGAGCTGATGGACATCCCGGCGATCACCCGGGCCGGGCGTACGGCCGGCGCGATTGTCGGCTGGGACCTGGCGCACGCCGCCGGCAACGTGCCGTTGGCGCTGCACGACTGGGACGTCGACTTCGCCGCCTGGTGCTCCTACAAATACCTGAACTCCGGGCCCGGTGCCCTGGCCGGCGTGTTCATCCACGAGCGCCACCTGGCCGACCCGGCGATCCAGCGGTTCGAGGGCTGGTGGAGCACCGACCCGGCCACCCGGTTCGAGATGGCCCCGGAGTCCCGGCCGCTGCCCACCGCCGACGCCTGGCAGATCTCCAACCCGCCGATCCTGGCGATGGGGCCGGTGCGTACCTCGCTGGAGATCTTCGACAAGGTCGGGATGATCGCGTTGCGGGAGCGCAGCCAGCGACTCACCGGCTACCTGGCCGGGCTGCTCGACCAGATCACCCCGACCCGGCCGCTGCGGGTGATCACCCCGACCGATCCGGCCCGACGCGGCTGCCAACTGTCCCTTCGGATCGGGGTGAGCGCGAGGAGTGAGCCGGTTTTGCGAGCCCCGCAGTCGCGAGCGGAAGGGATCGGGGTGAGCGCGAGGAGTGAGCCGGTTTTGCGAGCCCCGCAGTCGCGAGCGGAAGGGATCGGGGCGGGCGGGATAGGCCAGGGCAGGGCCGCCGAGCTGTCGAAACGGCTTCGCCACGAGTACGGCGTGATCGCCGACGCCCGGGAGCCGGACATCGTCCGGTTGACTCCGGTACCGCTCTACTCGACGTACCACGACTGCTGGCGGGCGGTTGACGCGTTGGCGCAGCTCGTCGAGGAGACGCAGTCCGTCGAGGAGACGCAGTCCGGCGGGGAGGCCCGATGACCGAGAAGGAGCAGGTCACGATTGTCGGGGCCGGACTGACCGGCAGTCTGCTGGCCTGCTTCCTGGCCCGGCGCGGCTACCGGGTGCACGTCTACGAGCGGCGACCCGATCCGCGCAAAGGTACGCCCGAACGCGGCCGGTCGATCAACCTGGCGCTCTCCGAGCGCGGTCTGGACGCGTTACGTCGGGTCGGGCTGGACACCCAGGTGCTCGCCGACGCGCTACCGATGCGGGGCCGGATGGTCCACCCGGTCGAGGGTGAGTGGGACTTCCAGCCGTACAGCCGGGCCGGAGACCGGGCGATCAACTCGATCAGCCGGGGTGCGTTGAACAACGTCCTGTTGGACGCCGCCGAGGCGCTGCCCGGCGTGGAGATCGACTTCGAGCATCGGCTGGTCGGGCTGGCCCCGGAGACCGGGGACCTGACCTTCGAGACCCCTGAGGGGCCAGCCCGGGTCGACGCCGAGATCATCCTCGGTGCGGACGGTGCCGGCTCCGCCGTACGGGGCCAGTTGCTCGGGCACGGGGTACTGACCGAGAGCCTGGACTTCCTCGACTACGGCTACAAGGAGCTGACCATCCCGCCGATGGGTGGGGACTTCGCATTCGCTCCGGACGCGCTGCACATCTGGCCACGCGGCACCTCGATGATGATCGCGCTGCCCAACCCGGACCGGTCGTTCACCTGCACCCTGTTCTGGCCGACCAGCGGCACGAGCAGCTTCGCCTCGCTGGGTAGCCCAGCCGCGATCGAGCAGCACTTCCGTACCCACTATCCGGACGTGCCGCCGCTCGCACCGAACCTGGTGGACGACTACCTGCACAACCCGGTCGGGCTGCTCGGCACCGTCCGGTGTGCGCCCTGGCAGCACGGTGGTCGGATCGGCCTGCTCGGCGATGCCGCGCACGCCATCGTCCCGTTCTACGGGCAGGGCGCGAACTGCGCCTTCGAGGACGTGGTGGAACTGGACCGGTGTCTGGACGAGACCGCGGACACCTGGGCGATGGCGCTGCCGCTCTTCGACGTACGGCGACGGGACAACGCCGAGGCGATCGCCCAGATGGCCCTGGCCAACTTCGTGGAGATGCGCGACAAGGTGGCCTCGCCGGTGTTCCGGTTCGGCAAGCGGGTCGAGCACGCGCTGGAACGGGCCCTGCCCGGCCGGTACGTCTCCCGCTACGAGCTGGTCTCCTTCTCCACCACCCCGTACGCCGAGGTGCACCGGCAGGTGCGTCGGCAGCATCAGCTGCTCGGTGCGGTCACCGCCGGTGCGGTGGTGCTGCTCGGTGCGCTCGGCGCGGTAGCCGTTCGCCGAACCGGACGTCGTTGAGTTCGGGGAGGTGCGGGTGGCATCGGCGCAGGCACAGGTGGACTGGCCGCCGGGACTGCTAACCGGTCGGCCGGGCGACCGTGGGCCGGGACTGCTGCGCCACTTCGTCGGCGGCGAGTTCGTCGCCGGGCAGCGGACCTTCGCCAAGGTCAGCCCGGTCACCGGGGAACCTCTTTTCGAGGTGGCCGAAGCCGATCGTTCCACGGTGGACGCGGCGGTGGCCGCCGCCCGGGCCGCGCTGCGCGGTCCGTGGGGCCGGATGGACGAGCGGGACCGGGCGGCGGTGCTGCGCCGGGTCGCCGACGAACTGGAACGCCGCTTCGCCGACCTGGTCGTCGCCGAGGTGGCCGACACCGGCAAGTCGATCTCGCAGGCGCGCACCCTGGACGTCCCGCGCGGGGCGGCCAACTTCCGGGCGTTCGCCGAGATCGTGGCCAGTACGCCGACCGAGTCGTACCTCACGGTCACGGCCGGCGGTGGGCGGGCACTCAACTACGCAGTGCGCAAACCGGTCGGTGTGGTCGCGGTGATCGTGCCCTGGAACCTGCCGCTGCTGCTGCTCACCTGGAAGGTCGCCCCGGCCCTGGCCTGCGGTAACGCCGTCGTGGTCAAGCCCTCGGAGGAGACCCCGGCGTCGGCGACGCTGCTGGCCGAGGTGATGGCTGCGGCCGGCGTACCGGACGGGGTGTTCAACCTGGTGCACGGCTTCGGGCCGGACTCGACCGGTGAGTTCCTCACCCGACACCCCGAGGTCGACGCGATCACCTTCACCGGCGAGTCCGCCACCGGTGCGGCGATCATGCGGGCCGCCGCCGACCGGGTGAAGGCGGTCTCCTTCGAGTTGGGCGGCAAGAATGCCGGCCTGGTCTTCGCCGACGCCGACCTGGATGCGGCGGTGACCGGCTCGGTCCGGTCCAGCTTCACCAACGGCGGACAGGTCTGCCTCTGCACCGAGCGGATCTACGTGCAGCGGCCGGTCTTCGCGGAGTTCGCCGAACGACTGGCCGCCCGGGCGACGGATTTGGCCTACGGTTGGCCGGCCGACGAGGCGACGGTGAACATGCCGCTGATCTCGGCGGCCCACCGGGCCAAGGTGCTCGGCCACTACGACCTGGCCCGCGCCGAAGGCGCCACCGTACTCGCCGGTGGCGGGGTGCCGTCCTTCGGCGACGCCCGCGACGGGGGCGCGTACGTCCAGCCGACCGTACTCACCGGGCTGGCCGCGTCCGCCCGGACCAACCGGGAGGAAATCTTCGGCCCGGTCTGCCACGTGGCCCCCTTCGATGATGAGGAAGAGGCGTACGCGCTGGCCAACGACAGCGAATACGGCCTGGCCGCGACGGTGTGGACCCGGGACGTCGGCCGGGCGCACCGGGCCGGGCTGCGGCTGGACACCGGCATCGTCTGGGTCAACACCTGGTTCCTGCGTGACCTGCGCACCCCGTTCGGCGGGATGAAGACCTCCGGCATCGGTCGCGAGGGCGGCCGGCACTCGCTGGACTTCTACTCCGAACTCACCAACGTCTGCCTGGAGTTGTCGTGACCGTGGACATCGAGGCGGCGGCGTGGGTGCTGCGCGACGCGTACGACAGTGGCCAGCCCTGCCCGCCGCTGCGGGGCGAGCTGCTGCCGGAGGGGGACGTCGACACGGCGTACGCGGTGCAGCAGGCCCAGGTGGGCAGCTGGATCGCGGCGGGTCGTCGGCCGATCGGCGCGAAGATCGGCCTGACCTCTCCGGCTGTGCAGGAGAGCTTCGGGGTCCACCAGCCCGACTTCGGGGTGCTCTTCGCCGACCTGGCGGTGCCCGACGGTACGGAGGTCGACCTCGGTCGGCTACTGCAACCGAGGGTGGAGGCCGAGGTTGCCTTCGTGCTCGGTGCCGACCTGCCGTACGAGCAGGTGACCACGGTCGACATCGTCCAGGCGACCGAGTATCTGCTTCCGGCGATCGAAATCGTCGATTCGCGGATCGCCGGCTGGGACATCTCCATCGTGGACACGGTGGCGGACAACGCCTCCACCGGCCTGTTCGTGCTCGGCACCTCGCCCCGCCGGCTCGCCGACGTGGACCTGCGGCTCGCCGGGATGGTGCTCGAACACGCCGGTGAGCCGGTCTCGGTCGGTGCCGGCGCGGCATGCCTGGGCAACCCGCTACACGCGGTCGCCTGGTTGGCCGGCACCCTCGCCCAGGCCGGCAACCCACTGCGGGCCGGCGACGTGGTGCTCTCCGGGGCGCTCGGTCCGATGGTGCCGGTCACCCCCGGCGCGGCGTACGAGGCGCGGATCTCCGGTCTGGGCTCGGTCCGAACCTGCTTCTCCGGAGGTGGCCCGTGACATCCGGGGGTGGGTCGTGACATCTGAGAGTGGGTCGTGACGCCTGAGAGTGGGTCGTGACATCTGGGGGTGGCTCGTGAGGGTCGACGGGAGCGGGGAGCGGGTGGATTCGGCGAAGTTGGCGGAGTTGGCGGCCCGGCTGGACGAGGCAGCCGGGTCCGCCGTCGCGATACCGCAGCTCGCGGTGGCAGCCGGGATCGACGTGGAGAGTGCGTACGCGATCCAGGGTGCCCTGCTCGACCGGCGGCTGGCCCGGGGCGAACGGCTGGTCGGGCTGAAGATGGGGCTGACCAGCCGGGCCAAGATGGCGCAGGTGGGCGTGGACGAGGTGATCTGGGGTCGGCTCACCGACGCGATGCGGGTGCCCGACGGGGGCGCGGTGGACCTACGCACCCACATCCACCCCCGGGTCGAGCCGGAGGTGGCCTTCCTGCTGGACCGGTTGCCCGAGCCAGGCGAGCCGATCGGCGACTTCACCGAGGCGGTCCGGGCCGTCGCACCGGCCCTTGAGCTGATCGACTCCCGGTACGCCAACTTCACCTTCTCGCTGCCCGACGTGGTTGCCGACAACGCCTCGGCGGCTCGGTTCGCCATCGGTGCCTGGCAGCCGGTGCCGGCGGGACTGGAAAACCTGGGGGTGCTGCTGGAGGTCGATGGTCGGGTGGTGCAGACCGGCTCCACCGCCGCGATCCTCGGTGACCCGCGCCGGGCACTCGACGAGGGGATACGACTGGCCGGCCGGCACGGCGTACGGCTGCACTCGGGCTGGGTCTTCCTCGCCGGGGCGGCCACCGCCGCCGTACCGCTGCGGCCCGGGGCGTACATCCGCGCGGTGGTCGAACGGTTGGGCACTGTCTCGCTTCGGGCGGAGGGGCGGTCGTGAACGGGGGCCGGGTGGTCGCTGGGAAGGCTCTGCCACGCGGCCGGTTTCCGCACGTCAAGGTCGCCGGCGGGTTCGCGTTCGTCTCCGGTACGTCCAGCCGCCGGCCGGACAACACGATTGCCGGTGCCGAGGTGGATGCCCTGGGTACCACCTCGCTGGACATTCGGGTGCAGACCCGGGCGGTGCTTGAGAACGTCCGCGACATTCTGCGTGCGGTTGGTGCGGATCTCTGCGACCTGGTGCAGGTCACCACCTACCTGGTCAACATGAACGACTTCGGTGGCTACAACGAGGTGTACGCCGAGTTCTTCGACGAGACGGGTCCGGCCCGGACCACCGTGGCCGTACACCAGCTCCCGCATCCGTATCTGCTGATCGAGATACAGGCGGTCGCCGTACTCCCTTCTGGAACCGCACTTCCCTCAGGAGCCGAACTTCCGTTTGGAGGCAGCCATGAGTGAGATCCCCGAGCCGATCAGCTTCCCAGGCTGGATCGCCGAGAACCAGCACCTGCTCAAACCGCCGGTGGGTAACAAGCAGATGTTCCCCACCGGGGACGACTTCATCGTGATGGTGGTGGGCGGGCCGAACCAACGCACCGACTTCCACGTCGACCCGTACGAGGAGTTCTTCTACCAGGTCAAAGGCAATATGCGTGTCGACCTGATGACCCCGGACGGGCCGCGCAGCGTGCACATCCAGGAGGGGCAGATGTGGATGCTGCCGGCGTTGATGCCGCACTCGCCGCAGCGGCCGGAGGCCGGCTCGATCGGCCTGGTGATCGAGCGGGTACGCCAGGAGGGCACCCTGGAGAAGTTCCAGTGGTACTGCGTGGAGTGCGGTAACCGGGTGCACGAGGTCGAGTTGCAGGTCCGGGACATCGTCGCCGACCTGCCACCGGTCTTCCAGGCGTTCTACGCCGACGAGGCGGCCCGCACCTGTGACCGGTGCGGCGCGCTGCACCCGGGCAAGGGTTGATGTCGCAACCGACGGAGACGTCGAGCTCAGGGGCGAAGCCGTACCCGGTGGTGGACGTGCACACCCACGTCGTACCTCGGGGTTGGCCGGAGTTGTCCACCGCGTGTGGCGGCTCCGGCTGGCCCTGGCTGCGGATCGACTCCGAACGCGAAGCCATGATCATGGTCGGGGAGACCGAGTTCCGCCCGATCGGTGTCCAGTGTTGGGACGCCGACAGCCGGCTGGCCGACATGACGGCCGACGGGGTGGACGTGCAGGTGGTCTCCCCGACCCCGGTTTTCTTCTCCTACGAGCGCCCGGCTGACCAGGCGGTCAAGGTGGCGCGGATCTTCAACGACCTGACGTTGGAGGTCACCGGGCGGGGCGGGGACCGGTTGGTGCCGTTCTGCCAGGTGCCGCTGCAGGATCCGGAGGCGGCCTGCGCCGAGCTGGACCGGTGCCTGACCAACGGGCACGTCGGGGTGGAGATCGGCAACCACGTCGGGGATCGGGACCTGGACGACGAGGGGATCGTGACGTTCCTGCGGCACTGTGCCGAGGTGGGTGCGCCGGTCTTCGTACACCCGTGGGACATGCCCGGGGGTCCTCGGCTGGATCGGTGGATGGCGCGCTGGTTGACCGGTATGCCGGCCGAGACCCACCTGTCGGTCCTGGCGCTCATCCTCGGCGGTGTGTTCGATCGGGTGCCGGAGACGTTGCGACTCTGCTTCGCCCATGGCGGCGGGAGTTTCCCGTTCTGGTTGGGGCGGGCCGACAACGCCTGGCACCGCCGGGGCGACCTGGTACGCGGCCGCTCCGCCCACCCGCCGAGCCACTACGTCGACCGGTTCTGCGTCGACAGCGTGGTCTTCGACCCGGCCGCGCTGCGGCTGCTGGTGGAGACCATTGGGGTCGAGCGGGTGCTGCTCGGTAGCGACTACCCGTATCCGCTCGGCGAGCGGCCGGTCGGGCGGGTGGTGCATGAGGCGGACTTCCTCACCGACGCGCAGCGGGTGCAGCTGCTCTCCGGCAACGCCCTGCGCTTTCTCGGTCGTGACCGGCACCGGGCCAACATCTGATCCGCTCGTGACCGGTATCGCGGGAACCTGGCATCAGGCCAGGAAGGGGACGGTCCTCGCTGCACTACGTCGGGTGGCTGCTGCCCGAGTGCGGGTCCCGTCGTACGGTGTGATCTTCGACGTGTCCCTTCCGGGGCCGGCCAGATGCCGGGCAAGTCGGCCGAGACACCCGTCCATGACGTGCCGACTTGCGGCGATTCGTGCCTGGTTGCGGCCGAAGATGGTGTGGTGGGATCGCTACCCCGGAGGCTGGCAGGCCACGCTCTCCGCTACCGTGAGGTTATCGGAGCCAGGTAGGTCGACACATGATCACTCAGCCTGGCCCGGGTGTTCTGGTCCCTCTTCCGCCTGGGAGCGTTGAGGTTGTCTGTTTCCGAGACGTTGCTGGTCTTCGTCGCCATTCCGGCCGTGGCGGTGCTACTGATCGCCGGGCTGTCGCTCGCCGGTAAGCGTGGTGGCCACGGTTCGAAGCGCTACCGCCCGGGCCGGCCCTACGACTTCACCCCGGTGTGGTTCCTGGCCTCGCCGGAAAAGCTCGCCGACCCCACCGGCACGACCCTGCCTGCCGGTGCGCCGGTCCCCGCGCTGGCCGGCAAGACTGAGATCGCCCGGAAGCGGGGCGGCGCGACAGGAGGCGCAAGTGACCGCTGGTGAGTTGACCGCAGATCTGGGCAGCCGGCCCGAGGTGCTCGACGGCCCGTTTACGACCCGGCAGCTACTGCGCATCGACGAAGCGTTGCGGATGGCCGATCAGGCCACCGGGTTCACCTTCACGATCTACGTCGGTGACCTCGACGAGCCGAGCCGCGAGTCCGCCGAGACGCTGCACGGCCGGCTGATCGACCCCGACCGCTCGGTGTTGATCGCGCTCTCGCCCAACCAGCGGGTGCTTGAGATCGTGACCGGCGCCGAGGTCCGTAAGCGGGTCCCGGACCGGCACGCCAAGCTTGCCGCGCTTTCCATGGCGGCTGCCTTCGGTGCCGGCGACCTGATCGGCGGCATCATCAGCGGCCTGGACCAGCTCGCCACCCACGCCGGCAAGGCCTGAACAGCCTTACGTTACGGGCCCGGTCGCGCCACCGCCGCAGAGGCGGGGAGCGCGAACCGGGCCCGTACTCGTACTCAGGCCGAGGCGTCCTTGGCCCGGGCCTTCAGCGCCCGTACGACACCGTCCCGCCCCTCACCGACCAGCCGGCGCAACGGTGCCGGGTGCCCCGGCTGGGCCAGCCACTCGTCGGTCGCGGTGATCGTCTCCGTGCTGACCTGGTACGCCGGGTAGCCCAGGGTGGTGAACTCCTGCGCCGGCTCGCTGTCCCGGCTCGCCCACACCGACCCGACCGAGGCGAAGTACTTCTCCGCGTACGGGGCGGTCAGCTCCACCTGTGTCGGGTGCTGGAAGCCCTGCAGCAGCGCCCGGCTCCGCCAGTTCGGTAGCACCTCGTCCCCGGTGAGCAGGGCCCAGACCTCGGCCTTGTTCTCTGCCGTGGGCGCCAGCGCCCGGACGTACGCCGCCTCGCGCTCACCGCTGGCGGTCCGGTCGCCGGCCAGCTCCGTCTCGATCTCCGCCACGCCAGCGGCCCCGTTGGCGACCAGCGCCGCCAGCACCGACCAGCGCAGCTCGGTGTCGATGGCCAGCCCGGTCGGCACCTCGGCCCCGTCCAGCCAGCCCCGCAGCGTGGCCAGGTCGGCGTCCGAGCGGGCCGCCGAGGCGAAGGACCGAGCCCAGGCGAGCTGGAGGCCACTGCCCGGCTCGGCGGTCTGCAGCACGCTCCGTGCCGTCCGAGCGAGCTCGGCCCAGCCGGTGGGAGCCCAGGCCGGGTCCGCGTACGACGCCAGCGTGGTGGTCGTCTGCCGCAGCGTCTGGATGATCAGGTTGATGTCGGTCTCGACGGGCAGTCCGGCCAGCGCCAGGGCCACGTAGTCCCGGGTCGCCAGCTCGGCGTCCCGGACCATGTCCCAGGCTGCGGCCCAGCACAAGGCCCGGGCCAGGGACGACTCGAAGGCGCCGATGTGCTGCACCACGGTGGCCAGAGACCGCTCATCCAGCCGCAGCTTGGCGTAGCTCAGGTCGTCGTCGTTGAGCAGCAGAACGTCCGGTGCCCGTACGCCGACCAGCTGCGGCAGCTCGGTGCTCTCGCCGGTGACGTCGACCTCGATCAGCTCCCGGCGCACCAGCCGGCCCTCGGTCAGGTCGTAGAGGCCCACCCCGATCCGGTGGGTACGCAACGTCGGGTAGCCGGTCGGGGCCTCCTGGCGGACCGTGACCCGCTGGTAGGTGCCGTCCGGACCGATGGTGACCTCCGGCCGCAGGGTGTTGACCTGCGCGGTCTCCAGCCACTGGGCGGCGAACTTACGCAGCTCCCGCCCGGAGGCGGTCTCCAGCTCGGAGAGCAGGTCGTCGAAGGTGGCGTTGCCCCAGGCGTACTTGCCGAAGTAGGCGCGTAGCCCGGCCAGGAACGGGTCCAGCCCCACGTACGCCACCAGTTGCTTGATGACGCTGGCGCCCTTGGCGTACGTGATGCCGTCGAAGTTGACCTCGACCGCCTCCAGGTCTGGCATCTCACAGTAGACCGGGTGGGTGGAGGAGAGCTGGTCCTGCCGATAGCCCCAGTTCTTCCGGATGGAGAGGAACGTGGTCCACGCGTCGGTGAACCGGGTGGCGTGCGTGTTGCACCAGTGGCTGGCCCACTCGGCGAACGACTCGTTCAGCCACAGGTCGTTCCACCAGCGCATGGTGACCAGGTCACCGAACCACATGTGGGCCAGTTCGTGCAGGATCGTGTTGGCCCGCTGCTCGTATTCGAAGTCGGTGACCTGCGAACGGAAGATGTAGTGCGACTCGGCGTGCGTCACGCAGCCGAAGTTCTCCATCGCGCCCGCGTTGAAGTCCGGCACCCAGATCTGGTCGTACTTCGGCAGCGGGTAGCGCACCCCGAACTGCTCGTGGAAGAAGTCGAAGCCCTGCGTGGTGATCAGGTTCAGGTCGTCGGCGTCCATGTGCTCGGCCATGCTCGCCCGGCAGTAGTAGCCCAGGTCGATGCCGTCGTGGGAGTAGCGCACCTCGTGGTACGGCCCGGCGCACAGCGCGGTGATGTAGGTGCTCATCCGGGCCGACTCGGCGAAGTGGATCGTCTTGGCTTCCGCCCCGGCCGGTTCCTCCCGCTCGACCGGCGAGTTGGAGATCACCTTCCAGTGCGTCGGTACGGTGGCGTGCCAGGTGTAGACGCTCTTCAGGTCCGGCTGGTCGAAGCAGGCGTAGACCCGCTGCGCGTCGGCCGTCTCGAACTGGCTGTAGAGGTAGGTCTCGCCGTCCACCGGGTCAACGCTGCGGTGCAGGCCCTGGCCGCTGTTGGAGTAGAGGAAGTCGGCGTCGACGACCAGCGTGTTCTCGGGAGCCAGTCCGGTCAGGGTGAGCCCCTTCTCCGCCGACCAGTCGGAAAGGTCCACCGGAGCGCCGTTGAGGGTCGCGGAGCGTACCGAGTCGGCGGCGACCTCGATGAAGGTGGTGGCCCCCGGGGTGGTGCAGCGGAATCGGACCTCGGTTACCGAGCGGAACGTGGGGCTGCCCGCGGCATCACCGGCGACGGAGAGATCCAGATTGATGTCGTACGAGGTGACGTCGAGCAGACGGGCCCGCTCGGTCGCCTCGATCTGGGTCAGGTTGCGCACTCCCGGCACGTGATTTCTCCATCCATGTCCAACCGCTGCCCCCATTGGCAGTCGTAGATCCACCCGCCGTGGTGGTTCGAGACTGAGTCTTCCACGACACCTAATTCTCGGCTGGTGGTCGAGGTCACGGTCTCATTCCGGTACCACCTTGCGGATTGCAGGGTTCATGATCTGTGCAGGGAACGCCAGTGGGGCGTTCCAAACCGGGGAGGAATTCCTGTGACAGAGCGCGCAACCGTGGACATGTTTTTCGATCCCCTTTGTCCGTGGGCCTGGCTCACCTCCCGCTGGCTGCTGGAGGTGGAACAGGTACGCCCGGTGGACGTCCAGTTCCGGGTGATGAGCCTGTCGGTGCTGAACGAGGGTCGGGATCTGCCGGAGCAGTACGTGGCCCTGATGGAGCTCGGCTGGGGGCCGGTGCGGATCTGCATCGCCGCCGAGCAGAAGTATGGCCCGCAGGTGTTGCGGGACCTCTACACCGCGTTCGGCAATCGGATTCACCTCAACAAGGAGGAACTCGGGCCGGATCTGTACGCCGCCGCACTCGCCGACGCCGGTCTCGACCCCGATCTGGCCGAGGCCGCCGGATCGACCGAGTACGACGAGGCGCTGCGGATCAGCCACAACGCCGGTATGAAGCCGGTGGGCACCGACGTCGG
Organism: Micromonospora sp. NPDC003197; assembly: GCF_053590565.1. Lineage (NCBI taxonomy): Bacteria > Bacillati > Actinomycetota > Actinomycetes > Micromonosporales > Micromonosporaceae > Micromonospora > Micromonospora sp. NPDC003197. Next base: position 31,786 of record NZ_JBSFTE010000001.1, on the reverse strand, counting down.
TACCCCGGTCATCCACGCTCCGGGTCCGGTCGAGGGGGAGAAGGTGGCGTTCTTCGGCCCGGTCATCACCCCGGCCCCCAAGGGCGAGGCGGCCGGCCGACTCTGGGACGGGGTACTCCTGGTCGCCGGCACGCCCGGCTTCTACGAGCTGAAGCGGTCCCGCACCCAGGACCCGATCTTCGACTGAGCCGCGCTGGCGGTACCGCCCAAAGAGTTCGACTCCCTGGTCAGGCACGGCTCGGGCGCGGGTCGCGCGTGACCAGGGACCGCCGGTTTCGTTGCACGGAATGTCCGCCGCGGCGATCCCCGCGGTCCCGTCCGTCGTATCCGGAGGCTCCCCATGGCCAGACATCGCCACACGTCCGGTCCAGAGTCGCGTGACCAGGTACGGGAGGAGAACGTGGGCGGCGGCTACTGGTCAGTCGACGCTGGCCGATGGGCAAACGTCCGGCCAGGATTCCCCGAGGAGCTGGCCGACCTGCTCGCCCCACCGATCGTCGTCGGAGTCGTACCGGTGCCGGCCATCGTCGCCGGCGTTACCAGCGGATCAGCCCGGCCCGGGCGGGGCCGGCACCGGCGGCCTATGCCGCGCGGCTGACCGAGCGGCCCGATCCCGACGGGATGCCCATGGGGTGCCCATCGGGTGGACACGATCCGGGGTGTCGGTGGTCACCTCACCCCCCGCCGGTAGCGTGAGCGGACATGACGGTCGTGCATCCGATCGCCCGGGCCTGGATCACCACTGGCGGCACCGGCGCGCAAAACTACGACGAGTTCGCCGACGACGCGGAGATCACCGCGATCATCGAGGCCAACCCGCACAGTGCCCTCGCCATCGAGATGCCTCATCGGGCACCGGAGAGCCTCGGGCAGTCGCTGGTCGACGCCCTGCCGGCCGCCGCCACCCGACTCGCCGAGGCCAAGGACGACGGCAGCTACACCCCGGCCGAGCAGGTGGTCGTGCTCTACCGGATCACCTCCCCGGTGGACGAGCCGGCGTACGGGATGTTCGGCATGGTCGACACCGACCAGATCTCCACCAGCGCCGACGAGCCCGGCCTGGTGATCCGTAACGAGGACGTCTTCATCGCCAAGGTCCGGGAGCGGGTCGCCCTGGCCCAGGCTGTGGGACACCTGCTCTCGCCCGTACTGCTGTTGCAGACCGGCACCGGCGACGAGTTGCACGCGGCACTCGCCCGCGCCACCGATGCCGCTGGCGTCCCGGCGGCGACCGACACGGACCAGGCCGGGCGGACCCACGCCATCTGGACCCTCGGGCCGGGCGCGGCACAGGACGAACTGCGGGCGCTGGCCGGCGGTGGCGAACTGGTGGTCGCCGACGGCAACCACCGCAGCCTGGCCGCCCAGATCGGGGAACTGCCGAGGTTTTTGGCCGTGGTGACCACTCCCGCCTCGGTGGCGATCCAGCCCTACAACCGGCTGGTCAGCGAGCTGCCCACCACCCCCGAGGAGCTGGTGGACCGGCTGCGGTCCGCAGGTGCCCAGGTCGAGCCCGTCTCGGGCCCGCCAGCCGTCCCCGCCACCGGCGGCAGCGTCCAGCTGTACGCCGCTGGCCAGACGTACGTGGTCACGCTGCCGACCGGTGGCGGCAGCCGGGTGGAGAACCTGGACCACGCCCTCGTCGAGCGGGTGCTGCTGCGCGACGCGCTCGGTCTCGACCCCGGCGACAAGCGGATCAACTACGTGGGTGGTGACTACCCGGCCCAGTGGCTGGCCGGTGAGGTGGACGCCGGCCGGGCGGAGTTGGCGATCCTGATCGCACCGGTGACCGTGGACGACTTCGTCGCGGTCAACCTGGGCCGGCAGAAGCTGCCGCGCAAGAGCACCTGGTTCACCCCGAAGGCGCGGGGCGGCCTGGTGCTGGCGGAACTCGGAGCGTGAGCGCACGGGGTCGGTCCGGCGGCGCTGAGCCGATCGGGCCGACCCCGATGTGACTTGGCCGTTCGTGGGTACGGCCCGGCTGGGTGCCGCGAACGGTCAACTGACAGACTGCGCGGTATGCGCGTCTACCTGGGTTCCGACCATGCCGGCTACGAGCTGAAGGTGCACCTGACCAACCATCTGGCCAAGCAGGGGTACGAGGTGGTCGACGTCGGGCCACACGGCTACGACGCGGACGACGACTACCCGGCCTTCTGCCTGCACACCGGTGCCCGGGTGGTGGCCGATCCGGGCAGCCTCGGGGTGGTCATCGGTGGTTCGGGCAACGGGGAGCAGATCGCCGCGAACAAGGTCGCCGGGGTCCGGGCTGCGCTCGCCTGGAACGTGACCATCGCTCAGCTCGGTCGGGAGCACAACGACGCGAACGTGGTGGCCGTGGGGGCTCGGCAACACACCCTCGACGAGGCCACCGCGATCGTCGAGGCGTTCCTCGCCACGCCGTTCTCCGGCAACGACCGGCACTCCCGCCGGATCGCGCAGATCGCCGCGTACGAGGACTCCCGCGAACTGCCGCCGCTGCCCTGACCAGGCCGGTCAGTGGCCGGGGCGGCTGAGTTCCTCCCGGGGCACCCAGTTACGGCGTACCACGACCACGCCGGCCTCCGCCTCGGCCAACTGTTCCGGGGTGGGGCGGGCGGCGTCCCGAGCCCGTAGCGCCGCCCCCACACTGAGCTGGGTAGCCCCGGCACCGACCAGTCCCCGCAGGCTACGTTCGCTGTCCCGATCCTCCGCCGCCGCGCCGGAACTCGACCCCCGGCGCGGCCCGGCCGGTGCGGGGGCAGCCGGCCGCGACGCGGATCCCATCCGGGAGGAAGCCGATTCGACCGCGGGGTCGGGGTCGGGGTCGGTCGGTGGAGTGTGTCGTAGTCGGCGGCGGCGCCGCTCAGGGTCGGCCATGGCCCGACCGTACCGGAATCGATCGACGGCCGACCGTACCGGAACCGATCGACGGCCCAGATCGCCTCAGCGGTCTGACCCGGGGCCGGCGGCATCGGTCAATGCTGGTGCGGCGAAAGATTTGCCGGCTGGCTACTCTCGGAACGGGACGGTCGGAAGGTACGGATTCACCGTTCCAGATCGGGGAGGACGAGATGGTGGACCAGACACAGCCATGGGCCGAACGAACCGTTGAGGTTCCGCCTCAGCGCAACGCCGGCTTCCGTCCCGGGGTCGCCTCGGTGGGGCAGCCGGCCGAGCACCGTCGCGAACCATCCACCGAGCCGTTCCCCGTCGTCGGGCACGAGCCGAGCGGCACCGGCTGGCCGGGGGAGGAGGAGCCCCGGCAGCAGCGGATGCCGTTGAGCTACCGCATGCAGCAGTTGCGTCGGGGCGGGGAGTGGAGCGCCTTCGGTGGCCTCTTCGCCTTCGTCTGCTGGGGCATCTGGGCCATCTCGGCGCGCGGTGACCTGACCAGCCCGGTGCTGGCCTTCGTGTTGACGGTCCTGGTGGCGATCGGGCTCTTCACGCTCGCGCGGCTACTGGGCCGGATGGTGTGGGAACGGCAGTTCGGCCGGGTCCGGCGGACCGCCAAGGGGGCCCACCTGGTGGCCGGGGTCTTCCTGTTCGTGGTCGGTGTCGCCTACCTCCGGCAGACCGAGTGGATCATCAGCGCCTGGAACTGGGTGACCGGCAGGTGAGATCGCCGCTGAGCCGGCTCAGCTGACGGGCTGGTGGTGCTCGCCGAGCGGTCCCACCGCCCAGCCGTGCAGGGCACACTCCTCCAGCAGGTACGGAAGTGCGGCGAGGCTGGTCCGCCAGGTTCCGGGCGCGGAGGCGCAGTCGGAGTCGTGTAGCAGGATCGTGCCGCCACCGGCCAGCCGGGTACGCAGGTTGCCGAGCACCGAGTCGACGGTGGCCGTCCGACTCCAGTCCCGGCCCCAACAGGTCCACAGCACCGGGGTCAGCCCCAGCCGGTGTGCCGCCCCCAGGGCCGAGGTGCTGAGCAGCCCGTACGGTGGGCGGAAGAACCGGGGGGTCTGTCCGGTCACCGCCTCGACCAGGTCGCGGGTCCTGGCAAGATCGCGGTACGTCCCGACCGGGCCACGCAGCAGCAGGGTGCGATGCGTCCAGGCGTGTACCCCCACCTCGTGACCGGCGGCGACGAGTTCGCCCCCGAGCTGGGGCGCGCGGGCGAGCATCGAACCCAGCAGGAAGAACGTGGCCCGGACCCGATACCGGGCCAGGGTCTCGATGAACTGCGGGATGGCCTCCGGGTCGGGGCCGTCGTCGAAGGTCAACGCGACCCGGTCCGGGTGGCCGAGGCCACTCAACCCGGGAAACAGGCGCAGCCGCAGACCGGGCAGGGCGGTCAGGATCGGGGTCAGGTGTGCGGCCGCTGCGGCACCCGCCGTCGCCGCGAGCATCGACCTGCCCCGAATCACGCTGGGCAGTTACCCGTTCTGCCCGGGGTTAGACCGGACGGTTCCGGGCGGTTGTCCGTGGGCTCTGCTCAACCACTTGCTCAACCGCTGCTCAACTGCACATGTGGATGCGGATGGTGGTGGCACCCGGGCGGGTGTACATGCGTACCAGGTCACAGAGTTGGTTGACCAGCAGCAGCCCTCGGCCCCCCACCTGCCGGGGCGGTACGGGACGCCGGCCGGCGAGCGGATCGGTGATGTGCCCGGTGTCGGTGAGCTGGCAGATCAGCTGCCCGTCGTGCTGCCACACCGCCAGTGAGCCACCGCCACCGGTGTGTTCGATGGTGTTCGCGGCCAGTTCGCTGACGGCGAGGGTCAGGTCGTCGACCCGGTCCGTCGACAGACCGGCGGCGGTGGCCTGGCCGGCTACGAACCGCCGGATCGCGGCCAGTGCGTCGAGGCCCACGGCCATGGTCGTCGCGTACCCGGGTGGGGCCGGCAGGGGCTGGTTGAACCGGGCAGCGGTGACCAGAGGGTCGGTGTAGTACGGGCTGGGCCGGAGCGCGTCGGCGGTCTGGACGACGGGATGCGTGCGGTACGCGTCGTCCAGCCACTCCTGGGGCAGGCGGCCGGTGTCGTAGGGGCAGAGGATGGTGGCCGGGCGACCGACGAAGGCGGCGTTGATCAACGCCTCGTGCTGGGCGCAGGCGGGATACTCCGCTGCCGTACGGGTCGCCCAGATCGGCTCGCCGATGATTCGTACCGGTTTTCCGGCGTGGGCGGCGGCGAAGTCGAGTAGGACACCGGGGATGATCCGACCCGGGTTGCGGCCAGCCACGCTCATGTCATGCAGTCGGATCCGGGTGCTGTCGGTGCCGAGGGCCGCGCGGATGTGCTCGAGGTTCTCCCCGGGTACGGCGACCAGCACCGGCTCGTCGGCGGTGAGCCCGGCCTGGATGAACGGAATCGTGCCGGCGAGATACTCGTGCTGGTTCGCGTAGAGCAGTGCGGGATGCACGAACTGTCCGCACCTGGGGGCGGTGGAGGAGTTCATGCATCGGCCTCCGCGAAAACGTCATGCGGCGTCGTGTCAGACGGGGGGTTTGGCGAGGTGTCCTACCGGGGCGAGGCCCGGTTGACCTGGGAAGACTACCCCTCTCAGGCGGTGGATGCACTGCGCCGGCTCGACGCGACCGGCAGGGGTGTTGCCCTTCCCGGACCCGGGCTACCCGGCCCGCAGATCCCCGGTCCTCCGGCCAGTCTCGATGACGCCGGACAAAATTCTTCACCCGAGCCTGTAATCCGTGGCGGCCAGATCGACACGTACTCCGCGACAGAGCGATTTGCGGAGGTGCCATGCGCGAACGGGAAGATCGAATAACCGATCTGTTCCATCGACATACCGACGACATCCATGCGTACGAATCGCCTCGGGGACCGTCGAGGAGGCGGCATCCGACCGCCTCGCCGACGAGGTGGCGCTGCGCGACGAGGTGCACCGAGCGCTGGACACGCTCAGCGAGCGGGACCGTGAGGTGCTCGTCACCGCAGCGTGGTTCGACCTGACCCCGGCGCAGGCAGCGCAGGTGCTCGGCATCTCGCGTCTGGCCTACGCGGTACGGCTGCACCGCGCCCGCCATCGGTTTCGCACGGCGTACGAGCGCAGCACCAAGGACGGGAGCGAAGCTCCGGCCTCGCTCCGCGATCGAGTGGCAGTTTGAGGAGTTTCTGATTGATATCGACGAAGTAGTGCGGCGTGCCCGGCCCCACTCGGTCGGATGGGCGCACAGTGAGACCGGACGACAGGTGCTCAACGACGTGATTGCTACCGCATCGGGCGCGGCCGCGTCGGACCGTACCGTGTTGCGCCGTGCGATCGGGGCCCGGCCGGCGCTGCGCTGGTCCTTCCTGGGCACCGGCCTGGTCGGGGCCGCCGCGGCCGTGGTGCTGGCGGTGTCGGTGATCTCCACCCCGCACGGGCCCGAGGGAGGCACGCCCCCACTGGCCGGGGGGCAACCAGGAGCCACCGAGACCAGTATCGGAGGCACGGCGCCGCCGACGGCGCGCGAGATTCTGCTCGCGGCGGCTACCCGGGCAGAGCAGGTGCCCGTGGAGACCGGAAAGTACTGGCACGTCAAGACGGTCAATGCGTACGGGCCGCAGCGGGTAGGGACCGACCGCGACGGATATTTTGTCCTCCGGCGCAGCATCGACGAGAGCTGGGATGCCAGTGACCAGCGGGAAACGAGCTGGTACGGCTACCGGGACCTCGGCGCGCGGCCGCGCAGCGAAGCGGATGAGCGGGCGTGGCGGGCCGCCGGATCTCCGACCCGATGGACGCTCGGCGTGGACGTCCGAACAAGCTGGTCCTGTCGACCAAGCCCGGCAAGGGCACGCTGTTCAAGGAGCCGGAGCACCCCCGATACCTGGAGGACCTCGGGCAGCTTACTCAGGAGCAGGTTCGGCAACTACCGGACGAGCCGGGTGCGTTGCGCGACTGGGTGACCAGCCGGATCCAGACCGAGGGGGGCTACGCGCCGGGCAGCGCCGAGAGCAACCAACAGTTGTTCGGGTACGCCAGCCGGCTCCTGCTGGACACTCCCGCCCCGCCCAAGGTACGCGCCGCGGCCTTCCGGATTTTGGCCGAGATTCCGGGCGTACGGAGCCTGGGCACGGTGACCGACGACCACGGGCGCTCCGGGCAGGGGTTGGAGCTCGTCGACGGCATCGCCACCCACCAGGTGATCATCGATAGCTCGACCCACCTGTTGCTCGCCGACAAGAGCGTCGGGGTGCTTGACGGGAAGGTGATCAAGGAACAGAGCACGCTGGTGCTGGTGGCGCAGTGGTCCGACGCCGCTCCGCAGGTGCCGACCCTGCCGCAGAAGTAGCGACTTCTCACAATCGACATCGATGGTCGGCCGTGCGCTGGGAGCAGGCTCTGGGCGTGCGGCCGGCCAACGTCATGCCCAGGAGGCACAGTGAAACGACTACGGTGGCTGGCAATCCCCGCCTGCCTCGCCGGCATGCAGTGGGCGGCCGAGCAGGGTGCCGACGTGGTGAACATGAGCCTCAGCGGCCCGGACACCGACGGCGTGGACCTGCTCGAAGAGGCGGTCAACCGGCTCAGCGAGCAGCACGGCACGCTCTTCGTGGTGTCCGCCGGCAACAACGGCGAACTCGGCGCGAGCACGGTCGGCTCGCCGTCGACCGCCGAGGCGGCGTTGTCGGTGGCGGCGACCACCCGGGGCGACGAGGTGGCGACCTTCTCGGGCCGCGGTCCACGGCTCGGCGACGGGGGAAGCAAACCGGAGATCAGCGCACCCGGTGTCGGGATCGTGGCGGCCCGGTCCAGCGCCACCCCGCCGGACTGGGTCGACCCGGTCGGTGACCGGTACGCCCGGATGAGCGGTACGTCGATGGCGGCCCCGCACGTCGCCGGCGCGGCAGTGCTGTTGGCCCAGCAGCACCCGGACTGGACCGGCACCCAACTGAAGACGGCGCTGGTGGCCACCGCCACGCAACTGCCCAATGTGGACGCATCCGAGCAGGGGGCGGGCCGGGTCAACCTCGGTACGGCGATCGCCGCGACCGTCGTACCGGACACCGGCAGCGTCAACCTGGGGGCGCAGGACTGGCCGCACGACGACGACGTACCGGTGACCCGGACAGTGACCTACCGCAACAGCGGCACGGCACCGGTGACGCTGGACCTGACCGCCACCCTGACCGGGCCGGACGGGGCACCGGCACCGGCGGCCATGATCGCCGTCAGCCCGGCACAGATCTCCGTACCCGCCGGCGGGACCGCAGCGGTGAACGTCACGGTCGACACCTCGGTGAGCGCGCCGGACGGCCAGTACACCGGACGGATCACCGCCACCCCGGCCGGCGCGGGCACACCTGTCTCGACGCTGCTGTCGGTGCTCCGTGACGTCGAACGTTACGCGCTGACGGTGCAGGTGCTGGACCGGCACGGGGTGACCGCCGCAGACCACGTCAGCAACGTCGCCTCCTGGGCCGACCACTCCACCGTCGCCGACTGGACCCCGGGCGGGCACACCACCCGGCTACCGGCCGGCGACTACACGGTCGGCGCGATGGTCTTCACCGACGCGTACACCGATGCCGAGAGCATCACCCTGTTGGCCCAGCCGAAACTGAGCCTCACCAGGGACACCACCCTGGTGCTCGACGCCCGGGCCGGCCGCCCGATCACACCGCGCCGGCCATCGGCGTCGGCGGCAACCGGGTCGTGGCGGTGACGCATCCGGCCGGTGCCGGCCACGTGTCGCTGCGGGCCACCGCGACCGACAGCCAGGGCGGCACCGTCGAGCAGACGATCATGCGCGCCTACCTGTTGGGCTAGCGACCGTGCGCTGAAGTCTTCGGGTTACGGGTATTGGTGGTGGGGAAGGCGAGACGCCTTTCCCGCCACCAATGTTTTCTGGTGTCCGCAGGTCGTGTTCATAGCGGGTGACCGATGACCAAGGCACGATCGGGGTCATGGATGCGTCGATCTGGCGGATGGCACGGCAGGCATTTCCCGGCCCGGTGGCACTGGCAGCCTGGCTCGCGGTGACCCTGCCCGCCCCGTTGATGTTCTTCGAGGCGACCCACCGGTGGGAAGAGCAGCAGGAGGTGTCGACCGCGCTCTGGTGGACCCTGGGTGCCCTGCCGGTGCTCGCCGCCGTGGTGGCAGCGAGGTGGACCCGAAACACCGGTCAGCGACGCGGCGTCCCTGCCTTCCTGGCCGCCGTCGGCGGGGCAACGCTGATCAGCGCGGCATTCCTGGGTACGTCCATGGCGGTCTATCGCTGGGGCATCCCGCTACAAGGCACCATCGGATGGTGGAGCCTCCTGTTGGGCGGTGTTGCCTTGGCCGCCGGCGGGGCAGCGGTCGGCTATGTGATTGGCGTACGCGGGCCGCAGCGGCGGCACACCCGATTGGCAGACCAGTACGGCTACCTCGTCGGCGGGATCGTCGCCGTGCTGGGTGCCTTCCTCGCGCCCGTAACGGTGCAGTTGGGGGCCGAAGACAGCACGAGCGAATACAACGTGAGTGGCTACGGCGGGGTGGGTCCGTACTCGAGTTCAGCCAGTGCACCGGGGACCGTGACGTTGCCAGCGGCGGGCCGGTACGCAATCCTGGCGGTGGGCTTCTCCCCGCAGGATCCGGACTGTCGAATCACGGGCGCCGGCCTGGCCGATCGGTCGGCCGAGTTGGTGTCGATTCCGCCCAGCGGCTACGGCAGTGACGCCGCCACCTTCAGCTGGGTCGCCTCGTTCGACGTCCCCGCTTCCGGCGTCTACTCGCTGAACTGCCGATCCTCCGAGGAGGAAGCGTCCTATCTGGTGTGGGGCACTCCGGAAATCCGGGGCGCGGTGGGGGAGCTTATCCACTGGCCGGTGGCCACGATCTGGTTGCTCGGTACACTTCCCGGCCTGCTGGTCATCGCGAACACCGTCCGCCGGCGACGGATCAAGCGTCAGAAGGTCCCTGCCCCGAGTGTGCCCTGATTGGCGAGTGGGCTGGACGCGTTCCGCTATCGGCCTCGCCGTCGCAGCCTCGACCACCTCGCTGATCGCAACGCTTGCGTCCGCCGGCGAGTCGGTCAAGAACCCCGACGAAGGTTTGGTTTTCTATTCCACCAATCCCACGTTTGTAGTCGGCAGGCAGGTGGGCAGGCAGGCCGCGCCCGACGGCCTCTGCCACCCGCTGTCGCCCGACGCGCAGTGGTACCTCATCTGGAGCGGCGGTTTCCAGACCATCACCCTGTACGAGGGTTCCGACTGCACCGGTAACGCGATCGCATACCCTCCCTCCCGCAGTTTCCAGCCGGGCTCCTGGGCCTCGTACGCGGGATTTGCTGCTAACGACCAGTCCGACGCCTGCCGCGAGAGGCAAGGACCCAGCGGGTGGCCATGAGAGCCAACGCGGCCAGTAACAGCACAGCACTGATCCACCGGCTCGGAGCGCGCCAAGCGCTGGGCGTGACCTCCGTCAGATTTCCTAGCTCCAGCAGAACGTAGAAGCCCATGCAGGCTGCGCCTGCAGCCCACAGCTGTGGGTGCGGCACGGTCCGCCCGAAAAACCGAACCGTCGACCCGCGGCGGCTCTGGAAGACCATCCAGGCAGCGCATCCGACCAGGGCGACAGCGGTGCCGGCGAGCAGGATGTCCATGGCTGTCGCTTCCACGCCGTAGGTTGTCACGGGCATCACGGTAGCGACCCACACAGCTGCCAGCATCGGTCGTTCCCGCCGTTTTTCACCCTTACTGGCTGCGGCACCTGAGTGACAGTCTGGCCGCCGTGACCGGGGCCAGCATCCGGGATCTGAGGCGCCGGATCGGGCCACGCGAGCATGTGAGTGGCACCGATCCACTGGCGCGCGAACGACTTGGGCGCAACTGCGCTGGCGACGTGCCTGCCCGGATCGGCTAGTGGCACGCGGATGGCCCGCAAGATCAAAGAAGGCTGAAACGAGAGCGGCCCAGGTGCGGCGATTACGTCACTGACCTGGGCCGTTACTGGTGGAGCGGGCGACGAGAATCGAACTCGCACCGTCAGTTTGGAAGATCGTGATCGGCTGACCTGATCTGTCCGAAGTGCCTGCTCGGCGGTGGGGTGGTGGTGACCGGTACTGACCGCTGGTGACCGCTCGCGACACCGGCTTATGGCCCGCTAATGGCCCGGATGGCGGGCGTCGTAGGGCTTCCCGCCCCGGCCTTCGGGCCGGGGCGGCTTGCCTCGCGCTGGGCACCGCGAGCCTCGGCCACGTAATCGGTGGCAAGCCGCGCAGCGGCGCGGCAGTCGATCGCCCAGCCCTCGATGGCGGGTGCCCACCCCCGCGATCGTCACGACAGTCGCGGATGATCGCTGTCGTGGTTCCGACAACCAGTAAATGGCATGGCTCGCCTGACCGTACGCTGCTTCGGCGGGTCTAGGGCGAGCTGTAGATCCGCCGCGAAGGCTACAGAGGTTCGAATCCTCTACCCGCCACCAGGGAACGGCAAGGCCCTTGAACTGCGGAAACGCAAGTTAAGGGCCTTCGTCGTCTCCCACTGCTGTTGACTTTGGTTGGCCCTCGCTGTCCGTCCGATCGGGCATGTAGCGGGCACGATGAGGAGCGGCTCATGTTGCGTCCTGGGGAAGCCGATCCCAACTTCGCCTCGTATGGTGATGTCGCGGCAGAGCGCGCGGAGTGCTGGGACCGCGCCCGTGAAGCGGGGGTGTGGTACCTAGGCTTGGCTGAGCACACCAAGCGAGCGATGCGGGAGTACGAGATCCGCTGCCCGGTGAACGGGTGCAGCTTGGCGGAGGTGGTACGTCTGCCGCTGACTGTGGGTGGTTACCGATACCTCTTTCTCGGCTACAAGCTGAAGTACAAAACCAGTCCTGGGTTCCTCAATTGGGTCTTTTCTGATGACTGGAGTGGCCCGATGGTCTGGTGGCCTGCCGGTTGTCGGCATGGTCAAGCCAAGCTCGAACGAGCTTGGATGCTTGACGTTCTGGCGTTTATCCACGGCTGGCATGGGCCGCTGGAGTCTGTGGAGGAGTTTCGCGCCCACGCCTCCGAGACGGTCAGACGTGGCCTAGCGCGGCGCGTGTTCCATCCTGAGCCGGTGGTGTGGAGACCAAAGCCGAAGCGGGCAGCTGGTAGCATCGAGCCACAAGTTGACAAGAACTCGGCCGCAACCTGACGTGTGTGTGTGACTTCAAGGATTCTCTTAGGTCCCCCGTCGTGGCCACCCGGAGATGGGTACCGGGAAACGAGCCCCGAAGGGTTTGTTTGCCATGCCTGAGTTCTTTCAGATCCTGGTTCCAGCTCTGGTGATCCCCGCCATCACCGCAGCCTTTGGCTACCTCCGTCACCGTGCCTACTTGAAGACTGCGCAGCGAATCTGTGATCACCATGGTCCCGATGCGCTCAAGATCTTCCTCGCCTCATCTGCCATCAGGAGTCAGACCAGTTTGCCGCGCCGGTCTCGCTAGTGGCGGATCTCCTCGTCGGGCAGTAACCGACCGTCCAGCCTCCCGGACCGGGTCCAGGTGGAGCGCCCTACCGGACGTACGACCTGGACCCGGTCCGGGGAGGCTGGTAGCCCTTGCGGTGCCCGGCGAGGTGGTCCGCCCCTGGCTGATCTCTGAGGAGGGCCGGGGTTCGGGGCGGAGCCCCGAGGTCTTCTGGTCTTGTCGTCTCCCAAGCGTGGCCCGGCCGGCCCGGCCGATGCCGGCCGGAGGTCGCCAGCAGGCCGGGGCCGGGCCGGCGCGGCCCGCTTGCGGGCCGCCTTGATCCTAATGAGAGTGTTTCGGCAATCGTTCGCTTGAAGCGGTGTCCTCGGTCGACTGATGCGCAACACTCGTCCGCCAACTGATCTGCCATGCCTCCGCGTGCTCCCAGCGGCAGTAGCGGACGCGCTGCATATCGTCCCCTCGGCGACATGAGTCCGGTGATCGGCTGCTAGATCATCGCAGATATGCTTCCGTCAGCCTAGCTTCCTGAAGAATAGTGACCGAGCTTCTTTGGTAAACTCTACGCGGCGTTGTGCGTAAATTCTGTCGGCCTCCTTGTGGTCATTCTTTGCGGAAAGGAAGCCAAGCGTCGCAATATGCAAGCGATCCGCCTTTTCGGCTACCGAGTCGGGACATATTAGACGAAGGGACTCGATTGCGTGCATTAGGCGTGTTGTGCCTGCGACAACTTCATCCAAGTGTGATTTTTCATCCCGTCCAACGCTAGCCTTCCCCTGTTTTGCAAGGGCGGCATCGATTTCATCGGAACTATGTTCGAAAAGTAGATCGATTGCCTCCTCTAGATCTTCATTGCTCAACTCGGATGAATATTCACCGCCCAGCTGGTGCTCAATCATGTTGCGAACGTGGGCGCGAATCTCTGGCGATTTTCGCAAATTAGACCGACCGGCAGCGGTGGCAACTTCCCTGATTGCGGTATATGTGACATGTTGCAGCTTAATTGATTCGCAGGCTTCTAGAAAACTAGCGCACGCCTTGTGCTGCTCGGCTCTAATCCATTTTCGATATTCTCCGCTACGTGCCAGTATTTGCCCGATTATAATCCCTACAAGAGCGGCCAGAGCGCCGATCAATGCCGTCCACATTGCCCCACCGTAGTCGGTGCTCGCACCTCGCCTGTCATCCTTTCTACCGTCGGCCGCCCTCCTGTGGAGCGACCCGCCAGGGTCGCCTTGAAGACGCCGTATAGCAGCTCGTCATTGATCGGTGGAATCTGTGGTAGCCGCATGATCAAGGCGTTCTATTGCGGCGTAGATGGCTTGTTCGGGTCCGGGGCGGCTGGGTCGCCACTCGGCAAGAATGGGGCGGACGGCGCTGATCAGAGCCGAGACTTCGGCGTGTGTGCGTGGATCGGGTACAGCGTCGAGCGCGTTGATGGCGTTGGCAGTGAGCTGGTAGCGGCGTTGGTTGGTCTCGTTGCCGTGCCAGTTCGGGGAGTCGCGCCATTCCTGTACTCGTTCCCAGACTTCGGCGGCGTTGGCTCGGATGTTGGCTGCGCGCTGCTGAGGTGTGGGTGTGGTGGGGTGGTGTGCGTCGGGGCCGTCGTCCGGGGGCGTGGCTGCGTCGCGCATGTCCGAATGCTACAGACGCACGGTGGTGCGGATGATCATCGCGTGCCGGTCAGCCAGCGCATGTGGCGCTACGGCTGGGTAGGGCTGTCTTTCCATTCGGGGGCGAGGATGGAGTAGAGCAGGGAGTCTCGCCACGCACTGTTGGTGTAGACGTGGTCGCGGAGTCGGCCTTCGTACTGCATGCCGAGTCGTTGGGCGACGGTGATGGAGCCGGTGTTGTCGGGGCCGATGGCGGCGGTGATGCGGTGTAGCCGGAGTTGGTGGAAGCCGTAGTTGATGAGGGTGCGGGCGGCGTCGGTGGCGTAGCCGTGGCCCCAGTGGTCGGCGTGGATGGCGTACCCGAGTTTGGCGGCCTGGTGGCCGGTGAGGCCGATCCGCGCGAAGCCGATCATTCGGTCGTTGTTGTCTGCTACGGCCAGGTAGTACTCGGTGCGTGGGGTGAGCTGTGCCCGGCTGATTGCGCCTTGGATCATGGCGACGGTGGCGGCCTGGTCGCGGCTGTCGAAGGACAGGGACTGGGTGACGCGGTCGTCTCCGACGATCGAGAACGCGTCGGCCGCGTCATCGGGGCGCAGTTCGCGCAAGGTGATGACGCGGCCGGGGATGGTGATCGGGTACATATGGCTGATCGTGCCTTATCGGGGTAGGGCGTTGGCGGGGGTGTGGGTGAAGTGCTCGATTCCATCGATGATTTCGCGGGCGTCGCTGGCGAGTCCGGCGCGGGTGATGGCTTGGTGTACGCGGCGGACGGAGTGAACGATGCCGTTGATGCGCTGGTCGGCGGGCAGGTCGAGCACGGGGGCGATGGCGTCGGCTGCGGCGTCGAGGTCTCGGCCGGCGACTCGGGCGATGGCTAGGTCGGTGTGTGATCCGGCCTGGTCGCCGAAGGCCCATGCGGGGTCGTGGGGGTCGGCGTAGGCGTTGACGGCCCGGGTGGAGTAGTCCTCGGCGGTGGTGGCCTCGTCGGGGAGCCAGGCGAGGGCGTCTGCGGCGTAGTAGAGGGTGCGGGGCTGGTTGAAGGTGCAGATGCCGCCCATTTCGTCCATCTCGTCGGGGCGTACCCGGGACCATGCCTGCTCGGCTTCGGCGATGGCGGCCTTGGCGTGTTCGGCGTTACCGAGGGCGGCGTAGGCGCGGGCGGCGCTGGCGGGTAGCCACACGGCGGTGGTGCCGCCTGCCTGCGCGGCGTGCTCACGACCAGCCTCGGCGTAGCGGACGGCTTCGGCGTACCGACCAGCCCAGTAGGCGACCAGGGATTGCAGGCCGCGCAGCCAGGCTTGCAGGCCGGGGTGTCCAGCTTGTTCGGCGCAGAGTACGGCGGTGCGGGCTTGCAGCATCGCCGAGTGCGGGTCGGCCAGGTCGTGGGAGACCTTGGCGAGTAGGCCGCTGGTGATGCCGGCGAGGAAGTTCAGGTCTCTGGACTGGCTGGGTGGTTGCCGCCGTTCGAGCAGGGTGAACAGGGTGTCTTGGGTTTCGGCGAGGTCGCCGATGATGTGGCTGACCGGGCGTTGCGGGTAGGCCAGGGCGAGGCGCTGTACTTCTTCGGCGAGTTGCCCGATGGCGGCCGGGGTCGTGGCTTCGGCGGCGAGCATGGCGTACTGACGGGCGCGTTGGGCGGCCATGGCGAGGATGTTCCTTTCTGGACCCACGCCGGGCAGGGTGAGGCTGCCGTGCTGCTCGGGCGCGGTGGAGGGGTGGTCAGGAGCCCAGGGACGCTGCAACTCCTCGACTGGTTTACCGAAGAGCGCCACCAGGGCGCGGCGGGTGGCCGGTGTCGACCCGGCCATGTCCCGTTCACCGCGTGCCAGCCGTCCGAGGTGCCGGGCGCTGATCGCGGCCCGTGCGTCCACCTTGGAGAACTCGTCGGCCAGTTCCTCGTATGTGCGGTCGCCCTGCTGAATCAGATGCTCCAACACGGTGCGAGGTTCGCGGCGTTCCCGGGCCATCTTGTCGCCTTCCTGAAGGGCTCACATCCACGCTCGCCTACGACAGGTCCTTCCAGCAATACAGGTCCTCGTGGTGTCCCTGGGATGTCCTCTACGGGTGCCTACGCAGGCCCTCGATGGGTCTCCATGGGTCGATGCACGATCTTCCACGTGAACCGCTCACACAACGTATCGCTTGGTGACTTGAGGTTATCGCGCAACGGCCGGCGCAACGGATGGTCGAGTGCGGCGCAGGTGTCGGCGTCGTACCCGACCGGGACCGGACCGGTGTCGGCAACCCGGTGCGGTCATGGCGTTGCTCGCCTTCGGCCGTCGCGCGTCGAGCCGGTCGCCGGAGCGTCCGTTGCGCCTGGGGGGTGCGGTGCGTGCGAGGGACGGGGCTGGAAGCTGGCCAGCCCCAGGCGCGCGCTTCGGGCACCCGATGACCCGCAGCGGATGCAGAGACGGGTGTGTCCCGACTGCGGTGGCACGGGTGTGAGCGGTTCATGTGCTCCTGGCGCGGGTGAGCCGTCGACCAGGTAAGAGCGGTGCCGGGGTGGGTGCTGGGTAGGTATAAGACCGGTTCGTAATTCTGGAGGGGATTAGAACGAGCCGGCGGCCGATCCCCGCCCACTCCGGCGCCATTCAACAAGGGGGTCAGGCGGATGTCTGCGCCGTTGTCGTCAGGGAATCGCGGGGTCACTCCGGAACCGGGTGACGTGTTCCGCATTGGTGGCGAGGCTTCGCCCCAGTTCCGAGGTAGCCAGGCGTTGACCTTCCGGGTCACGAAGCTGCCGGAGCGGGACACCTACCGGGGCTGGATCTGGTTGATCGGCTACACCCTCGATGACAAGGGCGAAGCGGTGGAGCGTCGTGAGATCTGGGTCCGCATTGCCGGCCTTCGCCTGCTGTCTCGCCGCCCGGTAACCACTGCTCCCGCCGCAGGGCGGCCTATGGGTCCGACGGCTACGGCAACCAACCGGAGAACGGTCACACCAGCCGCTAGACCGACGCGGGGTGCTCGTGTCTGACCGTCGGTTCAAGGCCGGGCCGGTCACTCGGCCAGCGGTAGGGATGGCTCCGGCTGTGGTACGGCTGGCCCGCCTACAGCCAGAGCGGGTCAGAGCGATCCGGTTCCGTCGTACCCGGGTCGGGCGTCGCGGCCTGGTCGAGGAACAGGTCTACGCGTTCGTGCGGCGCGTCGTCGACGAGCTGATAGCCCGGGACGCAGCCGAAGACGGGCTCCGGGAAGAGAACGCGCGGCTAAAGCAGGCGCTACGTGACTGGCAGAGCCGACAGGCTGGATCAAGGCGTCATTAAGCCGACCACTCCTCGGATGGACAGACCTCTAGCAGCGCAGATAGCCTCTTGACAAGCTGAGTTGTCATCTAGGGGATGTGAAACGGATGCCGATCGAGGTCGCGCCACCGAAGTACGTCGTGATTGTCAACGCCGTACAGCAGCGCATCGAAGATGGCACCTATGCGCCCGGGGCGATGCTACCCAGCGAAACGGCGTTGATCAACGAATTCGGCGCGTCTCGCCCGGTCGTGGTCAGGGCCTTGGACCTGTTGCGCCAGGATGGCTGGATCGAGAGCCGCCAGGGCAAGGGCCGATTCGTTCTCGGCCGTCCGGCTCGTGTCTCCCGGCCAACGCGCGAACGCGGGTACACGGTGCTGGACGTGGTGGAGCCGCCGGGCTCTACGGTCCTCTCGGCAGAGGTTATTCCCGCCCCGACTCGGGCCGCGTCGACACTGGGCGTAGACGCCGGTACGCCGTTGGTCGCTCGCCGACTCCTAGTGACGGTCGACGGGCTCGGGCCGGTGGAACTGAGTACGGCATACCTGCCGGTCAACCTCGCCGACGGTACCGACGTGAGCAGTGGGAAGCCGCTTTCGGAAGGGCTGCTGCGGCACCTGACCGCCCGCAAGTCCGTACGGTTCGATCATGTCAGCGAACGTATCTCCGCTCGCCTCCCGGATTCGGATGAAGCGTCCCTGTTGCAGGTCGGCCAGAGCGATCCGATCTTGACTGTGCTCCTGGCGATTTGCGACCGGCGCGGGGTGCCGCTGCTGGCGGTCGATGTCCTGCTCCCGGCCTCCCGCCACGACCTGGAAGACGTCTACCCGCTGGACTGACACTTTCGAGATCGACTCAACCACTTGACAAGTCAAGTGAACGCGAACTACTTTCGAGCCACTTAACAAGTCAACTAGCCGAGTTATTAGGCGGCTGGTTCTGGGTCGAGAGGTGCTGCCGTGGTTCCGCTGACGTTGAAGGTGCCGGTTCCGTTCGACTACGTCTTCCCGGCTGGGGCGCTGTGTCTCGGTGTGGATGCGCAGGTGGACTTCGAGCGGCGTGGTGAGCCGGATAACCAGGCTCGGGACAAGGAGACGGGTGAGCGGGTGTGGGTGGTTCGGGTGTTGGACCTGGACCCGGATGCGGGGAAGTTCGGTCGGTCCACTGAGGTCAAGGTGAAGGTGATCGCGCCGCATCAGCCGGTTCCTCCGGCGTCGGCGGTGCCGGGTTACCCGCCGGCTATCCAGTTCGAGGGTCTGACGCTGACCCCGTACGTCGATTCGCAGCGGTGCAAGTCATCGGGGCAGTGCAAGGCACGCATGGCGTACTCGCTGCGGGCTTCGGCGATCAAGCCGGCCGCTGTCGCTGCCGCTGCTGCCTGATCTGAACAACCGCGCGGGGCGGGCCTTCGTCCGTCCAAAGATCCCGGCCCGTCCCGCGCTTCCCAACCCTTCAACCCCTCAGAAAGGGGAGGGCTGCGATGCCCATGCTAGTGAAGCTCGCCCGTGTCTCCACCCGCCGTAGCGAGGTGTGGCGACACTGCGAGGTCTGCGACGAGCTGGTCGCGATGCCGCCGTTCGCCTTCGTCTGCGGCACCTGCTCGGACGTCACCCCGTCGCCGTACCGGCTGCGTCGGAGGTGGTCGTGATGCGCCGTATTCGTCTCGTGTGGTTGCGGCACGTCGGCCGTGAGGTCGAAGCCGTCCTACGCCGGGCAGTTGGGTTGTCGCCGGCTGCTGCTCGGGTGGTGGCGATTTACTGCCCGCACTGCGAGGAGTGGGTGAAGCCTCGTCGGTTTGATCTGCGGCGGATGGCGTGCCGCATGTGTTTGGCGACGTTGGCTCGGCCGCGCCGGTCCCGGGTTGTCTGGGGTGGTGACTGGTCGTGCCGTTGATCAATGTGATTCCGGGGGAGAAGGTCCCGGTCGCGCCGATGAACGTGCGGCTTCCGGCGTGGCGGATTCCGGGTTGGTTGCTGGTCTTCTGGTGGCTGCTACGGGGCCTGGTCCGCATGTCGGTGTTGGCGGTCCGCTACTGGTGGCTGACCGCCCCAACCCTGGTCGCTGGGTGGATCTGGGCGCGGTTCGGCTGGCCGACGCTCGTAGGTGTGGTCCTGGCCGTGGTCGGGCTCTGTCTCGGTTGGTGGCGGTGGCATCCGGCGTCGTGGCTGCGCTTCGGCTGGTATCCGGTCGTGGCTCGGTGGCGTCGCCTGTGGGTCTATCGGCGTGGTTGGGCCTCGGTGATGGCTACCTGTGGGTTGGCGACGGCGTTCGCCGGTGACCGCTACGTGCCCCAACTGCTGTCGGTGCGGTGTGACCGGTTCGGGGATCGGGTGACGGTGCGGATGCTGCCCGGTCAGATTCCGGATGACTGGGGGCAGGCCGCGGAACGTCTCGCCTACGCGTTCCGGCTTCGTGAGGGCCGGGCACAGAGCACGAGCCGGCCGGATCGGGTGGTGTTGCACTTCGTCCGCCGCGACCCCCTGGCCGCGATGGTGAAGCCGTTGCCGGTGCCGGTGGTGCCGGACCTGGACGGCCTGCCCCTCGGCTACCGGGAAGACGGGGACCTGTATCGACTGCGGTTGGCCGGGTCGCATGTGCTGATCGCGGGGGCGACGAACTCCGGCAAAGGCTCGGTGATCTGGTCGCTAATCCGCGCGTTGGCGGGTGGTGTCCGCTCGGGCCTGGTGGAGTTGTGGGCGTTCGACCCCAAGGGCGGAATGGAACTCGCTGCCGGGGTGCCGCTGTTCGCGCGGTTCGCCTACGACGATCCGGACAGCATGGCCGGGGTCCTGGAAGAGGCCGTGAAACGGATGCGGCAACGCGCCGCCGTACTGCGTGGGGTCACCCGCCAACACGTCCCGACCACAGATGAGCCGCTGATCGTCCTGGTCGTCGACGAGCTGGCCGCACTCACCGCCTATCTGACTGATCGGAAGGTCCGCGACCGGATCCGGGAAGCCCTCGGACTGCTCCTGTCGCAGGGCCGGGCGGTCGGGGTGCACGTGGTCGCGGCGTTGCAGGACCCACGTAAGGACGTGCTGCCGTTCCGGGACCTGTTCCCGACCCGCATTGCGTTGCGGCTGACCGAACCGGAACAGGTGGACATGGTCCTCGGCGACGGTGCCCGCAACCGAGGTGCGGTGTGTGACCGGATCCCGGAAACCTCGCCCGGGGTCGGCTATGTGGCCCTTGATGGTGTGCGGGAACCCGTCCGGGTCCGGTTCTCCTATCTCACCGACACCGACATCCGTGACCTGGGCTGCGACTACCGGCGACTGGACGACACCGATGGGCGGGAGGTGGCGGCGTGAAGACCACCGCGTCCAGCATCGGTGACCGGTTCGAGGGCGTGGTCCTGGTCCTCATCCTCCTCATCGTCGGTGGCCTGGCGGGGGCGGCGTCGTTCACCCACGTCCACGACTGGACCATGACCCACTCACCGGCCGGTACCGGGGACTGGTTCGGCTGGGCCAACGCGGCGATCTCCGAACTCATCCCCATCGCCGCCCTGCTCACCATCCGCAAACGGCGACGCACAGGCGGCCCGGTCGGCTACCCGATGTTCCTGCTCGTCGCCGCCGTGGCCCTGTCCCTGTCGGCACAACTGGCGGTAGCCAAGCCTGGCCTGTCCGGGTGGCTGCTGTCCGCCGTACCCGCGCTGGCGTTCCTCGGCCTGTCGAAACTCGTCCTCAACGTCAAACCGACGCCACCAGCCGCTGACTTGTACCCGGCTGACCTGGTCCCAGTCGAAGACGACGACACGGAAGAACTGCCCCCGGCGCAGGTCGAGCAGGACACCGACCGGTCCGACGAGCGGACCAACTCCGTCGACCAGGTGGCGATGGTCGATCTGGTCCGTCGGGAGTCTGACCGGCCTGGACTGGTTCCGGTACCGGCGACCGCCTTCGCCGCGCGTAATGGCACCCGGTTCACCCCTTCGGCATCTGCGGAGGCCACCCCATGACCCACCCCCAACCCACCGTGATTCCGGCCGGGGAACCGCCTCGGCCGGGTTCCCGGGCCGACCGGATGCGTATGCCCCTGGCCAAGGACGCGCTCAAGCGCCTTGCTGAGGAAAACGGCGTGTGCGTCCGGCCTCTGGCGCTGCGGCGTACCGACACCGTGACCGGGGTGACCGAAGTCGTAGAGGTCCCCTGCGGCGCGACCCTGGCCGTGAAGTGCAAGCCGTGCGCGGAACGCAACCGGCGGCTACGCATCCAACAGATCCGCGAGGGCTGGCACCTGGCGGACGAGCCGGCCATCCGACCCGACGAGCCGGGTGAGGATGTCCTGTCGCTGGTGCGGGTGCGGGCGCACATGGAGTTCGAACGGGAGGCTCTGCAATACCAGCCGATGCACCCCGATGACCGGGTAGCGCTGATCGCTGACCTCGATCAGGGCATTGTCGAGCTGGATGAGGCCCTGGCCGAAACCAACCTACGCGGGCACCTGACGCCGAAAGAGCGGGATGAGCGGCCTCGGCGGAAGCGGTCCACGAAACGGCGGCAGGATTCGCCGGACCTGCCCCGGCTTCCTGTCGACCCGCGCACCGTGGGCCGGGCCTACAGCGGGAAGGCGGGCAAGACGCACCGGCCGTCGATGCTGGTCACGCTCACCCTCGGCTCACACGGGCCGGTGCACTCCCACCTCCGCCGGGGTGCCTACATCGCGCCGTGTGAGTGTGGGGAGCGGCACGGCCAACACGATGACGTGCTCGGTACCCCCGTCGACCCGACCAGCTACGACTACCGGCGGGCTGCCTTGGACGCGATCCACTTCGCCCGGGTGTTGGACCGGTGGTGGCAGAACGTCCGCCGCGCCGCCGGCTGGAACGTCCAATACGCCGGAGCCATCGAGTTACAACGCCGGTTGGCCCCGCACGCGCACTTCGCCATCCGGGGCACCCTGCCCCGGCGGCTGTTGAAGCAGATCGCCGCCGCGACGTATCACCAGGTGTGGTGGCCCCACGTCGACCGGCTTGTCTACAGCGTCGACAAGCCGCCGGTCTGGGACGTCGACCAACAGGCATACGTCGCCCCGAAAACAAGGCAGCCGCTGCCCACCTGGGCGGAAGCCCTCGACGCCCTGGAGGAACCCGACAGCCGCCCGGCGTACGTCGCTCGGCTCGGCCGGATCGACGCGCGCGGCATCGAGCAGGGCACCAAGGATGCCGAGCGGTCCATCCGCTACGTCACGAAGTACGTCACCAAGGACCTGACCGACCAGGCCAAGCCACGATCGGACGCGCAGAAGGCGCACTTCGACCGGCTCCACGCTGAGCTGTCGGTGTTGCCGTGCTCGCCGACGTGCGCGAACTGGCTCCTCTACGGCGTCCAACCCGACGGGGTCAAGGCGGGCCTGACCCCCGGCCGCTGCACCGGAAAAGTCCACCAACGGTCCACGCTCGGCTTTACCGGCCGGCGGGTACTGGTCTCCCGTCAGTGGTCCGGCAAGACCTTGGCCGACCACCGGGCGGATAACCGGGCATGGGTCCGGGCCATCCTCGCTGGCGGCATGGCCGACACCGAGGAACACGACCAGGCTGTGACCGAACCGGACGGGCCACAGCGCTACCGGTTCGAGTTGGCCCGACCCGAAGACCCCGACGTCCTACCCCTGGAACACCGCATCCTGCGCGCCGTCTCGGCCCGTATCCGCTGGCGGGCAGACCTCAACACCGCCCGACAACGAACAGCCGCCGCTGTTTCGGCAACGCCGATCGATCACTTGGCCCCCGCTGCCTGATCCAACGAGGAGGAACCGGATGGATGACGAGCTGTTGACCGCCGATGAGGTCGCCGCTCGCCTCCGAGCAACACCGCGATTCGTGCGCCGGCTGGTAGCTGAGCGGCGCATCGCGTTCGTCAAGGTCGGTCGCCTGGTGCGCTTCGAGGCGTCCGCCGTCACCGCCTACATCGAGGGGAACCGGGTCGTCCCGATGACCCGTGCGCACCTGCGTAGCTACCTGGGGGAGGTCGCCTGATGGCGAACAGCAAGGGGCATCGTCGTTTCGGCAACGTGCGAAAGCGAGCATCTGGCCGGTTCCAGGCTCGGTATACCGGCCCGGACGGGATCGACCGGACTGCTCCACACACGTTTGTGACCGAGCGGGAGGCGATCCGATGGCTCACGCTGATCGAATCGGAGATCATCAAGGGCGAATGGTCGGCTCCGGAGGCCGGTGAGGTCCGGCTCGACAAGTATGGGCAGAAGTGGATCGCTGAACGGAAACTCCAACCGCGTACGCGGGAGAACTACGAAGATCTGTTCCGGCTCCACATCCGGCCGCGCCTTGGCAGCCTGGCCCTGGGCGCGATCAAGCCGCAGACCATTCGGAGCTGGCGTAAACAGCTCCTCGACGGGGGAACAACCGAGCCCCAGGCGGTGAAGGCGTACTCGCTGCTGCGGGCGATTCTCAACACCGCCGTCAAGGAAGACGAGATCATTCGGCAGAACCCGTGCCGCATCCCTGGGTATGACCGCTATCACACCCCGGAACGACCGGTGGCCACCGTAGCCCAGGTGCTCGCGCTCGCTGACCAGATGCCGCCCCGGTTCTCTGCCCTCGTACTCGTAGCCGCGTTCTCCGGTCTGCGATGGGGCGAACTGGTGGCGCTGCGGCGCTCCGATATCGACCTGGCGGCCGGAGTGGTGCGGGTGCCTCGCAAGTTGGCGGCGTTGCGTAATCGGCTGGAGTTCGGTCCACCGAAGTCTGCGGCCAGCGTCCGTACGGTCGCGCTCCCGGCCGCTGCCAGGTCCGCTCTCAACTGCCACTTGAAGGAGTACGTGGGGGACGAGCCCGACGCGTTGGTGTTCACGGGGGACAAGGGCGCGGCGCTGCGTACCGGGAACTTCCGCCGGGCAGTGAAGTGGGTGGAGGCTCTGCGGGCGGCCGGCATGCCAGAGGGTTTTCACTTTCACGATCTACGGCACACGGGGAACAACCTTGCTGCCGCAACCGGGGCGAGTACCCGGGATCTGATGCATCGGATGGGGCATGCCAGCATGCGAGCGGCGCTTATCTACCAGCACGCGAACAGCGAGCGTGATCGGGAGATCGCGGCCGGAATGGACCGCCGGATTGCCAAGGCTCAGCCCACGGCTCGGAAGACGGTCCGGCGTCGTCGGAAGGGCGTTGACCCCGACGATGGTGCGGCCGGCATACCGGCCCGGATCGGCTAATGGCCCGCTAATGGCCCGCAAGATCGAAGAAGGCTGGAACGAGAACGGCCCAGGTGCGGCGATGTGCTCGCTGACCTGGGCCGTTGCTGGTGGAGCGGGCGACGAGAATCGAACTCGCACCGTCAGTTTGGAAGACTGAAGCTCTGCCATTGAGCTACGCCCGCGTACGTCTTGGTTACCCAGGACGTGGGGAACAGCGTACCCGGTCTAGGTGGCTGGGGGCGACGGGGTATCCACCAGGATTCGATCGATGTCGCCTGCGGCGTACCCCTGAACCTTCCCGGCCTGGTCACGGAGCCCACTTGATCGCGTAGCCTGGCCTGGTCGCGGAGCTGGTGGGTCGGTCGTTGTCGGTGGCCCGCGCCACCGCGACCGAGGCCGTATATGACCCGGTACGGAGGGTTATAAGAGGGCTTCGGTGAGGTGTCGTTGGGGGTCTCGTATCCGCCGCGCCGATACCAGCGGGCGCGACCGGGCACGGAAGGCATACACTCTTCGT
Source organism: Micromonospora sp. NPDC003197 (assembly GCF_053590565.1). Classification (NCBI taxonomy): domain Bacteria; kingdom Bacillati; phylum Actinomycetota; class Actinomycetes; order Micromonosporales; family Micromonosporaceae; genus Micromonospora; species Micromonospora sp. NPDC003197. The sequence continues at coordinate 6,950 of NZ_JBSFTE010000001.1, read as the reverse complement.
CGGCCACGGGGTGTGGCGCAGTTTGGTAGCGCACTCGCTTTGGGAGCGAGGGGCCGTGGGTTCAAATCCCGCCACCCCGACTGTGAAAGACGACCGCGGCGTCGGGTGCCGCCGGTGCCACATGCTGGTTCGCCTACACTCGATGAGCCGAATCACGCCCATATCAGACTGAGATCTGTCAAGGAGTACGCCTGTGAAGAGCACCGTCGAGACTCTGAGCCCGACGCGCGTGCGGCTCGCCATCGAGGTGCCGTTCGTCGAGCTCGAGTCGAGCCTCAAGAAGGCGTACCGGGAGATCGCCCAGCAGGTCAACGTGCCGGGCTTCCGTCGTGGCAAGGTGCCGGCCAACGTCATCGACCAGCGGGTCGGCCGGGGTGCCGTGCTCAACGAGGCGGTGCAGGAGGCCATCCCGGAGAACATCCTCACCGCCGTACGCGAGCACGAGATCAAGACTCTCGGTCGCCCCGAGGTGGAGATCACCGAGCTGACCGACCGCGAGGTGCTGAAGTTCACCGCCGAGGTGGACGTACGGCCGGAGCTGATCCTGCCCGACCTGTCCGGCATCGAGGTGACGGTCGACGAGGTCCAGATCGGCGACAACGAGATCGACGAGCAGGTGGACGGCCTCCGCCAGCGGTTCGCGACCCTCAAGACGGTCGAGCGGGCCGCCCAGGAGGGCGACTTCGTGCAGATCGACCTGGCCGCGACGGTCGACGGCGCGGAGGTGCCGGGCGGATCGGCCACCAACATCTCCCACGAGGTCGGCAGCAAGCAGCTCCTACCCGGACTGGACGAGGTCCTGGTCGGGCTCTCAGCCGGCGAATCGACCACTTTCGTGACCCAGCTGGTCGGCGGTGACTTCGCTGGTCAGGACGCCGACGTCGCGGTGACCGTGCGTACGGTCAAGGAGAAGGAGCTGCCCGAGCTGGACGACGAGTTCGCCCAGTTGGCCAGCGAGTTCGACACCCTGGAGGAGCTGCGTGACGACCTGCGCGGGCGGGTGACCCAGGGCAAGAAGGTCGAGCAGATCTACGCCGCCCGGGACAAGGCCCTGGAGCAGCTGGTGGCAGCCGCCGAGGTGCCCGCGCCGGAGGGCGTCGTCCGGGACGAGGTTGAGCACCGCAAGCAGGCCATGGTCGACCAGCTGGAGCGCATCGGTGCCTCGCTCGAGGAGTACCTCGCCGCTGAGGAGAAGACCGAGGAGCAGATCGACGCCGAGCTGACCGAGGCGGCCACCGAGGGCGTCAAGATCCAGCTGCTGCTCGACACCCTGGCCGACGCCGAGGACGTACAGGTCTCCGACGACGAGTTCGGGCACGAGATCGTGCACCGCGCGCAGCGGGCCGGGATGGCTCCCCAGCAGTACTACGACCAGCTGGTCCGCTCCGGCGCTGCCGGCGCGGTCTTCGGCGACGTACGGCGGGGTAAGGCGCTGTCCTCGGTGATGGAGCGCATCAAGATCACCGACTCGGCTGGCAACGTGGTGACCCTGGACGCGGTGCGTGGCGAGGGCGCTGACGAGCACGACCACGACCACGAGCACTGATCCTGACGTCGTCCGGCCGCCCCGTGTCGCTTGCGGCGCGTGGTGGCCGGACTCGTTCTGGCGTACGCCATGAAGGGGTGCGCTGAGAGCGAACACTGTCCCGAGAGGGGCTCTGTGGCCCCAGTGACCGGTTAGTGTCGGGCGTAAGACGGTACGGAGAGCGAAGGGCTGCCATGACCGAAATGCATATCCCAGCGATGCCCCTCCGGGTGACCGAGGCCCGCGGTGGGGACTCAATTGGCAACCTCGACGACTCGGTTTACAACCGGTTGCTCAAGGAGCGCATCATCTTCCTGGGCAGTGAGGTGACCGACCAGGTCGCCAACCGCATCTGTGCCCAGCTGCTGCTGCTCGCCGCCGAAGACCCGGAGCGCGACATCAACCTGTGGATCAACTCGCCGGGTGGCTCGGTCTACTCCGGTATGGCGATCTACGACACGATGCAGTTCATCGACAACGACGTCTCCACGGTCGCGATGGGCATGGCGGCGTCAATGGGGCAGCTGCTGCTCTGCGCCGGCACCAAGGGCAAGCGTTACGCCCTGCCGCACGCGCGGATCATGATGCACCAGCCGTCCGGCGGCATGGGCGGCACCGCGTCGGACATCGCGATCCAGGCAGAGCAGATGCTCTACACGAAGCGGATGTTCCAGGAGCGGGTCGCGCACCACACCGGCCAGGACCAGGCGCAGATCGAGGCTGACTCGGATCGCGACCGCTGGTTCACCGCGGTGGAGGCCAAGGACTACGGCTTCATCGACAAGGTGATCACCGGAGCCACGCAGGTTCCGGAAGGCGCCGGGACCCTGAGCTAGGAGCTGACGATGACTGACCTGAGCCTGCCGCCCCAGTTCGCGGCTGTGCACAACCGCTACGTTCTCCCGTCTTTCGTCGAGCGCACGTCGTACGGGGTCAAGGAGTCCAACCCCTACAACAAGCTGTTCGAGGACCGGATCATCTTCCTCGGTGTCCAGGTGGACGACGCGTCGGCCAACGACGTGATGGCCCAGCTGCTGACGCTTGAGGGCACCGACCCGGATCGCGACATCATCATGTACATCAACTCGCCCGGTGGTTCGTTCACGGCCATGACGGCGATCTACGACACAATGCAGTACGTCCGCCCGGACATCCAGACCGTCTGCCTGGGGCAGGCGGCGAGTGCGGCGGCGGTGCTGCTTGCCGCCGGTACGGCGGGTAAGCGGATGGCGCTGCCCAATTCCCGCATCATCATTCACCAGCCGGCCACCGAGGGCGGATACGGGCAGGGCTCGGACATCGAGATCCAGGCCCGCGAGATCCTGCGGATGCGGACCCAGCTGGAGGAGATGCTGTCGCGGCACTGCAACCAGCCCGTCGACAAGGTCCGCAAGGACATTGACCGTGACAAGATCATGACGGCTGAAGAAGCCCGTGAATACGGTGTGGTCGACACCATTCTGACCAGCCGTAAGAAGGGGCTGCTGGCGGCGAACGCCGCACGCTGAGCAACCCGGGTCAGGGGCTGGCCGAACGAGTGTTATCGGACAGCCCCTGACACACCCGTTTTTGGGGTCGGAGAAAACTCCCGCAGCGGGTAACGTCGGGTCTGCACCGCTCCTCGGGCGGACCGGCGAGCGGAGCGGAGACTGACGGGACATGAGCGTCCTCAGGGCAGGGCCGGCGTGCCGGCCGATGAATGCAGGGAGAACGTAGGTGGCACGGATCGGCGACGGCGGCGACCTACTGAAGTGCTCCTTCTGTGGCAAGTCCCAGAAGCAGGTCAAGAAGCTCATCGCGGGCCCCGGGGTCTACATCTGTGACGAGTGCATAGATCTCTGTAACGAGATCATCGAAGAAGAACTGGCCGAGTCCGGTGAGGTCAAGTGGGAAGAGCTGCCCAAACCGAGGGAGATCTGCCAGTTCCTCGACTCCTACGTGGTGGGGCAGGATCCGGCCAAGAAGGCGCTGTCGGTGGCGGTCTACAACCACTACAAGCGCATCCAGGCGCAGACAGCCGGGACACCTGGCTCGGGTAACGACGCCGTTGAACTCTCCAAGTCCAACATCCTGTTGATCGGTCCCACCGGTTGCGGTAAGACCCACCTCGCGCAGACCCTGGCCAGGATGCTCAATGTGCCGTTCGCCATTGCCGACGCCACCGCGCTGACCGAAGCCGGCTACGTCGGTGAGGACGTCGAGAACATCCTGCTCAAGCTCATCCAGGCAGCCGACTACGACGTCAAGCGTGCCGAGACCGGGATTATCTACATCGACGAGGTCGACAAGATCGCCCGTAAGTCGGAGAACCCCTCCATCACCCGGGACGTCTCCGGCGAAGGGGTCCAGCAGGCGCTACTCAAGATCCTCGAAGGTACGGTCGCCAACGTGCCCCCGCAGGGCGGGCGTAAGCATCCGCACCAGGAGTTCATCCAGATCGACACCTCGAACGTGTTGTTCATCTGCGGTGGTGCCTTCGCCGGCCTGGACCAGATCATCGAGTCCCGTACCGGCCAGGGCGGGTTGGGCTTCGGTGCCCACCTGCGGGCGGTGTCGGAGCGGTCGACCGACGACATCTTCGGCCAGGTGATGCCCGAGGACATGCTCAAGTTCGGCCTGATCCCCGAGTTCATCGGCCGGCTGCCAGTGATCACCAACGTGCGCAGCCTCGACCGGGACGCACTGGTCAAGATTCTGACCGAGCCGCGCAACGCGCTTGTCCGCCAATACCAGCGGCTGTTCGAGTTGGACGGGGTCGAGCTGGAGTTCGACACAGCAGCCCTGGAGGCTATCGCCGACCAGGCCATGCTGCGCGGCACCGGGGCCCGTGGGCTTCGCGCCATCATGGAGGAGGTTCTGCTCTCCGTGATGTACGAGGTGCCCAGCAACCCGGACGCCGCTCGGGTCCTGATCACGCGCGAGGTCGTACTGGAGAACGTCAACCCGACGATCGTGCCGCGTGAGTTCACTGGCCGCCGGCGTCGGGACCGCGAGGAGAAGTCGGCCTGACCACTCCATCGAGGGTCGATCTCGGTGAGCTGTTGCGCCGCGTCGAGCAGGGCGAGCAGCTGCCCGATCGCCCATGGCTGCGTACCTCCCCGCAGCCAGCCGGGCGGGCCGCAGCGGTGGTTGCCTTTCCAGGTCTCTCGGTGGTGGCCGCCGACGTCGATCCGGACTGGGTGCATGACCAGCTTGCCGATGGTGACCTGTCGGCCCCGCTGAATCCGCCGTTCCTCACCGCGATCTGCGACAAGACTGGTCTGACCGTCAACAACATCGACGCGGTGCTGTTGGCCGATCCGCTCGACGGGCCTCCGGAGCTGCCGCTCACCCCGATTCGGGCCGCCGACCATCCCCGCGTACGCCGGGCACACCGGTACCGCGACGATGTCCGGGTCTGGATCACCGTCGGCGGCGTCCTGATCCTCGGTCGCGGACTGACCGGACGGTGGGAGGTCGCGGTCGAGGTGGACGAGACTGCCCGGGGTACGGGCCTTGGTCGGCGACTGGCCGGGGCCGCGCGTTACCTCAGCCCGCAGGGGCGGCCGGTCTGGGCGCAGATCGCGCCGGGCAACGCGGCGAGTCTGCGCGCCTTTCTCGCGGCGGGCTACCGTCCGGTTGGGGCGGAGGCACTCCTCACCCACGCTGGGTCCTGAGAGCGGCCCACGTCGCGTTCTGCGGGCACCTCGCGTCGCGTTCTGCGGGAGTGGCCTTCGGTCTGGCCTCGATGGATGGTCCGAGCTCGTCGACGGCCGTAGAGTCGATGCATGCGTGTCGCCGTATGCCAGCTCAACTCTCGCGAGGACCGGGCGGCCAATCTGGCCGTCGCCGAGGAACTGTTGACGAGGGCCGCAGCCGACGGTGCCGACCTGGCCGTGCTGCCGGAGTACGTCGACTATCTCGGCCTCGGATCCCGAGCTCCGAAGCCGGAGTCGGTCGATGGCGAGTTCGCGGCGTTCTTCGCTGCGGCTGCCCGACGGCTGGGAATGTGGGTGCTGGCGGGCTCGTTCCACGAGACTGGCCCAGACGCGGAACGGACCTACAACACCTCGTTGCTGTTCGACCGATCCGGTACGCGGGCGGCGGCCTATCGCAAGATCCATTTGTACGACGTGGAGATTCCCGGTCGGGTCTCCTACCTTGAGTCTCGGGGAGTCGCACCGGGTGACGATCCGGTGGTCGCCTCGGTCGACGGCGTACCGGTGGGCCTGTCCATCTGCTACGACCTGCGCTTCCCGGAGTTGTACCGACAGCTCACCGTCGTCGGCGGTGCGCAGGTGTTGGTGGTGCCCGCCGCGTTCATGCTGCACACCGGCCGGGATCACTGGGAGGTACTGCTGCGGGCCCGGGCCATCGAGAACCAGTGCTACGTGGTGGCGGCCGGCCAGATCGGCGATCACGAGCCGGGGCGTACCTGCTTTGGTCGCAGCATGGTCGTGGATCCCTGGGGCACGGTGCTGGCCCAGGCACCCGACGCGGTGGGTGTGACCATCGCGGATCTCGACCTCGCCCGGCTGGCCCGGATTCGGTCGGAACTGCCGAGCCTGGCCAACCGGCGGATGTGACTCCGTCCACGGGCGGTACGGATCAGCGTGACCGGCCTCGGCGTGGAACGGTCCGTCCTAGCGCTGAACCAGGACGCCGAGTACGGCGAGCCCGACGATGACGCTTCCGGTTACCAGCATCGCGGTTGTCATCCGGGAAGGCCCTCGGCGGGCCAGCCGTTGCACAGACAGGAGAACGGCGGCCAGCACCAGGACGCCGATGACCAGTTGCCACAGGGGAAGAAGGAGCCCGAGCAGCGGGTCCTGCGTCCAGGTTCCGGAGCTACCGGTCATGGCTCACACTCTGGCACAACGAAGGCCTCGTTCGCGCTTCCTGATCCGCTCTCCGCCCACAGCGGAGGCCCTCGGGAAACGGGTTGACAGGCGTTGATTTGTGTTCTGTCGCGTGGTCCCGTAACTTTCTCTCTGCAAGCGGAACACCGGACAAAACGGCCGGAACCGCAAGCGCCAGGCTCGGGGCGGGTGACCGCCGAGCGAGACTGGAACCGGGTGGTGCGATTGACCGGCAAGCCGGAGTTGCGATCGCGAAACCGACCGGGTAGAGTAACGAAGCCGGCAGGAGCCGGGCGGACAGCGCCGCAAGGTAGCGAGTCGGCCGGTCTGAAGGCTTCCCCCGAACGAAACGACCACCGGGTACGGTGTGCGTCAACACGCGGGGACGGTTGGTCCAAGTGGTAGGGTCGGACTCCCGACCTGACCATGCAGGTCCGACTACATAGACTTGAACATCAGCCCCAGGGCTTTCCGGATTAGTCTGGCATGTCTTGGTGTGTGTTTGTTCTTTGAGAACTCAACAGGGTGCTTGATAAGCCAGTGCCAAGTTATGTTTGAACCCCGGCCGGCTGATCTATTTGATTGGT